>CAMBPS010000112.1 GCA_945869675.1 Prosthecobacter debontii | reverse complement strand
CCATTAAGGGCAGTCGCATCAACCCATGCTTCTGAATGAGTGAGAGCACGCGGTAGGCATCTCCGCCAACGACACCGAGTGAGGTGATGTTAAAAAAATTGCTGATAAAAGTCACGCGTATGACTTCGGTTTTCGAGATCAGTTGCTGCTGGCCTTTGAGTAAAATATGCCAACGCAGGCCACTGAGCCAAGTGGAGGTGCCAACACAGGCTAAGCCCGCCAAAGTCCAGGGCCAATGGGTAAACATGGACCCCACATGCTGAAGAATGGATTCTCGGAAGGAAGGCGCGCGGAAGATCATCCAGAGGAGTCCTGTGCTAATGACCAGCTTTAGCAGGATGAGGACAGCCTTTTTCATACAGACACACGCTAGTCTTTGGCTCAGACCAGTCCTGCTTCCTCGATGGCCCTAGCGATGCTGTCCACATTGGCTAAGATCTCGCGTGCTTTATCCTGATCGGAGATCTTGAGTTTGAAGTGCTTTTCAATCGCCACAACGAGTTGCAGTGCGTCGACACTATCAAGGCCGATCCCGTTCGGACCAAAGAGGGGGGAATCATCGCCGATTTCATCCACACTGACTTCCAGCATTAGTTCAGTGGCCATGACTTCTTTGATTTTGGCACGGAGATTCATTCGGGAGGGGGCGGGAGGGTGTCGGGAGTGAAGAAAAAACTAAACGAGCGCGCCGTCGAGCTTAATGGAGGTTCCAGTCATATAGCTGGCCTCCGCGCTGGCAAGAAAGAAAACAACGGCAGCGATCTCTTCTGGCTTTGCAAAGCGGCGCATGGGGGTTTCACGTTTGACCATTTTGATCTGCTCTTCAGACCAGCTTTTCGGCAAAGCGCCCTCGATATGACCAGGGCAGATGGCATTGACCGTGATACCCAGCCGTGCGCATTCCTTTGCCAGACTGCGCGTCAGTCCCAAGACGCCAGCTTTTGCTGCTGCATAGTTTGTCTGACCTGCTGGCGAGTGAAGGGCACTCAGGGAGGCTACATTAATTATCCTCCCCCAACGCTGCTGTAGCATCGACTTCATGGCTGCCTGACAACCTAAAAAGACAGCGTTTAGATTACTATCCAGCACACCAGACCACTGAGACAGAGACATGGAGGCTAGTAGGGCATCATCGTGATAGCCGGCATTATTAATCAGCACATTGAGTAGACCACTCTTCGCTGTGATCCCTTCTAGTGCTTCGGTCCAGGCCTCTTGGGAAGTAATCTCGAGTGGACATAAAAAGGCTCGTTCAGGAAAGTCTGTCACCACCACTTCCGCAAGCTCACGCCGTTCGCGCACCCCTAGGAAGACATGGCATGAGTTGTCACGCTCCAAAAAATAGCGCGCCATTGCGTGCCCAAGCGTTCCGTTGGCTCCAGTAATTAAAATGCGACGAATCAAATCCATGCAATTTCATACTCAATTCACAGCACTCTGCCAGTGATTGCTTGACGATTGCTGATTGGAAGCTGAAAGCTCGCATTATTGGATAGCTTTTGGCTGTAGCTTCTTAGAAAACGCAACGCCATCGACCGCATCAATCAGAGCGATTTCCACAAGTAGTTTTTGAATATTGCAATCAGATGCAGCGAAGTTTCGTTGCAAGAGATCGATGATATTTTGCCCATAAGCAGGAATCGGCTGCTTGATCAAGTGATTGAAAAGGTGGCGAATGAAAGCGCGGTGCCCTGCCGGGTTATCTGCCACATAGTTCACAATGTCTCGTGGACCAGTAAGACGAATGGTTTGGCCCTGATCGTCGGCAAATTCACTGATGGCGTTGACTGGTTTATTGTTATCCTTGGTTCTCCAACGGCCGATGGCATCGAAGTTCTCCAGACTAAAACCCAACGGGTTGATGGTGGAGTGACAGGACATGCAGGAGTTGTTGCGTGTTAGTTCAGTGATTTTTTCCCTCATGGTGAGAGTCGGGTTAAAATGGCTTTCGTCAAAGGTCACAGCCATGGGTGGCGGCTTGAGTGCCATGCCAACAATATTGCGGGTGAGAAAGACGCCTCGGTGAATCGGTGATGTTTGCCTACTGTAAGCCATAGAGGCCAGCAGATAGGGGTGCGTGACGACGCCCGCACGCTGTTTGGGATCGAAAGCGATGCGCTGAAAAGCATCTCCTTTGACGGGCTGGCCATAAAAGATGCCCAGACGTTCGTTGAGAAGCAAATAGTCAGCTTGAAGCAGCTCCCGGTAATCCGATTTTTCAGTCCAGACAACTTGGTCAATAAACTCCAGCAGTGACTCACGCAGATCAGCCAAGACATCACTATTAAAACCTGGGAAAGTTTTGGGGTCCTTTGAGGTGTTTTCAGCGTGTTCTAAATCCAACCAGTGATAAAAGAACCCGTGGACCTTGGTTTTGGCGCGCGGATCTTTGATCATGCGGAGGGCTTCGATCCTGATCTGATCCCTAGTTCTTAACTTATCGCTTAGAGCGGTTTGGGAGAGTTTTCGATCTGGGATGGAGTCCCATAAACTCAGTGCCAATCTTGACGCAATGTTGAATGCATCAGGAAGTTCATTTTCACCTAGCGCAGGATAGAGAAATTGGGGGGATTTTAGCGAAAATAAAACAACTCTTTTAACCGCCTGATCTGCTGATTTAGAGTTGATGAAATGATTCTCGATATAGAGTTGCTTTTGCTCTTCACTGAGTGGACGTCGAAAAGCATGTTCAGCAAAATGATTCGCGAACTGCTTCAGCTTTTCGTTTCGGTCCGGTGCGCCTGGTTTTGTGCCAGCAAGACGATCTAGGCGAGCCTCAATATGTTCAGCCGTGGCGACTGCGGCCTCTGTAGTAGCTTGTTCCCAAGCTTTCGAAATGCTTGAGCCACGCTCATAGCCAACACTTCGGTCGTCCGCAGGAAATGCGGTATTCACGATCATCTGAACTTGAGGTCGGTCAGTCCTGAGTGCATGCTCGGGAATGATCTCAAAAATACCGTGCGGAGGTTTCCACCAGAGTTCCACCGAGGCGGATTTTTCTTTGAATTTAAAGTGCTCTAAAACGAGTCTGTAGGCACGTCCCCCTATTAGATAAATGCTCTTCTTTTCCTCCCTGACCTCGGGGCCGTTGCTCACCCATCCATCGATGAGGGGTTCTTCATCATCATTGATAAAGAGTCGAACGCCGTTCTCGGTTTTGACCATGAATTCATAAGTGCCTGTTTCATTGGCAACGACACATCCATCCCAGCGATTATTGAATTCACTGGCGACAAGCTTGGATGGATCGGGGCTAGCACTTCCGAAATGAAAAGCGATTTTCGAATCCAATCGCTCAAATTGTGCGCGCTTACGTTTATTTTCCTTTTCCGCTTCCTCTTTGCGCTCCTTTTGTTTTTGGCGCTCGATTGCTTTTTGAAGGAGTTTGGTAGCTTCAGCAATCTTTTTTTCGTCAACTTTTGCAGCCTTGAGTTTTTCCAATTTTTCTTGTTCGGCTAATTTTACGATAGGTTTAGGCGCTTCAGGCTTTGGTAATTCAAAACCGCGATATACTGCCTTCAGACCTTTTTCTTGGCCAATCGGGCGGTCATATCCTGGTCCGTTGCGGAATTGACCAACAAGGTCCATGATTGAGTTTCTGTATTGAGAAATCGTCAACCTTGTGAGGTCCTTGACGGGTGGTCGCAATTTAGCCTGAGCAGAAACTGAATAAAAGGCGTCGTAAATATAAGTGGCCACAGCTTTGGCATCATCTCCGACACAAGTGCCCTCTTTGTCCTCTGGCATGGTCTTTTCGATCTTTCGAGTCAACGCTTCAAGCGTGCGTTCTCCCGTGAGTGGCTCATCATATTTTCCGTCCACACCTTGGCCATCCTTGCCGTGACATTCGGCGCACATTTTCTCATAAATCACTGCTCCTGAATGCATGCCAACCGCGGCCATTGCACTTCCTGCTAGGCAAAATGCAATAATGCTCACTGACAGAACTCGATAGAGCTTAATATAAGGTGGGTGATTTATTGAAGGAGGTGACATGGGGGCTTGCCGGACCTGATTGGGAGCACCTTGCAAAAAGCAGCACTCCCTGAAAGATACACGTCTCAATGAATGAGTCTTTCTCATTGTTGAGCTTGAGTGGAGCTAAAATTTGCCATTAGAGCGGACTCAGCTTGTGAGTTTCTGGGTCGTTGCCATCAGGATTTAGAAAAGATTAAATGAAGATTGTTATTTGCCATACGTTTTATGCATCTCATGAAATACCTAATGCTCAGCTTTTTCTTCCTCGTTACCAGTCTGCTTAATGCTGAAACCACGATCACTTTATCAGGCGTTCATAACTGCTGCAAAAGTTGCACAAATGGTATCACTAAGGCAGGAAGTAGTGTGGATGGCGTGACGGTGACGGCTGAGGGTAAAACGGTAACCGTCACCGCTAAATCCAAATCTGGCGCTAAAAAGGCTGTCGAGGCAATCATGGCCGCGGGTTATTTTGGGACGAGCGATGCCTCTGAAGAAAAGTCGGCCTCTTCATTGTCAACGGCTAAGCCTGCCAAAAAGCTCACAGAAGCGACAGTCTCCGGAGCTCACCTTTGCTGCCAGAAGTGTGCTAATGCCATGATTGAAGCGGTAAAATCTGTCCCAGGAGTTACCGAGCACACGATTGTTTCCAAGGCCAGCACTTTCACTATCAAGGGTGATTTCACCGAAGCTGATTTGCTGAATTCCATGCACAAAGCAGGATTCACGGGCGTAGTGAAATAAGTTTTTTTGGAGCCGGGCGTAATTTTTTCGTGCCGGCGCGTGCAGCGGCATCTTTCCTGCTTATGAAGCGGAGATGACCTCAACCAACCCCCTTCGGGAGCATGGCTTCCGACTGCTCGAAGATGATCTTAAGTTTCTCATGAACGCTTTTGCGTCGGTGCTTCAGCGCATCGGCGAAGGGGCTTTGGCTGAAAAATTGCCGTGGTTGGGTCATCCTGAGGCAGCAAGTCCGCTGCCGACTCGGGCATTGGGACAGGCTTATTCAATTGCGTTTCAGCTTCTCAATATTGTCGAGGAGCGCGCAGCTTCTCAAATTCGTCGGCTTCGTGAAAAGGATCGCGGTCCGATCGCAGAACCTGGGATGTGGCCTGATAATCTTCGCCAAATGAAGGCTCTGGGGCTGACCGAGGACGAACTGGTCGCTGTGTTACGTGATGTGCTGGTGGAACCTGTATTGACAGCACATCCGACGGAAGCGAAACGTGAAACAGTTCGGGACCTGCATCTGGAGATTTACGGTCTCATGAACCGCCACGAGAATCCTGCCTACACTCAGCGGGAACAGGATCGCATCCAGGCGCAGCTAGAAACTCAGCTGGAAAATCTCTGGCGCACCGGTGAGATCCATGTCACGCGGCCTACCATCGATGCTGAACTGCAAAACGCTCTGCACTACCTGCGTGACGTTTTTCCTGAAGCCTTGACTCGGGCTCATATTCATCTGCGAGAGGCTTGGATCGCAGCAGGTTTTAATCCAGCCAAGGTGGATACCTTGCCGCCCTTAATCCGCTTCGGCAGCTGGATTGGTGGGGATCGGGACGGACATCCCTTCGTGACCTCCGATGTGACCTCCAAGGCGCTTAAAGCGATGCGGGTGAGTGCATTGCGAGTTCATCGCCGGGATATGGAATTGTTGGCACAAAATTCACCCCTGAGCTCGCTATTTCAAATCACGCCACCCGTTCTCCAGGAACTGATTGAGAAGTTGAAGGGTATCTTAAGCGCAGAGAGTTCGGTGGATGTGGACTACATCCTAGAGCGTAACAAGGAGGAGCCTTGGCGATTTGCGGCCTACATGATCCGCGCTCGTTTAGCCCTAGAATTAGAGAAACCTGGCGTCAAAGCGGGTTACGCCACACCTGCGGATTTGTTAGAGGATTTGAACGTCTATGCGGAATCGTTAGAGTCTGTCGGGGCAGGGGCCTTGGTGACCGAATTCATTGTGCCTTTCCGTCGTCGTTTAGAAGCCTTTGGTTTTCACTCTGCCACCTTGGATGTTCGGCAAAACTCGGCTTTCCATGAGAAAGCTTTGGAGCAGTTGCTACGAACTGCTGAATTGTTGGGGGATCGTCCGCTTTCTGAATGGTCACTGGCTGAAAAACGAACCTTGTTGGAAAAGGAGCTTTTATCTTCTAGGCCCTTCCTGGCGGCTGGTATGTCAGCAGGGCCTGAAGCCGATACAGTTTTAAATTGTCATCGAGTGCTTGTCGCACATATCGCTCAATACGGCACAGCTGGCCTCGGGGCGTTAATCGTTTCCATGACCCGTAATGTCGAGGATTTGTTGACGGTTTATCTTTTGGCTCGCGAAGCCGGTCTGATGACCTGGGAGTCAGGTGGACTGCGTTGCCCGTTGCCAGTGACCCCCTTGTTTGAGACCATGGGAGATCTGGAGGCTGGCCCTGGCATCGTGGACGAGTTCTTGGCGCATTCAGTCACACGCCGCAGCCTCAAGGCCGAAAGGCCAACGCTGCAGATGATGGTGGGATATTCAGATTCCAACAAAGACTGTGGTATTTTCGCTAGTCAGTGGGCACTGCATCGCGCTCAAAACGAGCTTTCAGCAGCGACCGCTAAGCATGGCGTGCAGCCGATCTTTTTTCATGGTCGTGGTGGCACCGTAGGACGTGGTGCAGGACCTACCCATTGGTTCATGGAGGCACTGCCACAGGGTTCGTTGAGTGGTTGTCTGCGCATGACAGAACAGGGCGAAACCATTGCTCAAAAATATGCTCACTTAGGCTCTGCCGTTTATAATACCGAACTCTTGATGGCCTCTGCTGCGGCGGCTACTGCGCGGCATCGTCATGGACCGGCAGTTTCGAAAGAACTTTTCCCAACACTGGATGTGCTTGCGGGTTGGAGTCGAGATGCTTACCGAGCGTTCTTACAGACGCCAGGGTTCATGACTTTTTATCGTAACGCGACTCCGATTGATGCTCTGGAACATGCGCGTATCGGATCGCGCCCATCCCGCCGAACCGGGCAGGCAAGTTTGGACGATTTACGTGCAATTCCATGGGTGTTTTCGTGGACACAGTCACGATTCTATCTGCCTGGATGGTTCGGCGCGGGTTCGGCTCTTGACCGTTTGAAAAATGAGGACAAAGAAGGATTTCTGGCCATCCAGACGGGGCTAAAATCTTCTCCTTTTCTCCGCTATGTTTTAACCAACATTGAAAGTTCTCTGGTCAGCGCTAAGGTTGAGTTGATGGAGCTTTATGCGGATCTCGTCTCTGATGTGGAGATCCGTGAACGCTTCCTGGCCATTATCCTAGCCGAATACAAACGAACGAAAGCCATCTTGGAAGAACTGTTTCAGGGTACCTTTGCGGATCGTCGTCCAAGGCTGGCTTATACCCTGGATATTCGCGAGGAACCCTTGCAAGTGCTCCACGTGCAGCAGGTGAACTTACTTCGTAACTGGCGTGCACATCTGCAAGCCGGTGAAACAGAAATCGCGGATGGCATGCTACCGGACATGCTGATTTCCATCAACGCCTTGGCTTCTGGGCTGCGGACGACCGGTTAGTGATTGGCTGTCTAGCATTGAATCTGGGTTGAAAGCTTGCGGATATTCTGACGTTCTCACGCGAATGAAGCCCTTGCTCGTTGTCCTTTCGTCATTCCTTATCTTAGTTTCGTCCTTCGCTGCAGATACGGCCAAGCCCAACGTCCTTTTCATCGCTGTGGATGATCTCAATCACTGGATTGGACATTTCGGGCGTAACAAACAGACCAAGACGCCTAACATTGATCGCTTAGCCGCCATGGGGGTGAGCTTCACCAAGGCACAATGTGCCGCACCCGTTTGCAATCCTTCACGCGCCGCCCTTCTCTCTGGCAAGCGCCCAGGAACCACTGGAATCTACGACAATAACAATCCTTTCACCCAAGTCCTAAAGCCTGAGATTTCTTTAGTCATGCAGTTCAAGAAGGCAGGCTATGATACCCTGGGCACTGGCAAGCTCTGGCATGGTGGACTCGGCTGGCCAGAGCAATGGACTACCATCCAAGAAGAGACCGTCCAGAAAGGCAGCATCAGTGACCGCAGCATTGGCGGCATCGCTTTTGGCCCCATCGTTGAGGGCGGCGACGAGGCTGTTTCGGATACCAGCATTGCCAACTTTGGCATTTCAGAACTCAGCAAGACCCATGACAAGCCGTTCTTCCTCACGTTAGGTTTTCACAAACCTCACATGCCATGGAACGTGCCTCAGAAATACTATGACATGCATCCGCTGGCGGATATCCAGCTGCCACCGACTCAAGAAGATGATCTCTCCGACATCCCTTCCGCCGGTCTGAAAATGGCCAAGCCATCGGGTGATCACGCGGCCGTGCTGGCTTCAGGTCGCTGGAAAGAAGCCGTTCAGGCCTACCTTGCAGCCATCTCCTACCTTGATGGTCAACTGGGTCGTGTGCTCGATGCCTATGACAAGTCGCCTCATAAGAACAATACCATCATCGTCTTCTGGGGGGACCACGGCTGGCATCTTGGCGAGAAGCAGCATTGGCGGAAGTTTGCGCTCTGGGAGGAGGCCACTCGCGCGCCCTTCATTTGGGTCGTGCCCGGTCTCACCACGCCTGGTGGCATCTGCAAGAGTCCGGTCGATTTCATGAGCCTGTATCCGACTCTATGTGAACTCACCACCTTGCCAAAACCCGATTGGCTTGAAGGCGATACGATCAAAGCCCTGCTTGCTGATCCAACTGCGACTTGGAATGGCGTCGGCGTCACTACCTTTGGTCAAAACAACCACGCAGTCCGCACTGATCGTTGGCGCTACATTCGCTACGCTGATGGTGGTGAGGAGCTTTATGATCACAGTAACGACGACTACGAATGGACCAATCTCGCCAGCAAGCCAGAGCATGCCCAGCTCAAGATCGAACTCGCCAAACACTTTCCCAGCATCAATATCCCCCCTTCTGCTCATGGCAAAATGAGCGACAACGAAGGAAGCCCCAGTGGTAAAGCCGAAGCCAAAAAACAAAAGCGCAAAGCTAAAAAAGCGGCTGCCGCTGCGACGAATTAGGACCGCAGGCAGGGGTGGATTGCGCCGGTTCAAGTCACTCACTCCAACACTGTGGATATTGGATAGCCCGTTGAGGGTTCGATGCGACTTCTCGCTCGTTACCTGTCGTTCCCATGACCATGTTACGATTTTTTACACTGTTTCTGCTCTGTCATCTGCCCTCTGCATGGGCAGAGCGGCCCAATGTTCTGCTCATCTTGGTCGATGACTTAAAACCCGCGCTTGGTTGTTATGGCGACAGCGCCGCCAAGACACCCCATATCGACCGACTGGCAGCGCGAGGAATGCGATTTGATCTGGCCTACTGCAATCAAGCCGTGTGTGCGCCATCTCGCTTTGCGCTGATGCTAGGTTCTCATTCCTCATCGACCGGTTTGTATGGTCTGGGTAGCTCATTACGGAACCGTTTGCCAGATGCTGTGACGTTGCCTCAACACTTCGCCAATCATGGCGGTTATCGCACCGAGTCCATCGGTAAGGTCTTCCATGTCGGTCATGGCAATGAAGGCGATCCAGCTTCCTTCAGCGTGCCACCGTTTAAAGAAAAAGTGATCGAATATCTCGACCCCGAAAGCACCGAGGCAGGCCAACTCACGCGTGAAGAAGCGCTATTCACCAATCAAAAGCTCGCTCAAATCAAAACCTTAACGCGCGGAGCTGCCTTCGAGTCCCCGGATGTCAAAGACGACGACTACGCGGATGGCCGTGTCGCTACCGAAACGATGAAGCGACTGCGAGCCGCGCAACAACGCCGCAAACAAGAGGGCACGCCTTTCTTCATCACGGTAGGTTTTGTGCGACCGCATCTACCGTTCTCGGCCCCTCAGAAATACTGGGACATGCACGATCCGCAGAAGCTACCGATGCCCACCTTGGAGGAACACCCTGCGAGCTCGCCCCAAGTGTCTCATAAGCATGGTGGTGAGATTGCTGCCTACAAACCCGTGCCGGAGAACGATGCGACTTTCTCCCCTGAACTGAAACGCCAACTGATCCAGGGTTATTATGCCAGCACCAGCTTTGTCGATGCTCAGATCGGTAAGGTCATCGATGAGCTCGACCGACTGGGACTCGCTGATTCCACTTTGATTGTTCTCTGGGGCGACCATGGCTTTCATCTCGGCGATCACGGCATCTGGACAAAGCACACCAACTACGAGCAGGCCAACCGCATCCCGCTCCTCATCAGCGCTCCAGGCATCATCCAGCCCATTAGCAGCACCCTCCAACTTGCCGAGTCTGTGGACCTCTTTCCCACCCTCGCGGAACTTGCTAATCTCCCCGCGCCCAACGGCCCGCAACGTATTGACGGCCGTAGCCTTGTTCCTGTGCTCAAAGATCCACAAGCCCGAATCCGTGACCATGCCTTCCATTGCTTTCCCAAGCAAACCCTCGGCCGAGCCATTCGTACTGAGCGCTACCGCCTTGTTGAATGGAAAAAGCCTGGTGCCGCGCCTGACAGCGCTGAACTCGAACTCTACGACTACGTGCGCGATCCTCAAGAAACGAAAAATCTTGCCATTGAGCAGCCCGAAATCGTGAAACAACTTCGCGCCATCCTCGCCAAATATCCCGAGGCCAAAGCCCTCAAGTGAAGCCAAGATGGACCGCCTCATTCTTGCTGCCCTTTACTTAGGTTCTGGTCACGAGAAGATTTGTGTTATGTGACAGCATTGACCATAGTCGCACACCACGCTCGCATCCTCCTTCAGAAAGCCAACTACTGCATCACGATCCGCCTCATTCTGCCGGATGGTTCTCAGGTTTTCATGCCCTCTAAATGTTTCCCAACTTGCCACAGTAAGCTCAGAGGCGTAACCTTTTGTCTCTCTCCATGAACAAGCATTGTTACATCGACGAACGCAGCCTGGCTTTTGATCGCCTTACAGCACAGAAGTTAATAGCGGAGCCTGCGTTGGTGAATCGTGGTTTGGCGAATCTGGAACGCTGGCTGAATACTTGTTCACCGTCGGTTCAACCTGTCTTCTTAGAATGGCGTTCGTTGCTCAATGGCCCCCTCGAAGTGGTGATCGCCCTCCTGCTTAGCAGCGACGAATATGCGTGTCGCCTACGTCAGTCCAGTCCCTTTGCGGGGCTGCTCACGACAGCCGAGCGCACATCCATTATTAAACAATTCCGCACCCGTGAATCGCTACCAGCTTGAGCACATCATCCGCGCCGCAGCGGGCAATGCAGACACGCGTGAAAGCGACTGTTCCAGGTGTAATCAAACTGGCTGATCGTAACCTGCCCATCAGATTTCTTAACCGCTAATGGACGCTAAAAAACGCTGATAAAAGCCCTCGGGAAATTCTGTTTCCAACTCTGAAATTAGCGTCAATAAGCGTCTATTAGCGGTTAAAATAAACCTTCTACAGCAGTGAATGAGGCAATCTAGTGGTGCCGGAACCAGATGTCAGCTGCCAGTTTTCAGAGATCACGTTGTCGCTGCCATCCTTGGCCGTGATCGTCGTGGTGCGGGCTGGGGCTTGGCCTTCGAAACTGCCGTCTCCCTTCACTGCCACGGGGCCAGAGCCGAGATTGACATGACCGGTCTTATCCAAGTTACCTTTCACCCATGGCTTCTGGCCGCTGCTGAAGGTATTCTTGGTCACGAGTTGGTTCGTGTTGTTATGGCAG
>CAMBPS010000111.1 GCA_945869675.1 Prosthecobacter debontii | reverse complement strand
TCCAGGCGCTCATACCGGCGTGTATGATCCAAGATTCAGGCGCAGCTTCGAGCGAGGCTACAGCGATGCGTTCAATTCACGCCGCTAGAAACCTACGAACTAAAGATTAAACCTAGATCCGGGAATGAAAGATCGTTGAGTTGCGCCAGGGCATGGTTTCACAAGGCTTCTTCGACTCGAAGCGGCTGTGTCTTGGGTGCCCTGCCCGAGAGGCAAAAAGCCTTGCGGAATCAATGACGGATGCAAATCGGCGGTCAACCATTCCTGAATCTAGCTGACAATCCACGGGGCGTGAGATGTGCAACGAAGAGTCACTTTGGCCGTATGAGTCGGAGACAAAAACAAAGCAACTGGATACTCAAATTTACAGGAAAACAGAAAGACATGATTTACAGGTCAGAACCCATTCCTGTTTTCCTGTTAATCCTGTGATTAGAAACTCGAATCACGAACCGTCTCATATCATCCATGGCGGGCGGAACATCGCGTAAATCTTGGGCAAGTTAGTCGGGAGGTTAATCTGCGCCGCGGGACTGCTCGATAAATTCACGGACAAGATTTAAATCTTTGATTCCTGGTGAAGATTCCACACCACTCGCCACATCCACCGCAGCAGGATGGGTCGATTCAATGGCCTGCCGAACATTGGCAGGAGTCAGGCCACCTGAAAGAATGATGCGCTTCTCTGGGAACATGTCCTGAGCGATCACCGCCAGATTCCAAGGAAATGTTTCGCCCGATCCACCATAGAGACCTGGGTTAAAAGCGTCCAAAAGAATGGTCTCACATGGAAAACTACCAATTTGTAACAATGACTCCCGATCACGAATTTGCAGGGCTTTGATGACCCTACAACCGCGATCCAGAAGATCTGCTACATCGGTTGGTGTCTCGTCTCCATGCAATTGAAGGATATGAACAAGATGCTGTTCAATGATGGCGTTTAAAGTGTCCGCATCTGGATTCACCAAAACCGCGATCAACGTAATTTGATCTAGCAATGAGGGCAACCAGGCAGCCGCGGAATCTATAGGCAAATAGCGCTTAGATTTTGGCCAAAAGTTGATCCCCAAGGCATCTGCACCTAGGGAAATGATATCTCGAGCTTGCCGCTCTTCTGTGATACCACAAATCTTGACACTGGTGCGTTTTTGATCAGGGAACATTGGGGAAAGAAAGATGTTTGGGTAGTTGAGGATGACTTTGGGAAAGTTCTGGCAGATCAGGACGCTTTTCGGGTAAAAGTCCCGACGTTAAGGCCAGAAGCGCATCTAATTTCGGCGGATAGCTCAAACAGCCACGCAAACGAACATCACGCTTCATAGCATCGATTTCGCCAGCATCGCCTGATCTCATCATGAAAATAACCGGGGGGGCAGTGTGAATACCACGGTGAACCAGCGGATAGCTGCGGGCAATGAGTCGGTCCAACATCAGGCCGCCTAAATCAGGCAACGACACCGCTAAAATCAACAAATGATACGGACGCGAGACGGCCATTTCAAAAGCACGTTCACCCGACTGGCAATCGTCCACTTCACATTGTCGAAAGGATATCAAAGCCTCTCGGATTACTCGACGGTAGGGCAGACTTTCCTCGGCCAAAAGGACGCGGAAGGGTAAGTTGTCAGTTGGTGTGATCAAAATAGGCTGGCATCGGCCAGTAAAAAGAGTATAGAATTATGGCTGTCTTTAGATTTATAATCAAGAGGCATCCATTATGCTGAGATTGAACGCACTGATCGGATTAGGTCCGACATCAAAACATTCTGATCACATCCCAACCTTTTCTGCACCATGACTGAACTGATTTCCAAAGGAGGCCCACTCGTGTGGCTGCTAATGGCATGCCTTGGCTTCTCTGTTGCCATCTTCCTAGAGAGACTATCCTATTATCACCGTGCCAGTATGAACATCGGTGAATTTTTGGCAGGCCTAGCTGCCCTGATTCGTCGCAAAAATTACGCTGAGGCACTCCAGGAATGTGTGGCCACTCGCGTGCCTGCAGGTCGAGTCATCCATGCAGCTTTATTACGCCACCATGCCCCGCGCGAACAGCTCAAAGAAATTGTCCAAGAAGCTGGCCAGCTTGAGGTGCCGCGTTTGGAACGCTATCTTGCCATCTTGAACGCAATTGCTCATACAGGACCGCTTATTGGCCTTTTAGGAACCGTCATTGGCCTGCTCGACAGCTTCACCAATCTCTCCTCAGCCAATGGCATGACGACTCCCGCAGAAGTTGCTCGTGGCGTGTATGAAAGTCTCATCACATCCGCACTTGGATTGGTTGTTGCGATTCCCTCCTACCTCTTCTTCGCCTTTCTCAGCGCCCGCTCACGCTCCATCATGCATGATCTGGAGCGCGCCGGCGTAGAGATCGTAAACTTGATCGAAGATGCTAAGACCACGGATAACATCGTCGAATTCCGTCAAGCCGTGGAGGAAATGCCGGCAAAGGGCCGCGCGATGAAAAGCTGATTCCAGGATCGACGCATGAAGCTAGAAAGCCACCTGCCAAAGCAGAGCCCTTGGCTCTACATCACACCACTCCTGAATGCCGTTCTGCTACTTGTGGTTTATTTTTTGTTCAGCAGCGGATTCATCGTTCAAAGTGGTATCAAGGTAGAGAAACCCCACTCCAGCAGCCGTCTTACTGGCTTTGATCGGGCTCATATCGTCACCCTAGCTCCTGGCAGTGATTCGCCACTCTACTTTGATGGTAAACGTATGACTTGGGAAGAGCTGCGCATTGAGCTAAAGGGCCGAAAAGAAGGCGAAAGACGCATTATTTTGCACACAGATCGGCAGGCGCCAACAGCACGATTCACTGAAGTCAGCAACCTAGCCCTAGAGTTAGGTTATGAAGTCGCTCTCTCCACCACGCCGGATCCAACGACCTCAGCGACACGATGAAGGACTCACGGAATTCAGACTCTGGACTCCTGTTTGACTGGCACCGCGAAGAGCGCACCGGCCTATGGCTCTTGAGTGCGTTTTTAGTCACAGCAGCCGGCTTTGCCCTACTGTTCATTTTATTCCGTATCACCACACCAGAAGCGCCAAAACTCACGTCGCGCCCCCAGCAAATGATTGTGCTCAATCCAAATGTCGATACCGACAGAGCCCTAATTAACCGCGCCGTAGATCGCAGCTTCACCCTGCTTCCTACAGATTCACACATGATTCGCGAGATTCCCACTGAGGCCGAATCACCAGCTTTTGAGCCACCTGTAAGTAGGTTTGAACTTAAACTCAAAGCACCTCAATTAAGCACCCAGAACCGCGAGAGCCCGCTTCTTTTTGCAGTTGATATTGATACACTTCCACCGCTACCACACTTGATCGTCAATGAAACCACTAAAGTAGCCCAAGCAAAGTTAAAGCCGGTGATACAATCAGACAGCACGCTTCGCATATTAAGAACTCCGCCGTTGAATGATATAGCACTGACTGACGCAGGACGTCCGCAGTTTCAGCTAGCCATCGGCCCCTTAGGACAGGTTATCGTGGCGCTGCCACTATCCTCATCTGAAGATCCCGCGATCATGGTTAAATTACACACAGCTATGACTCAAATGCGCTTTGAACCAACAGGCAAAGAGATTGCATGGGCCGAAGTCACCTTTGTTTGGGTCAAGGAGACTAAGGCATGATACGCGTCCAACTCAGTGGCCTCATCGTCGCAGTCATGATGATTGGAGTTCTCCTTGTTTGCTGCCTCTGGATCTGGAATCTCTGGCGTGAACGCAGGCGCGAAATTCGCCGTCGCCGGATCGCTATTCAATGTCGAATATGTAACTGCACCTACGCTATTCCGAAAAAAGCAGCGACTATCAGCCAGTGCCCCGCATGCGGCAGCTACAATCAGCGCGGTGCTTTAGATCCTATCTAGAAAGCAAGCCATGCTTGCATCTGTGGTTCTGCGCTTCACTCTCTTTACTCGCGACGGTCGTCGCCCTTCCTTTTCCCATGTCAAAGCACACCTATAAACAAGCCGGCGTCGATATCCATGAAGCAGCCTCGTTCGTCGATGACATCGGCGCACTAGTGAAGGCCACCCAAAAAAAGCGTAAACTTGCCAACGCCTTTGGCCTTTTTGCTGCCGGTTATGATCTGAGCAAATACAAGGAGCCAATCATCTTCACCGGGTGTGATGGCGTAGGCACGAAGCTGGAGCTCCTGCTCAAATACGATCTCTTAGAAAACGCAGGTAAAGACCTCGTCGCCATGAACGTGAATGACGTGCTCACTTGCGGCGCTGATCCGATCATGTTCCTTGACTATGTTGGAGTGAATCAGATCAAGAAACGTCAACTTGCCCGCATCATCGCAGGCATGTCTGAATACCTGCAAGACTGCAACTGCATCCTCGCAGGCGGTGAGACTGCTGAAATGCCCGGTGCAGTTTTGGATGGCATGGTCGAACTCTCAGGCTTTGCCATTGGGGCTGCGGAAAAAAAAGACGTCCTCAATCCAGCCGAGATCAAAAAGGGCGACGTCCTCATCGGCTGGCCTAGCGCCGGCTTCCACGCCAACGGCTTCAGTCTTGTTCGCCGAATCCTTGCCAAGGAAAGCATCAAACTCAGCAAGAAGGAAGCTGCGCAACTCCTGACTCCTACCCTGCTCTATCATGAGCAATGCTGGGGCCTGAAGAAAGCCAAAATCAAGCCAGCCGCCATGGCCCACATCACCGGCGGTGGCCTTGTTGAAAACCTTGGCCGCATCTTCACCAAGCGCGGCTTCGGCTGTCATCTCAAGGTTCCAACTTGGCAGAACGACGTTGTCCAAAAAGTTCTTCGGCACGCTGATCCAGCCGACTGCTGGGACACCTTCAACATGGGCATCGGCTGGGTCGCCATCGTCGATCCAAAACACGCCGCTAAGACTCTCAAAATTGGCTCTGGTGCCGTAGCCCTGGGCGTCATGGACAAGAGTGGCAAAGTGACTTGCGAGCTAATTTAGTTGCAATCGAAATTGCGTTGATCAAGGATACTCAATGAGTGCCTTGATCACTCCACGACGCGCCACTTCATCAAACGCCTCGTGAATCTGCGCCAGTGGAAAGCGATGCGTGATGAAGTCTTTCGAGGTCAGTTTCCCTTCGCGAATCCACTGACAAAGTTGAGGCTGGCTCTCGCGCTCATACTTCCGTGTCGGCCACTGGTGAACCAGAACATTGAAATTGAAATCGCCCTTCGATTTATCAAGGTGCAAGACGGGTTGAGTTAGGACGCCATAGATGCAATGTGAACCTCCGCGACGCAACAGTGGCAGACCCTGCTGGAGAATGTCCGCACTTCCCACCGCATCGATCACAGCGTCCAGTTGATTTGGCACGTTAATTGTTCCGGGCTCAAATCCAGCATCAGCTCCAAACGAAAGGGCTTTTGCCCGCTTGTCTGCATGACGGTCAACGATACCGATCCAGCGCAGTCCAAACAACCGTCCCAGTTTGACAAAACTCAACCCAACGGGTCCAGCACCGAAGATCAGCACATCATCGCCTGGCTTGAGATGGAAATCACGAAAAGCACCCAACACCTCACGCCAAGTACAGAGTAACACAGCTTCCTCCGATGGGATGTCCGCGTCCACCTTTGTCTGGATTTCATACACCTCGACCCAGCCATTCACCACATTCGCCACGCCATCCTGGACCATTGCCTCGTGATCATTCGCCAGCGTGAACTCGCCAAAGCCGCCCCAGCCACTATCGACTCCCTCCATCTGCAAATCAAAATTCAGCCCTCCGACGACTCGATCACCGATCGCAAAATTCCTCACCTTTTCACCAACTTCGGTCACAATCCCTACGCTCTCGTGACCGAGCGCAAAGGGGAACCTGTCCTCCATGCCGGGGAAGTTGCCATGCAGCAGTTCACTATCTGTGCGATTGCAAATACAAGCGCTCTCAGTCTTCACCAGCGCCTGATAAGGCCCAAGCTTAGGCACGGGAGTATCGAGGATTTCCAAATGACCTGGATGAACAGCGATGGCGGATTTCATAATGTTGTGCACTCTTTTTAGACGAGGTCAGAAACACAAGCAAGAATTCCAAATCCAGAAACGTTTCTAGATTTAGAATGATTAAAGAAGCCGTCATCTCCTCATCCGAAGATACGCTGGCCCCAGGCACCGAGCGAACGCTAGCTATTCTAGAACTTCTCGGTCAGCATCGGGCTGGCCTGAGCCTAACCGAGATCGCCCGAGAGTTGGATTTGCCAGTAAACTCGGTCTTCCGCATCACCGGCACACTGCACAACCGCGGTTACCTCCAACGCCGTGAAGACGACAAACGCTTCGTTCTGACGAACAAGCTCTTTGATCTCTCCCGTCCACAGGTTCGCGAGAAAAGCCTCGTTGTCTGCGCTTTAGAGTCACTCAAATGGTTGCGCGATGAAACTGGCGAAACCACACAACTCCTTACCAGCGTGAATCACAAAATGACCGTTCTAGAGCAGTGCATCTCGTCGCAGCCGATCAAAGTCAGCAGCACCGTAGGCCTACAAGTTCCCATGTATTCCTGCGCTCCAGGCAAATCCGTCCTCGCGCATCTGCCGCCGCAGGAACTCGATGCTTTCTTCGCTGGCGTGAAGCTCAAGCAATACACGCCGACCACACTCGCTACCCGCAGCGCACTCCTAGACGACCTCGCCAAATCTCGCAAAAAAGGCTTCTCCACCGACATCGCCGAGGGACTCGAAGGCATCCACTGCGTGGCTGCTGCCGTGCTGGATGAATACCGTTACCCAGTCGCCGCCGTCACAGTTATGTCTCCATCCTTCCGCTTGAAACGCGATCAATTCGAAAAATTCGGCCATCTCTGCATGCAGGCCGCCGAAACCATCACACGGAGGCTGTTGGCATGAAAAAGTTATTTCTCATATCCGCATCCCTGCTCCACTTCAGCCAAATCTTTGCGGCTTCAACACCGCAACAGATCGAGTTTTTTGAGTCAAAGATTCGCCCAATCCTTGCACAAGAATGTTACGATTGCCACAGCACTGCCACGAAGAAGAAGGGCGGTCTTTTGCTCGACTCCAGGGCGGGTTGGCAAGCTGGTGGTGACACTGGCGATGCCATCAAACCCGGCGATCCACAAAACTCGCTCCTCTTCCAAACCCTCCGCCATGAGCACGAGGACCTGAAGATGCCAAAAAATGGAGCCAAGCTCGATGATAAAGTCCTTGCCGATTTCGAGCAATGGATTCGCGAAGGAGCAACCGATCCCCGCGACACACCGCCAAGCAAAGAGCAGGTGGCAAAAGAAACCGCTTGGCCAGCCATTCTAGAACGCCGCAAGCAGTGGTGGGCGTTGCAAAAACTCAAAGCTGAAAACTCAACGCTAAAAAGCATCGATGACTTCATCGACGCCGAACTAAAGAAACAAAACCTCACCGCCGCGCCGCCCGCTGATCCCGCCACGCTCGCTCGACGCACCAGCTACATCCTCAGCGGCCTTCCACCTGGACAAACAGACAATGAGACCATGAGACAAGGACACAGGGAGAAATCCATCTCATTGTCCTCTCACGAGCAGCAGGTTAACACTCTCCTCTCCTCCCCAGCCTTCGGCGAAAAATGGGCCCGCCACTTCATGGACTGGGTGCGCTATGCCGAAAGCTACGGCTCTGAAGGCGATCCCCAGATACCTTACGCTTACCAATACCGGGACTACCTCATCCGTGCCCTCAACGACGACGTTCCGTATCCTCAACTCGTCAAAGAAGCCATCGCTGGCGATCTCCTTCCAAAGCCCCGACTCAAGAACGGCCTCAATGAAAGCGCCATCGGCATCGCGCAACTTCGCATGGTATTACACGGCTTCTCACCGGTCGATTCGCTCGATGAAATGGTCACCTTCACCGACAACCAGATCGACACCGTCACGAAGGCCTTCCAGGCCCTCACCGTCTCCTGTGCACGCTGTCACAACCACAAGTTCGACGCCATCTCGCAGGCCGACTTCTACGCCCTCTACGGCATCTTCACCAGCACGCACCCCGCTGTAATCGACGTGAATGCTCCTGGTTCTGGCGATGCCATTCGTGCCAAATTGAAGCAGCTCAAAACGCAGATCAAAAACACCCTCACCGCCGATTGGCTCAAGTCGAATCACCCCGCCACCAATCAGAACGATCCGTCCCGTGACTCAACAGGGCTTGGAAACTTCGAATGGCTCACACAAGGCATGACCAAGACCAAGGCAGGTGAATTCGCCATCACAGAAGAGGGCATGCGCATTTACCCTAGCGGCTATTTTTCCGACCTCATCAGCTCACGAGACCGTGCCGTTCTTTATTCGAAGCGCTTTGATAATCCCGGCGGCTCGTTGTGGTTTCGCACAGCTGGAAATGGCGGTGTGAAAGCCAAATACGTCGTCCAGAACTATCCGCGCACCGGCACCATTCACAAGGCCGCCGAACTCAAGGACACCAAGGACGAACAGCTCAACTGGCGCTCGCTCGATCTCGATTTCTGGAAGGGCGACGAGATCTTCCTCCAGATCACCACCGCCGCCGACCTGCCAGCCGAGTTCAAAGATGGCCGTTCGTGGTTCGGTCTGACCGATGTGGCCATCACAAAGGACAAAACGCTTCCCCCCTCGCCAAAGCCCTCTACCGCTTCGCCACATCAATTGATCACAGCTTGGCAGAACGACGCGCTGACTGATGCTCAAGCCGAAGCGCTCAACCAACTGATTCAATCTAGCAAGCTTTCAACAAAAGTCGCCGCTGCACTGCTCAAACGTTACCGCGACCTCGAAGCCAAACTCCCTGCGCCCACTCGCGTTCCCGGTGTGATTGAGGCCGATGCCAAAGACGCCGCGCTATTCGTTCGTGGTGACCACAAACAGCCTGCAGAGATTGTCCCACGCCGATTCCTCGACGCGCTTGATCCCACACCCTTCAATACCACCGGAAGCGGTCGCCTCGAACTCGCCGTGCGCATGGCGGACATGAAGAACAACCCGCTTACCGCACGCGTCATCGTGAACCGTCTTTGGCATCATATCTTCGGCCGCGGTATCGTCGCCACGACCGACAACTTCGGCAAACTCGGCGATCTGCCGACACACCCTGAGTTGCTCGACTTCCTCGCCCAGCGCTTCATCGACAGCGGTGGCAGCATCAAGGAGATGGTGAAGCTCATGGTGTCATCGAAGGCCTTTCAGAGAAGTGCTCAGTCCTCGGAACCCAACACTCAAAAAGACCCGGAGAACAAACTCCTCAGCCATTGGAGCATGCGTCGCCTCGAAGCCGAGGCCATTCGCGATTCCATCCTCACTCTGTCCGGCAAGCTCGACACCACGCTCTACGGCGAATCCGTCGGCAGCGGTGAGCCACGACGCAGCATCTACGTCAAAGTCATCCGCAACGCCCTCGACCCGTTTCTCACCACCTTTGACCTGCCCGTCCCTTTCAGTGCCCGTGGCAAGCGCGATAGCACCAATGTTCCAGCGCAGTCACTCACACTGCTCAATGACAGCAAAGTCATCGACTGGTCACGCAACTGGGCTTTGCGCGGCACCGATGCCAAAGACGAAGTTCGCATCCGCCAAATGTTCCGCCAAGCCTACTACCGCGACGCCAGCGACGACGAAGTGAAGCAAAGCCTCGCCTACCTCGCCACCCTTCAGCAGGAAAGCATCGAACAAGCCCGCGAACTCGCCAAGCAGGAAGAAACGATCACCGCATTGAACCGCCAAATCACTGCGATTCTCGATCCCGCACACACGAAACTCCAAGCCGAACGCAAACTCCCCATAGTGCCCACAGATCTGCCAGAAGCCCTCGCCGAATGGACCTTCGACAAGGATTTGAGTGATACCAAGGGTCGCATGAACCTCGAACTCGTCGGCGCAGCCCGCATCGAAAACGGTGCCCTCATGCTTGATGGCAAGTCCATGGCCAAATCCGGCGCCTTGCCAAAGAAACTCACCGCCAAGACCCTCGAAGCCTGGGTCATGCTCGACAACCTCACCCAGCAAGGAGGCGGAGTGCTCACCTTGCAGGAAAAAAACGGCGGCATCTTTGACTCTGTTGTCTTCGGCGAAAAACAAGCCACCCACTGGGTCGCCGGAAGCGACCACTTTAATCGCAGCGAACTCTTCGAAGGCCCCGCCGAAACCGAAGCCGCCACACGCCCCGTCCACATCGCCGTCGTCTATCAACCCGATGGCACCATCAGCGGCTACCGCGATGGCAAACCCTACGGCATCACTTACCGCAAAGCCCCCGCCGCCGTGTTTGAAACTGACGCCAGCCAAGTCCTCCTTGGCTGCCGCCACGGCTCTCCTACCGGCAACAAAGGCCTCGCCGGTCGCATCTTCCGCGCCCGCCTCTACGACCGCGCTTTGACGCCCGAAGACATCGCCAAAACCGCGCGCATTGAATCCACAACGATCACTGAGGCCGACATCCTCGCCACGCTCTCGAATGAGCAGCACACTCAACTCTCGCGCCTTCAAACGCAACGCGATCTACTCATCAAGACACTCGAATCCAACCGCAGCAATACCGCTGGCAAGGACCCTGTGCTTCAAGCTTGGGCAAGCCTCGCGCACAGCCTCATTAACCTGAAGGAGTTCATTTATCTGCAATGATCGCGCATTCAGAACTCGCGACAGCTCCTTGGACTGCCGCCAACTCACCACTCAAACTTCACCGGAAAGTCCGGGCAGAGCTTCGAGGTTGTCGCCTCCGGCACATCATGCCGATAGAAGGTCATGTTCCCGTCCTCGTCGCAAAACCAAACTTCCTCGGCTCCACGAGCAAAGTAGAGCTGCATCTTGCCCATCATTTCGACAACGCTATTGGAATAAGAACGCACCTCGACGCAAATCTCCGGCGCGATGGGCATGGAGGCGGAACGGCGATGCGGGCGAAGCCGATCATCAGAAATCCACGCCACGTCAGGCACCTTCACTCCATCCGATGTTTCCACTGCGCAACTCAGGATGCACTTTCCTGCGAAGCGGTGCCTTTGAAGCAAGGCACCGATCTCAGCTTGCAGACAACCTTGCCAGTTTTCACGCGGACTCAGAATCACCTGACCAAGGCGGTTGGTTTCGACCTTGTAGGGCAGATCTTCCATGTTGCGATCTTCGCAGATTTCTTTCCAGGTTCGCATGGCCAAGCAATGCCTCCCCTACCGCTTTTCCGCAACATTCAATTCTCGCACTCATGAAGTCACACTTCTCTCGCCGCGCCCTCCTCTCCCGCGCCTCCACCGGCTTCGGCATGGCCGCGCTCGCAAGCCTCATGCAGGAAGAATCTCAAGCCGCGCTCGTGAATCGAGCCAAGCGTTTCGCGCCGAAAGCACGCAGCGTCATCTTTCTCTACATGAGCGGTGGCGTCTCCCACGTCGATTCATTCGATCACAAGCCCATGCTCAAGAAGTTCGAGGGCAAGCCGATGCCTGGAGCCGTCAAAAAGACGCAGTTCAACAACAACGGAACCGTTCAGCCATCGCACTGGGATTTTAAACGCTACGGGCAGTCGGGCCTTGAGGTGAGCGATCTCTTCCCACAGATCGGCGGTGTGGCGGATGAGTTGTGTATGATCCGCAGCATGACCGCTAAGTTCAGCGAGCATGCGCAGGGAAACTATTTCATGCACACCGGCTTTCCCTTTCTGGGTAATCCTAGCGCTGGAGCGTGGACCAGTTACGGACTCGGAACCGAGTCACGCGATCTACCGAGCTACGTCGTCCTGCAGAGTGGCGGCGCAGCGACTCCGCATGGCGGAGTCGGCCTTTTCAGCAATGGCTTCCTACCCGCGCAGCATCAGGCCAGTGTCGTCAAGGCCGATCAAGCAGAGGCTGTGGTGAACATCCGCCCACGCCAGCCTCAGGATATGCAGCGCAAGCAACTCGACTACATCGGTACGATGGACAAACGCTTTGCAAGCACCACGCAGCACGACATGCACGTCGAGGCTGCCATTTCGAACTACGAGATGGCTTGGCGCATGCAAGCCGCCGTTCCTGACCTCTGCGATATCTCCGGCGAGACCGAGGCAACGAAGAAAATCTACGGTCTCGACGATCCCGATCCGAAAAAAGCCGCCTACGCCCGCCAATGTCTGCTCGCACGCCGACTCGTCGAACGCGGCGTGCGCTTCATCGAACTCAGCACGCTCGCCTACAACGTCGGCGGCGGCAATGGAGCCAACCCCTGGGATCACCATGGTGCCATCAAAGAAGGCCACGGCAAGATGGCCAACCAGATCGATCAACCCATCGCCGCGCTCATCAAAGACCTCCGCTC
>CAMBPS010000110.1 GCA_945869675.1 Prosthecobacter debontii | reverse complement strand
AGCAATGACGGGCTAGCTCCCGAACTGCAAACCAACTTGAACCGCGAATTGTGCCGTCTGCTGATCTATTTGAAATCGCCGTCAGTCATCGAGAAGACGACACCGTTGCTCCAAGCGGCCACGACTTCGGAGGATCTCCTGTTTTACCCATTCATGCTGCGCAATCTCAAAGAAGGCTGGACGCTGGAGCAGCGGCGGTTTGTTTTCGAGGCGCTGAACAAGGCGGAAAAGATGAATGGAGCTTCGACTTTTTTCAAAGCGATCTCGGACACGCGTAGTGAACTGGCAGCAGCTTTGAAGCCTGAGGAATTGTTGAAACTGGTGGACGTCATTCACCCGCCGAAACCAGTCGCACTTTCGCCTCACGCGATGCCTGGACACACGTATCGGGTTTGGAAAATCGAGGATCTTGAGCCTCGACTCGCCGAGGTGGCACGCGGTCGCTCCTTTGAAAAAGGTAAGGATGCAGCCATCGCCACCCAGTGTGTGTTTTGCCATACCATGAGCACAGATCGCAGCCTGCCAGCGGGTTTGTTTGGCCCGGAGCTCGTGCAGGTCTCAGCGCGTTTCGGGCGGCGTGATTTATTGGATCACATACTGAACCCTTCCAAGGTCGTTGATGAAAAATTCCGCTTCGTGACACTGAAACGCGCTGATGGCAGCACGGTTATGGGCAGCCTAGAAAGTGAGGATGATGAGCGTGTCGTTCTAAAGTCCAATCCGCTTACTCCCGAGACGATCGAGGTCGGTAAAAGTTTGATCGTCGAGCGCAGTGTTTCCGAAGTTTCTCCCATGCCTCAAGGATTGTTAAATTCACTCAAGGCTGAGCAGGTTCTGGATCTACTAGCTTTCATTGAAGCTGGTGGCGACCCCAAGAAGTCAAACTTCCAGCCTTGAGTTGAGCCTTTTTACAAGCGAGAAGGTCGAGTGGAAAAAACGGAAGCCATCATCATTGGGCGCAGTCGATACTCGGAGACGACACTGATCGTCCACTGGTGCTGCCCTGAGATGGGATTGTTCCGCACGATCGCCAAAGGTGCGCTGCGTCCAAAGTCGCCCTTTGCGGGCACCTTGGATCTTTTTGTCACCGTCGATATCCGGTTTGCCCGAGCCAATTCGGGAGACCTGCACACGCTGGCTGAGGCACGTTGGACGAATCCGCGTTTGGGCCTGCGGCAAAGCTATGGTCGTGTGTTAGCGGCGACCTATTTGGTGAAGCTCATCGCTCTGGTGGTAGAGCCTCATGCACCGATTTTAGGGATTTATGAGCTTTTGACGAAGGCGCTGGATTACCTCAATGATCATGATCCGAGTCGTGCTTTTGTAGAGCGCTTTGAATTGCGGCTGGCTGAGGATCTGGGTTTGGTCGGTGAAAAGGCTGTTTCCGTGGGTGAATCGGCACGCGCGATTGAAGAGAATTTTCATCGGCGACTGCCAATACAGCGTCGGCAGGTGTTGGACTGGATCGGCCAGCACGGCAAAATTGGCTGAATTCAGTCAATGTTTTTGCTTGATGCCGGAAGGGATATGCCGTGAAGCTACACACTCAATCAACCCTGCTTTTCCAAACGTGCCTGATAGTCCACCGAGTCCCGCTTCTCAGCCCGAGAATCCAGCCCTTTCATTTCTCCGCCGAGGAATGTTGGAGGAAGCTCTCCATACAGCCACTCGAATCGTCAAGGACCTGCGTGAGGAGTCGAACGGAACCAAGCTTTACGCCGCTCTGCATGTGCTGGGAGATGTGCAGCGTGAGGCGGGTGAAGTCGCATCTGCTGAAGCCAGCTATAACGAGGCTCTGGAGATTGCCAGCTATAGCAACATCGCTGCCGTGGAGAAAGCGCGTCTCCGGACACAGCTTGCCACGCTGTTTGATTTCAGTGAGCGTGAAGCCCAGGCGGTGCCATGGTATGAGCAGGCGATCACGGATTATGAAGCGTTGACACCTTCAGATGATTTTTCGGCAGCGCAGCTCCGCAATAACCTAGCGATGATCTACAAAGGGCTCGGTAAATTTGCTTTGGCGGAGCAGCATTATTTGCGCTGCCTAGAGGTGATGGAGCTCGAGCTTGGGCGCGATTCAGAGGAAGTGGGCAGCGTTTATAACAATCTTGGCAGTCTCTATTATACCGCTGGTTTTTCCGATCAGGCCAAGGAGATGTTTTCTGAAGGTCTAGCCATCCGTCAAAAAATTCTTGGGCCTGATCATCCTGATGTCGCTCAGTCGCTCTGCAATATTGCTACGGCTAAACATGAGTTGGGCGAGAACACTGCGGCGATGTTGGACTTTGAACAAAGTCTGCGGATCCTGGAACTGCACATTAGAGATGAGGCCCGCAGTTATGAAGCCGTGGGGCTTGACTACATATCCTTGCTGGAAAATCAGAGCGAAGATCGCAAGGCGGCGGCTTTCAAAAAGCGGATGGAGAAAGTGCTGGCCAGCCTGTGATGGCGCTTTCCTTTGGTGGATTGCCTTTCAAATTGTACTCCATGTTCTTGTTGCGTCTTTTTTGCTTTCTCTCTCTCCTCATCCTTGGTTGCACTCAGCGTGATGTGCTCGTTGTCGGAGTCGATGCTACCTATCCTCCCTTTGAATTTGTGGATGAAAAGGGCCAGATCTCAGGAGTTACTGCGGTCATTGCTAAAGAGATCGGTGCCGAGTTGGGGAAGCCTGTGGAGTTTCGTAACATCAACTTTGACGGGCTGATACCTGCGTTGCAAAGTGGGCAGATTGATCTCATCATTTCTTCACTCACGGCCAATGAGGTCAGGCGTAAGTCGATTGATTTTTCAGATCCGTATGTCAAGACGGGCTTGTCCATACTAGCTGCCATGGACTCATCGGTCACGTCAGCAGCAGATTTACAGACACCTGGCCGGAAACTGGCGGTGCGCATCGCTACCACGGGAGAGCAATGGTGTCGCAAGGAACTGCCCGAAGCCAAACTTGTGGCGCTGGATACGGACGCTGCCTGTGTGCTGGAGGTCGTCAACGGCAGTGTTGATGCCTGGGTCTATGATCAAGTGAGCGTCATGAATTATCATGCCAAACACGCTGATCGCACTCGTGCTTTACTGGCTCCACTGTGTGAAGAGTTCTGGGCCGTGGGTTTAAAGAAAGGCAACGATGATCTGAAAGCTACGGTCAATGCAACGCTTGCTCGCATGAAGAAAGATGGAACCTTTGCCAAGCTCGCGGACCAATTTTTGGCCAAGGAGCGGGATCTGATGAAGGCACAAGGATTGCCATTTGTGTTCGAGTAAGACCGGAAAGACGTATTTGCTAGAATGAGTGAGATTCAGACAAATTTAGAAGCCGTTCGCGAGCGTATTTCAGCCGCGGCCACACGATCAGGCCGCGCTGCCGCTGACGTGGAGCTATTGGCGGTCTCGAAGACCAAGCCTGTCGAAATCTTGCAAGAAGCTGTAGAGGCTGGCCAACTAGCTTTTGGCGAAAATAGAGTGCAGGAAATTCTACTCAAACATCCACAATTACCCAGTAAACTGCAATGGCATCTGATTGGTCCTCTGCAATCCAACAAGGTGCGGAAAGTGCTGCCACTGGTGGAGATGATCCACGCTGTCGATAGTCTCGCGATTGCTAAAGACATCAATCGCATCGCAGGAGAGCTGGGGCTGCATCCCAAGGTGCTGGTCGAGATCAATGTGGCAGCTGAGTCCTCCAAGCATGGCTTCAGTCCAGATCAGATTCGTGAGCAATTGGAGGTGCTTTACGAGCTTGATCGGCTCTACATTCAAGGCGTGATGTGCATCCCACCCTTTGATCTGGCACTTGGTAAGGTGCGTCCTTACTTCGTTCATCTGCGTGAACTAAGAGATGATTTGGAAAAACGGGGTGGAGCGCCTTTGCCGGAGCTTTCCATGGGCATGAGCCATGACTTTGAGATCGCCATTGAAGAAGGTGCCACCATCGTCCGTGTCGGCAGCGCTATTTTTGGTGGTCGCGGTTAGCCTAAGATCGCCTCGGCCATGCGCATGGCATAAACATTGGGTTTGACGTCGTGCACTCGCACTACACGAGCGCCTAATTCACGAGCATGAGCGGTGAGTGCAACCGTTGGCCAGTCTCGGTCTTCGAGTTCTTCAGATTCCAGCAATCGGCCAATCATGCTTTTGCGTGAGACACCGACGAGTATAGGCCTTCCACTCACGGAAAGTTCGGGTAAAGACCGCATGAGAGAGATGTTGTGCCCAAGTGTCTTTCCAAAGCCGAATCCGGGATCGAGCACGATACGTTCACGGGAGATACCTGCATTTTCTAGGCTGTGCAACCGAGCCTCAAAATAAGTCTGAACCTCCCGCACGACATCGTCATATTGCGGGAGTTTTTGCATCGTCTGCGGAGTGCCGCTCATATGCATGATGACCAGTCCAGCGTCGCACTCGCAGGCAGTCCGTAGCATAGCGGGATCCCCGCGCAGACCCGTGACGTCATTGATAATGTCTGCACCTGCCTCCACTGCGGCACGGGCGACACTTGCCTTCATGGTATCGATGGAAATGAGTGTTTTTGTTTCTGAACGGACGGCGCGGATCACCGGCAGAACGCGCCGAAGTTCCTCTGCCGCCTCGACAGGTTCAGCGCCGGGTCGGGTTGACTCACCACCGATGTCCAGAATGTCGGCACCTTCACTGATCAGTTTCAGTGCATGTTCCACCGCGCGTCCAGTATCTAGAAAGCGCCCACCATCTGAAAAGGAGTCTGGCGTGACATTAACTATGCCCATGACCATGCCGCGCTGACTTAGATCGTGATCAATGTCGTGGATGAGCCAAATGGATTTCATGCTGTTATTTCAAGGCAAGGAAGATGAGAAGTAAAGCCTTTGAATCAGACGAGTCCGCGTCTGAGCAGTGACTCTTCCATGGCACGCTCGACGAGTCGGACTGCCAGCTCTTGAGTGGCATCATCCAGCTCTTGAGTGGCAGATTTAAGCGTTTTGGCGTCGTGCTCTGGAGCATTCAGGCTTGTGCGCACGTTTTCGGCAGCAGTTATAATAGCTGAGCGCTCGTCATCACTCACCGCATCGCCAAATTGAGTCAGCGCAGCATCGACCGCTGGCAGTAACTCCTCGGCTTTGAGCTTGGCCTCAGTCCAGACGCGCTCGTTCATGTCTTCGAAAGCGTATTCAACACTCTCAGCAATCATCTGTTCCACGCGCTCATCCTCCACATCGACCGCGGTGTTTTGAATTTCTAACACAGTATCCGTTTGAGTCGCAGTGTCGCGCGCCAGCACTTCCAGGATCCCATTGGCATCAATCGCGAACTGGACGCCAACTCTGGCACTACCCTTGGCTCCAGGAGGGAAGGGTAGGACAATGCGTCCGAGTTCCCAGTTGTCTTTGGCCAGTTCACGCTCGCCTTGCAGCACACGGATGAGCATGTCCTGCTGATTGGCGATAGCGTTGGTAAACATCTCACCGGCTTTGCATGGAATGGTGGTGTTACGCGGAATGATGATGTTCATGAGCCCGCCAAACGTCTCGATGCCAAGAGAAAGTGGTGTCACATCTAGCAGCAACACATTTTTGAGTGATCCACTTAAAATGCCTGCCTGAATCACGGCTCCGAGCGCCACGGCTTCATCTGGATTCTGGGAGGTGTCGGGCTCACGCCCAAAGATTTCAGCGACGTAGCGGCGAACCATGGGAATCCGCGTGCTACCACCCACAAGGATGACGGCATCCAGCTCATCGGGCTTCACACCGGCATCACTCAAAGCCCGCAGGCAATGCGCGCGCGTTCGCTCCATGAGAGGACGCAGCAGCTTTTCAAAATCGCTGCGATTCATTTCTTGGCTTAGGCTTTGGCTGCCATCATAAAAAGGGAGATCGATGCGAGTGCTGTCTTCTGTGGAGAGACGCTTTTTGGCAGCTTCAGCAGTTTCGACGAACCGCGCAGGATCCGCTCCGGTCGGGCAGATGCTTTCGGCAATCGCACGATCAATGTCGTCTCCTCCGAGCTGGGTGTCACCTGCTGTACTCAGGACTTGGAAGATGCCTTCCCGCATTTCCAGCACGCTGATGTCAAAGGTGCCGCCACCGAGGTCATACACGGCGATTTTTTGTCGCTCACTGAGTTTGTCTAGACCATAGGCCAAGGCCGCTGCGGTGGGTTCGCTCACGATACGTTCCACGGTCAGGCCAGCTAGCTCGCCTGCTTGCTTGGTCGCATGGCGCTGAGCATCATTGAAGTAGGCTGGAACGGTGATGACGGCGCGATTCACCGGTTGTTCCAGTGCCCGTTCAGCGATGGCTTTTAGCCGTTTTAAAATTTCAGCGGATACCTGCACCGGTGTGGTTTCGAGCTCACTGAGCTGATAAGGTGGCTGCCAGTGGCCTTCGCCAGATCGGCGTCCAATGAGACGCTTCACACTGGTGACAGTGCGTTTTGGATCCAGGGCCCGTTTTCTCAAAGCAGCCGCACCGACGCTGCGGCTGCCATTGGCTGCATAATGGACGGCTGAGGGCGTCAGACGCTGACCTTCTTCATCCGCTAGCAAGATGGGGAACCCGCAATCCACCGCTCCTACCAGAGAGTTGGTTGTGCCGAGGTCGATTCCGAGAATAAGAGACATGCGTGAAGATGAAGGATAAAACGCCAAGGATAAAGAGCTAACCCTCGCGTGACAGGAAGTTTCATGGAGTCTGATTGCCAAAAGCACTGAGGTCTGGCAGACTTTGGCTTCCATGCAGACACTCCTTTCTACTTTATCAGCCGGAAAAAGCCTCAGCCCCACCGAAGTGCGGGAAGCGGCTGCTTTTTTAGTGGATGAACACGAATCGGCCGAGTGGAAAGCAGACTTCCTTCGTGCTTTGGCAAAAAAAGGTGAGACTCATGAAGAGATTGCTGCGTTTGTGCAGGAGTTTCTCAAGCTCGCGGTCGATCCTGGCCTTGATCGTAGCATGCTTCCGGGTCCGATGCTGGATGTGGTCGGAACGGGTGGGGATAAGCTCCATCTTTTTAATGTATCGACGACGGCCATGTTCATTTTAGCCGCAGGCGGTGTTTGTGTGACCAAGCATGGCAGTCGTGGTGTTACTAGCAAGGCTGGTGGAGCCGATGTTTTAGAAGCGCTGGGCATACGCATTGATTTGCCGGTCGATCGAGTGGCCCGTGGGATTGAGACTTTGGGTCTAGGGTTCTTTTTTGCGCCGCTTTATCATCCTGCCTTCAAAGCCGTGGTGGACGCGCGTAAAATCCTGGCTGCTGAGGGTAGTCGCTCCATTTTTAATTTGCTTGGCCCGCTACTGAATCCAGCACGTCCAGACTATCAGCTTATTGGTGTCTTTGATCCTGCGCTAACGCGCACCTTTGGAGAGATTTTGGTAACTCTTGGCCGCAAGGGTGCGTGGATTGTTCACGGTAAGGTGAAACAAGGCGGTGGTATGGATGAACTTTCCACTCTGGGCTGCAATTACATCTGTAAACTTGCGGGTGATCAGCTCATCGAAGAACAACTTGATCCAGCCAGCCTTGGATTCGCCGAGGCAGATTTAGACGAGCTTGTGGGTGGTGATGCCTTGGCGAACGCCGCCATTATCGAGGGAATCTTGAGTGGCACCAGCAAAGGTGCCAAGCGTGACATCGCTGTCTTGAATGCTGCGGCTGGGTTTGTCATCACAGGTAAAGTTGCTGACATGCATGCGGGTAAGGCTCTAGCTGAGTCGCTGCTAGATCGCGGCGCTGCCCATGTCAAAATGCGGGCTTTGCGCGATTGGTGCTGATGGTTTTGGTGCCTCACGGACGTTTATTCCTGAACATTATGCCGATCACACTTTCTCCCATCTCACGTCGTCGTTGGATCAAAGGTAGCCTTGCGGCTGCCTTTGTGCCTGCTTGCTTAGAGGCCGCAGAGACTGGGAAGGCAGAGACTTGGGTGCTTTTTTCGGATACGCATATTGCTGCAGATGAGAAGCTTGAGGCGCGGGGCGCTGTGATGTGGGAGAATTTGACGCGCTGTGTGAATCAGGTTCTCAACATGGGGCAAAAACCTTTCGGGGTGCTGCTCAATGGAGATGTGGCTTATTTGGATGGTCAGCAGGCAGATTATGCGACTTTTCTGAATTTGATTGCGCCTCTGCGTGAGAACGCGATTCAAGTTCACTGCACGCTTGGCAATCATGATGATCGGAAGCATTTTATAGGCGCCATGACCAGTCCTCAGGACCCGCATCCTGTTGAAGGAAAACATGTGGAGATCCTGAGCAGTGCGACCATGAATTGGATTCTCTTGGACTCGCTTTTTGAGATCAATCAGACTCCGGGGCAGCTCGGTGAGGCGCAGCTTGGTTGGTTGGATCGTAGTCTAGCTGCTGCAGAGGATAAGCCGACGGTCGTCATGATGCATCATAATCCCCAAGGTTCGATTCCTGAGGGCAAAAAAGCCACGGGTTTGCTGGATAGTGAGGCACTTTTTACCGTGCTGGCGAAACACAAGAAAGTGAAAGCGCTGATCTATGGTCATACTCACACCTGGGAACATAAACGGCATGAGGCCACAGGCATCCATCTCATCAATTTGCCGCCTGTGGCCTATGTGTTTAATCAGGCACGTCCAAATGGCTGGGTGATGGCGCGAGCTACAACGAGTCAGTTGGAGTTGGAAATGCGGGCGCTTAATTCGGCGCATGAGCAGCATGGTGAAAAAATCCAGATTTCATGGGCAGCCTGATCCAATCTCATCTGTGAAATCTGCGCGAGATCGGAAACAACCAAACCCTGAATTCAAACAGGAGATCCAGTTAATCTACGCCGAGATTGAGGCCCGCCCGCTGCCGCGCGACTGCCAGATGCGCACGCGTTGCTGCCATTTTCGTCTCACGGGTAAAACGCCATTGCTGACACGCGGAGAGGCTCTTTATTTAGCCATTGGGGTGCGTGGCAGTGGTCGGAAAGTCTTGAAGCCCCATCCCGAAGGTGCCTGTCCACTGTTGGGCAGGGATGGGCGCTGCACCGTGTATGCACATCGTCCTTTTGGCTGTCGAACCCATTTTTGCGAGGCTGCAGGCGGCATGTATCCGCGCAAGCATGTAGCAGATTTGATTCAGCGGTTAGAAGCTCTGGATGAAACACTCGGTGGTGATGGCTCACGGCCCCTCGAGGGAGCGCTGACAGCTGTGCTGAATGAAAAATGAGTTACTGACTGGCAGTCATAGGTGACAGCATCTTTTTGACCCATTCACGCAGCTTTTGTCTCTCGGGCAAATCTCTCAACACCCAGGCAGCGCTGTGGTTGGGGAATGGCATGGAGGTAAAAGTCCAGTTCCCCTGAATCGCGGTACTTTTTAGCCAGGCCTCAGTCGCAGCGGTCGTGTTTTCATGGCTGATCCATTGTGGGCGATTGCCCAGACGGCGGAGTCTTGTGATGGCGGAAACCTGGTCAGCCTCGGCATAGGGCCAAGCACGCACCCCGTCGTAATGGCTATGACAAACAAAGCCGCACCAGAGCTTGGCGATTTCATCATCATGCAGCCCAATGAAATTGCAGCCGATGCTGCCGCGCGAGAAGCCACAGAGAAGGACACGATCAGGATCACCGCCAAAACGAAGGCAAAGATCGGCCACAGTTTTCAGGGTATAGTTTTTGGACTCTTGAAGATCTCCCCACCACTTCAGGGCATTACGCTGAGAGCCATGGGCGTTTTCGATGAAGGGCAGGCAGGCCCAGATGAAACCTTTGCCAGCGCTAATGCCGTAACCAAGCAGGCAACTTTCTACCGTGCCATCACTCCTATCTCCGAGCGTATTTTTGAAGGGGCCATTGCCTGCATATTCGATCAGCACAGGCAGTTTGGCGTTAGGCTTCCAGTCTGGTGGTAGATACAGTAAATGATGCACCTGAGTGGTTTCCCAGCCTGCCGTGGTTTGCCGGACACGCTGACCGGCTGCGGGTGGTCCTTCGGTGGTGGCCGGAACAATCAGATCCGGCGTGATCTTCTGCCATTCAGCGTGCTGAGCCAAGAGCTGAGTCTGTGCTAAAATTGCAACGCAAAGGATGAAGTGACGAAACATGATGGAACTACAATTTGAGAAACCGTCCGGTGAGGCTTCCAGGCACCTTCATGAGGTCTTCGGGCGTGCCAGTGGCCACGATGTAGCCGCCCTCATGACCACCGCCTGGGCCGAGGTCGATGATCCAGTCGGCACAGCGGATGACATCCAGATGATGCTCGATCACGATGAGTGTATTGCCGGCATCACGCAGTCGAAAGAGCACGCCAAGTAGGGTCTGAATATCGGCAAAATGAAGGCCAGTTGTTGGTTCATCCAGCACATAAAGTGTGCGTCCGGTGGCTTTGCGGGCCAGTTCGGAAGACAGTTTGATGCGTTGGGCCTCACCTCCTGATAGGGTGTTGCCGGCTTGTCCCAGACGGATATAGCCTAGGCCGCATTCCTCCAGCGTTAGTAGCTTGGCGGAGATGTGGCTAGCCTTGCCAAAAAAACGCGCGGCTTCACTGACGGTCATGGCCAGAACCTCAGCGATGTGGGTGCCTTTAAAAGTGATCTCTAGGGTCTCTGCATTGTAGCGTTTTCCCTGGCAGTGATCACAGGTGACATAGACATCCGCAAGAAAATGCATGTCGATTTTGATCTGACCGTCGCCCTGGCATTTTTCACAGCGCCCTCCTGGCGTATTGAAACTAAATCGACCGGAGTCATAACCACGAACACGTGCAAGAGGCAGCTGCGCAAACAGCTCGCGAATGGCAGTGAAGGCACCTGTGTAGGTAGCTGGATTGCTGCGCGGACTGCGACCGATAGGGGATTGATCAATGACGACCACCTTATCAAAAGCATCCAGGCCAGTGATGGATTCATGTTTTCCAGGTTCGTCTTTGGCCCGATAAAAATGCCGTTGGAGCGCCCGCATGAGCACCTTATTCACCAGGGTAGATTTACCGCTGCCTGAAGCCCCGGTGACACAGGTGAAGCAGCCGACCGGGAAGGCGGCAGTGACAGAGCGTAGATTGTGCTCTGTTGCTTGGTGAATGATGAGGGACTTGGGCTCGCTGCTACTAGAAAAGAGATCTGAGGCTGGGGCCACTCTGCCTGAGGGTGCTTTGATCCGCAGCGTCTCGCTCAAATACGCCCCAGTCAGGCTTTCCTTGAGTGCCATGACTTCAGCCGGTGTGCCTTGGGCTGTGATCTTGCCGCCATGCACTCCTGCGGCTGGGCCTAGTTCAATGACATGATCGGCAGCACGCATCATGGCTTCATCATGCTCGACGACGAGCACGGTGTTGCCAAGGTCACGCAGTCGCAGAAGCGTCTGGATCAGTCTCTCGGTGTCTGCGGGATGCAGTCCGATGCTGGGCTCATCCAGCACATAAAGTACCCCTGCTAACCCCGCGCCGATCTGTGTCGCTAAACGGATGCGCTGCATTTCTCCCCCTGAGAGGGTGCCGCTTTCACGGTTCAGGCCCAGATAGCCGAGGCCTACCTGCTCCAGGAATTCGAGTCGCTTGAGGATCTCCTTATGCAGCTCATTCACATACGTACGCTGATGCTCAGTGACTTCCAGGGCTTTCATCCAGGACAGCGCATCGCGGATGGGGAGTGCGCAGAAATCGTGAATGGAGAGGTCGTGCTTGGTTCCTGGTTCTTCGTTCTTGGGTAACGAAGAACCAGGAACCAAGAACCAAGAATTCAGCTTCACGGCCAGTGATTCCTTACGCAGCCTGCATCCGTGACAGGCTGGGCAAGTCTGTGGATTCATGAATCGCGTTAACTGAGTGCGCAGGGAGTCGCTTTCTGCATTGAGATGCAGACGTTGGGCCTCATTCAATAAACCTTCAAAGGGCTTTGCCAGGCTACGTTTGGTGGCGCTGGTGGACCAGCCTGTGGTAACACTTTCTTTGCCGGTGCCATAAAAAAGCGCGTCTTGGAAGGATGGTGGTAGCGTTTTGAAGGGAGCATCTAGGGCTACGCCAAAATGTTTGGCCAGTGCTTCGATTCCGAACTGCTGGATTTGTTTCAGCTTCGGATTTTTGGACCACCAAGACTTCACGGCACCGTCTTTGAGAGAAAGGCTTGTATCTGGCACGATGAGTCCTGAATCAGGAGCCATCAGTGAACCGACACCTTCACAGCTTGGGCAGGCACCCGCATGAGTGTTAAAGGAAAAATGCTGCGGGGTCAGCTTTTCCATCAGGTAGCCTGTGCGCGGATTCGCGTAGGCGGTGGTAAAGGTCAGCACTTCTTCCCCTGCGTCGCTGCCGACGAGGAATTGCACCTCACGCTCATTCCATTTCAGCGCTGCTTCGATGCTTTCCATCAGCCGCTGCCGGACGCCATCCCGGATGACCAGTCGATCCACCACGACTTCGATCTGATGCTCCATGCCGCGTTCGGGTTGTAGGCCATCATCCAATTCGCAGATCTGTCCATCCACACGCACACGCACGTAGCCTTGGCGGCGTAGTTTCTCAAAGGTGCCTTTCAGAGTTGGGCCATCCTGAGCTTCCAATGGGGCGAGCACCACACAGCGTGTACCTTCCTTGAACTTTAGGACTCGCGCACCGATTTCGGCGGGCGTGTTTTTCACCAGCGCCTCACCTGTTTCAGGATCATGCGGCTGTCCGGCCACGGCATAGAGCACACG
>CAMBPS010000109.1 GCA_945869675.1 Prosthecobacter debontii | reverse complement strand
ACCTTATCCTCCACGCGGCGTCGCTCCATCAGGGTTGCCCCCATTGTGAAAGATTCTCGACTGCTGCCACCCGTAGGTGTCTGGACCGTGTCTCAGTTCCAGTGTGGCTGGTCGTCCTCTAAGACCAGCTACCCGTCGTAGCCTTGGTGGGCTTTTACCCCGCCAACTAGCTGATAGGCCGCGGACCAATCGGGAAGTGACAGGCCTTTCGGTCCCCGTCTTTGATCTTTCGATCACATGCGGTATTAATCCAAGTTTCCCTGGGCTATCCCCCGCTTCCCGGAATGTATCCACGTGTTACGCACCCGTTCGCCACTAAACTATTCTCATATTGCTACTCAAATAGTTCCGTTCGACTTGCATGTCTTATCCACGCCGCCAGCGTTCGTTCTGAGCCAGAATCAAACTCTCCAAAAATTGGTGCTGACATTTTTAAGTGTCAGCTAAATTGACCATATTATATTTCAAACATGCTGCACGCGTTATCACGCACAGCGCACAATTTAGCCTTTGTTTTTCGTGCACCGAATCAACTTAAATCACACTCTCGCGCAATCTAAACTAACCCAATACTGTTCTCTGAAAGATCAATTTTCTGATCGCGATATTCGAAGCACCTTAGCACTTCGTTTGCCGTTTCTCAGCCGCTCCTTTTCGGTGGCGGGTCGAGAGGTTAGCAGCCCCATTTCCTTCTGCAACTCCTTTCTGTCTTTTTTGTGAAGTTTTTTCATTTCAACCAACAGCGCCAGTCACCAACAAGGACCCTCTATTCAAATTGAGCTTTTTAGGATTGCCTGCTCATTCTTGTCCTACGTTTCGTTAGCATGATCAATCGCCCTTCATCGATACTCTACGCTGCAATTACGTTCGGATAGTTAATGTCATCTCAACCGCTTCATTGCCACTCGATCAAAAACAAGCTGGGTAACTAACTTTATATACCCAATCATGGCACCTTTCGTAGCACCTTTAAAGTTTGCCCTTCCCCTCAGCGTAAGTTCTCCGCATAATCCGCTAGAATGAATGAAGTTGATCTCAACAGCTTACTAAAACGAGCTGCCCTGACAACGCAGAAAGCTCCGTTACTAACGAGGGAGTCTGCGCTCACGGAAAAGCTCCGAAATGATGATGGCCGCGCTAGACGCTGGCGCTTCTTTGTTCGGCTGCTCTTGATTGGTTCTTTGGTTTCAGGCGTCGCGACGGCTGGCGCGGTTTGCTGGACGCTTGCCTCCCAGGACAAAACCCATACGACTCCACCAACGATGCGTCTTTTTAGGGAGCCTCTATCTAAATGACGATGCGTGTGAAATGGCTGTTACTCTCGGCTCTCTGCTCGGTCATTCTGGCAGGTGCTACGGCATGGATGGTGACGGACTGGGTCCTGCATCGGCACGGTGAGGGCCATGCCCAAGATCATTCGGAGCCTGACTTTCATGCTTGGATGCATGAACATTTGGACATTACGCCTGAGCAACACGCGATCATGGAACCTCTAGAGGCTGAATTTGAAGAGAAGCGCATCATCCTTAAAACAGCTATTCGCAAATCGGGCCATGAAGTCGCTCAATCCATTTCTGTCGCTGATTCGAATGACAAACGCTTGAAGTCTGCCTTGGAAGCCCTGAATCAATCTCAGGGCGAGCTGCAACGCCTGACTTTAGATCACTTTTTTGCCATGAAACGCCACCTTCGCCCTTCACAGGCGAAGCGCCTTTTAGATTGGACCCATGATAGCCTTAACCGCGAACCTTGATCTCTTTCCCATAGAGGCTGAAGATTCTCCATGCGAAAGCTTGGAGTCGCGAAGGGTCAGAGCTGCGCAGGCTGGTGATATGGTCGCCTTTGAATGGATCGTGCAGCAGTATGAATCTCGGCTCATGAGCTTTTGTTTTCGCTGGCTACGATGCGAAGAAGATGCGCGTGAAGTTTGCCAGGATGCCTTTGTTCATGCCTGGCGGGCTTTGCCTGAGTTTGAAAGTAGAGCACGGTTATCCTCATGGCTTTATAAGATCGCTTTAAATTTATGTCGTGACCGTGCCAAAACACGCGCATCAAAGCAGCAAGCAAAAACGTTTCCCTTGGATCAACTGGATCATATTCCTGCCTGCCCACAGTTGAGTCCGGATTTGAGTGCCGAATGGACAAGTGAGATGGAAAAGTTAGATCGTGGACTAACCTGCCTACCTGAGAATCTACGCTCTGTTTTAATACTCATTACATTAGAAGGTCTGAGTCAGCTTGAATGCGCTGAAGTTCTGAATTGCTCGGTGCGCGGCATTGAAGGGCGACTTTATCGAGCACGGCAGATGCTGTTGGAATGGTGGAACGCAGAAGCTTGAGCAAACTATTTTGTGGGCTGGCTTTAAGCAGGTCGTCTAAATGGGTTCACAAAGCCTACTTTTGCCCATGTTCTTCCGTCTTGCTTTATCCATCAGTTTTGCCTTAGCGGTCGCTACTCAGGCCCAAGAAGCCAATACTGACCCTAAAATGGAGACTTTGGAGGAAATCGTCATCGAGGGAAAAGCGGAAAATCTACTCAGGAAAACAGATGCCGCCTCAAAGGGCCATGCCACACAGGCGGACTTCCTAGCGCGTCCACTGCTCAGGCGTGGCGAGATCGTGGAGGTCATCCCAGGCATGATCGCGACGCAGCATGCGGGTGGTGGAAAGGCAAACCAGTATTTTTTGCGTGGCTTCAATCTGGATCACGGCACTGACTTTGCCATGAGCCTAGAGGGCATGCCGCTGAATATGCGGACACATGCCCACGGCCAAGGCTACACAGATCTGAATCCACTGATCCCTGAACTGATCGAGTCTCTGGATTATGCCAAGGGCACTTACACAGCGGCTGATGGCGATCTTTCCACGGCAGGCAGTGCCAATTTCCTCCTCTGGGACGTAGTGCCAAGAAATTTGGTCAAAGTGGAGTTTGGCGAGTTCAATTACTATCGCGCTATGGTTGCGGGCACTTTGGATCTACCTTCCAATTTAGAGCAAGGCGTGCAGCAGAGCCTGACTTATGCATTGGAGAACAACTATTATGATGGGCCATGGACTCAGCCCGAAGAATCCAGCCGCTGGAATGGCCTGCTGCGCTGGTTCAAGAACGATGACGACACCAAGCTCTCGGTCACTTTCATGGGATATCACGGCTCATGGACCAGCACCGATCAGATCCCGTCAAGACTGGTCAACGATGGAACTCTCGGCAGGTATGACACACTGGATCCTACGGCTGGCGGTGAAAGTCAGCGCTACAGCCTGAACGTCGTGCTTGAACAGCGGGATGACGATGGGGTTACTCGAGCCAATCTTTATGCCATCCATTACATCCTCGATTTGTATTCAAACTTCACCTACCAGCTTGACCCAGGATTGCCCACAGGAGATCAGTTCCAACAGGCTGAACAGCGCTGGGTCTTTGGCGGCAACGTGGCCCGCACCTGGGAAAAGCGGGACTTCATGGGAGTGGAATCAGACATCACTCTGGGATTGCAGACACGCACCGATTTAATTGAGGGCATCGGCCTCTGGCAAACCCAAAAGAGGGAGCGCCACACGACGATTCGACAAGATAATATTCTTGAGTCTAGCATCGGCCTCTATGGTGAGGTCGTCACGCGCTGGACGCCTTGGTTTAAAACCGTTCTCGGACTGCGCGGAGATCTCTACTACTTTGAGTCACAAGAGAGCACCACCACTGGCCAGAATGCCGAAACAGCCGGGATCATCAGCCCTAAATTCAGCGCCATTTTCGGCCCGTGGAAAAACAACGAGCTCTACCTGAATTTTGGCACCGGTTTTCATAGCAATGACGCGCGCGGTGTCATATCGAGAATGAATCCAGCTGATGCTCTAGTGCGGACCATGGGTGGCGAGATTGGGTTACGCAGTCAGACTGTCAAAAACATGACCTCGACCCTGGCCTTATTTTGGCTTCAGAGCGATAGCGAGCTTGTTTATGTTGGCGATGCAGGCACGAATGAACCTGGGCTTGCTTCACAGCGTTACGGCATCGAGCTAGCCAGCTACTGGCGACCCATAAAATGGTTCAGCAGCGATGCTGAACTAGCTCTGACCTATGCCCGTTTTATCGATGCACCGAGCAACGCCAACCATATCCCCAATAGCATTCCCGTCATGTTCAGCGGCGGCTTTAATCTGGGAGCCCAAGGCAATGATTCAGGCTGGTTTGCAGGAGCGCGAGTGCGAATGTTTGCCAACAGTCCTCTGGAAGAAACCGACACCTATCGAGGCCGTGATAGCATCCAAATCAATGCCACCGTCGGCTACCGAAAGAAGAACTGGGAAGTCGCCGTGGATTGCCTGAATTTGCTCAATCGCCAAGACAACGACATTTCCTATTACTACGAAAGCCAAGCTCCAGGTCGCCCTGCTACGAATGATACACACATTCATTCTGTCGAGCCCCGCATGTTCCGCTGCCGAGTGACATATCAATTTTAGAGATGCTCGCTTCGTTCAAGCAGCCACTTTTTTTAATCAATATTGATCAGACAGATCAAGGTAGAATGACAATCGACTAGCTCGGAATCTGCCAATGGAACTAGGAAACTGAAAATTGAAAATTGAAATGTGGCTGTAGCACGCCAAGCCTTATGTTTCACAATGACCACATCCTCACCTGCACGCATTGATCTCCAAACTCTCGCAGAACCCATCTATCGCGGCTCTGTGCAAAATTTGTATGCCGTGCCGGATCATTTAGGACTGATCGTCTGCGAAACCACTCCCGTTGGCTCAGTCTTTGATGTTGGGAGCATTTTTACGATTGCGGGCAATGATCTTAATCGCGCCATTTTCCGTCATGCCATGTATTCCCGGCTCTCACAAAAAGACACCTGGCAGCGAGTCAAGGCGGCTTTACTCAAAGCAACCACTCTTGGTCAAACCTGGCGTGATCAGCTGATGGATGGTGTTTTACCAGAAATGCTGGAAAACGGAGCCATGACTCATCATGTCGGTATGCTGGATGCTGAAAGCGGCCAAGTTGTCAGCTCAGGCATGCCTGCAAAACCAAGCTGTTACAATGTGGTGCGCCGCTTTCCCGTGATGACTCCGCCACAGCGGAATGTAATGGGTAATTTTGTTTTTGATTACGCTCTTTTTCATCAAAGCACGACCTACGTGGTGCCACTTGAATACATTGTTCGTTTTGGCGTCACCAGCGGCAGTTCTATACTGCGGAAATATGAAGCACTGAGTGAAAAAGAGCGGCGTGCTTTTGAACAAGAGCTCGGTCTGACCGGGCCTATGAAAGCCTGGCAAATGCTTGATCGGCCCATCTATGATTTGACCAGCAAGTATGAGCCCGAAGACCGCGCCGTCACCAAACAAGAAGCGCTACTTATGTCAGGCCTGAGCGTGCAGCATTTCACTGGCACCATCAAAATGGCCCTCCTAGGAGCCTGGGCTGTGCGGGATCTGCTTGATGAAATCGGCCTCCAGCTCTGGGATTTGAAATGGGAATTTGCCGTTGATGGAGAAGATCTCCTTTTTGTGGACACCATTGATGCCGATAGTTTCCGCGCTACAAGCACGGTATCTGTCGATGGACGCAGCCTAATCATTCACTACAACAAGCAAGCCATGCGCGATTACTACCGTCTGGTGACTGCCGACTGGTATGCTGGTGTCAATGCTGCTAAACAAGAAGCTGCGAAATCGGGTGCTCCTTTTAAATCCATACTAAAAGCCGGTCAAGCCGAGGGCAAATATCCAAACACCCCCGTCGTCGACTCCGCATTCCTAGAAATTCAGGCCAAAAAGACAGCCCTCATCAAGCAGCATGTTCTAGGTGAATCTAATGCCACCGCCATTCGTGCAGGCCTCATCGAAACTGGACTTGATGAAGCAGAGTTTTACCGCTCGCTAGGACTGCTTGCCGACCTTTTAAAGCTCAACTCAATTTAAAAACTAGACTGCCTTGAGTTTGTGTCTCGAAACCGCTGATTAAAGGCTTGTCGCACTGACGAGACCGCGCCACTTCTGAGCTGTCTCCATGAGTGACGATCTTTTTAATCCTGACCCCGATGCCCACATGCCTGCTGCGTATGCAGAGGATGCTGCACCTTTAGCCTCACGCATGAGGCCCAGGAAATTAGACGAATATACAGGGCAAGCTCACATCATCGGTGAGGGTAAATTGCTGCGCCGAGCTGTGCAGGCAGATCGGTTTTCTTCCATCATTTTATATGGCCCACCGGGCGTCGGAAAAACGACACTGGCTCACATCATCAGTCAGGAGACCAAAGCTCGTTTTGTGACTCTAAGTGGCGTCGAAAGCAGCGTGGCTGATATACGTAAGGAGGTAGATGCTGCGGCAAAGCTACGAAAGATGACCCAGCAGGCAACGGTGCTGTTCGTCGATGAGTTACACCGCTTTAACAAAGCTCAGCAGGATGTTCTGCTACCACATCTGGAGCGCGGCACGGTTCGCTTCATTGGCGCGACCACACATAACCCCTATTTTTACGTCAATAGTCCACTCGTCAGTCGCTCTCAGGTTTTCACCCTGGAACCCCTAGGAATCCGTGAACTACAAGCCCTGATGCAGCGGGCGCTCGCAGATGAGGAGCGCGGACTCGGACGCTGGAAAGCCAGCATCACAGAGGAAGCTACTCATCATTTAGCCACGGTCAGCGATGGTGATGCCCGCAAGTGCCTCAATGCGCTGGAACTAGCCGTACTCTCCTCCAAGCCCAACGCAGAAGGTCGCATTCTGATTGATCTGGCCGCGGCAGAGGAATCCGTTCAGCAGAAAACTGTCGTTTATGATGGGGATGGAGATGCTCATTACGACACCATCAGCGCCTTTATCAAATCCATGCGTGCGTCCGATCCAGATGCAGCGATTTATTGGCTCGCCAAAATGCTTTACGCTGGAGAAGACATCCGTTTTATCGCCCGCCGCATCGTCATCGCGGCCAGTGAAGACGTTGGTATGGCAGACAGCAATGCGCTTCGAGTGGCCATCGCCGCCCAGCAGGCTGTTGAGTTCATTGGTATGCCTGAGGCAAGAATCGTTCTCGGACATGCCACCATTTATCTAGCCACTGCGCCAAAGAGTAATCGTGCTTACTTAGCCATCGATGCAGCTTTAGAAGATGTAAAGCTAGGTCGCACACTGCCAGTGCCCAAACATCTGCGTGACGGTCACTACAAGGGCGCAAAAAATCTCGGCAACGGCGTCGGCTACCTCTACCCCCACGATTTTGAGGGCGGGTTCGTGCCGCAGCGCTGCATTGAAGGTGGAAAACAATATTACGAGCCCACAACCAACGGTTTAGAAGGTAGAATCAAGGAGCGCATGGACTACCTCCGCCAGCAGTGGGAGCAAGTCGCAAAGACTCCCGAGAAATAAAACAACTATTTTTCAACAATTCTGAACCGGCTCCCACTAACAAAACATACAGTGAAAGCGAGAGTGATCTCGCCCAACTGGTTTTGAGAGTGATTGGTTGTTAGACGCCCCCATGGGAGCATGGGCCAGCGCCGCAGTTGATGCTAGAATAAGGGGCTGAGTGGTCGGGAGCCGCTCAGCCTCATTCTTTTTCGGCAAACCCACGAAAAAAAGTCAACGCTGTGTCACGAGTAAACTGAGCCACTTCAGCAATATCCTGACCACGCATGGCGGCAATAGCACGAGCGGTATCTACAACATAAGCAGGCTCACAACGCTGGCCACGATGCGGAACTGGCGCGAGATAGGGCGCATCAGTCTCGATCATAAAAGTTCCTGCGGGTGCGTAACGTGCAGTTTCGCCTGCTGGACCCGGATTTTTAAAACTCACGATGCCTGTGAAGGAAATCAAATGCCCCAAGTCCAGCAAAGGTTGTGCCTGCGCTAACGTGCCTGTGTAACAATGAAAAACTGCCCGCAAGCGTCCTGAGTAAGGAGTCACAATCGCCACCAGATCATCCCAGCTTTCGCGATTGTGAATGACTACGTTCAGCCCCAATTCGCAGGCTAGATCCAGCTGTAATCGCAGACAGTGCGCTTGGTACGCACGCCAACTGGCCTGATCATAGCCAGCAGGAGGTGCGTGAAAATAATCCAGCCCAATTTCGCCCACAGCAGCCACCTTGGGATGGCTAGCCAGAGAGCGCAATTCACTGATCCAATCACTACCGGCTACCGAATCCATATCACAGGGATGGACTCCCACAGCGACACGCACATCCGGTTCTTTTTCAGCGATCTGCAAGCATTTGCGCGCATTCTCCAGATCTGTCGCAGGCACCAACATTTCCGTTACCCCAGCTTCACGAGCACGCGACAAAATTTCGGGTAAATCCGAGTCAAATTTGTGACTTCCTAGATGGGTATGCGTATCAAAAAACATTCTGACAGATCAACCACTTGAACCCCTGAAGAACAACCCCAAATCCAAATGAATCGATTCAGACAAAGAAAGCTGATCTGATCTATGTCAGGCGCACGTACAATGAAAGTTGCAAAGATACAACGCCTTGCCTTGTTAACCGCCTAACCCCCAATCAAACATGAAAAAACCATTACCGACTCTAGCTGCCCTCGTTCTTGCGATTGCAGGTCTGACCGGATTTAACCAAGCCCAGGAGACCCCAGCCGTGAGTGAAGCAAAACCCGTTAAAGTAACCCTCGAAACCAGCAAAGGCGCGATCGAAATCGAACTCGATGCAGCCAAAGCCCCCATCTCCGTCGCCAATTTCGTGAGCTATTCAAAGAAAGGCTTCTATGATGGCCTGATCTTTCACCGTGTGATCCCTGGATTCATGGTTCAAGGAGGTGGCTTCACCCCAGACATGCAGCAGAAGCAACCCAGCGCTCCCATTGCGATCGAGTCCAAAAACGGCCTCAAAAATGACCGCGGCACCTTGGCCATGGCCCGCACCAGCGATCCCAATAGTGCGACGAGCCAGTTCTTCATCAATGTGAAGGACAACGCCAATCTCGACTACCCTAGCTTTGACGGCTTTGGTTATGCCGTCTTTGGTAAGGTGACTAAGGGCATGGACATTGTGGACGCTATCGTCGCTGTGCCAACGACCCGTAAAGGCCCTCATGGCGACGTGCCAGTGGACCCGATCACCATCACCAGCACAAAAGTCAGCGAATAATCGTCCTGCTAACTTCCTCAACTCAGCCGACCTGTGGAAACGCAGGTCGGTTTTTTTCGCTATCGTCTTATCGCAAGATCTTTATTGCCTTGCTCGTTTGTCTGCGGCCTTCCATCCTCCTCCCTCCATGCTACGCCTCTTCTCCACCCTTGCTTTACTTGCTACATTCTTAGCTCCGCTACAAGCAGCTAAGCCCGACAAACCTAAAAAAGACAAAGAATTCATCTCGGGTAAAGCGGCCTTCAGTCCAGATCCAAAGACGCCAGCCTTTGATGCAACTCACGTGAAGCCCGAGCACTTAGACACCAGCATGTTTAAAATCCCTGAGGGGCTGGAGATCACCGTATGGGCCACGTCTCCAATGCTGTTTAATCCTTCGAACATGGATGTGGACGCCGCGGGTCGTATCTGGGTGGCTGAGGGTATCAATTACCGACGCCACAGTGGACGCAGTCGTGAGGGGGATGCGATCCGCGTGCTGCAAGACACAGATGGAGACGGCAAAGCAGACTCATCCCATGTTTTCGTCCGTGAAAAGGAGCTGGAGTGCCCACTAGGGGTGGCCGTCTTTGACAATGTGGTTTTGGTCTCTAACACACCCAATTTGATCATATACACAGACGTGAATCGTGACCTGAAGTTTGATCCAGCAGTCGATCGTCGTGAGGTCCTACTCACGGGATTTGAGCAAGCTCAACATGATCACAGCCTTCATAGTGTTTATGCCGGCCCTGATGGCCGCTGGTATTTTAGCAATGGCAACTGTGGCGCAAAGTTCAGCGATAAAAGCGGCAACACCTTCAGAATTGGTGGTGGTTACCTGAACAATTCCTACACGGGAGAAAAGAGCGATGATGGTCACGTCTATGTCGGCGGCTTCACCGCCAGCATCGATCCCTCTGGCCACAATGCCCGAATCCTTGGCTACAACTACCGCAACAGTTATGAAGGCGTGCGCAACTCCCTAGGAGACATGTATCTTAACGACAACGACGATCCACCAGCCTGCCGTGTCAGTCATTTGATCGAAGGCGGCAGCTTTGGTTTCTTTTCGCCAGACGGCAAACGCCAGTGGCGAGCCGACAAACGTTCTGGTCAGACCATTCCCGTAGCAGAGTGGCGTCAGGATGATCCAGGCAGCATTCCTGCTGGTGACGTCTATGGCGGCGGTGCCCCCACAGGCATGTGCTTCTATGAAAATGGGGCACTGGATGCCAAATGGAATGGTCTTCTTCTGAGCTGTGAAACGGGTCGTAATGTCGTCTATGGTTACCTTCCAAAACCTGATGGTGCTGGCATGAAGCTTGAGCGCATGGATTTCTGCACCACCAACACCACGGGGGTCTTCAAAGGCAGTGACTTCGTCGGCGGTGCCAATAACCTCTCTGATGAGCGTCACACCCTATTCCGTCCAAGTGACGTCTGCGTTGGCACCGATGGGGCCATCTACATCAGTGACTGGTTCGACAAACGCACTGGAGGTCATCAGGATACCGATGAGACTTGCAGTGGCACCATTTATCGAATCGCGCCCAAAGGCTTCAAAGCCTCTGTCGCTCATTTAAAAATGGACCGTGTGGAAGCCCAGATCGCCGCGCTGAAATCGCCCGCGAATAACGTGCGCCATGTGGCCTTTACCAAGCTCAAGGAGCAAGGTGCTTCAGTGCGCCAAGCGGTAACCAACGTGATGAATGACGTCAATCCCATGGTAGCAGCGCGCGCCGTGTGGCTGCTGGCCCAATTAGGTGAAGAAGGCACTCAAAATGTCCGTGTGTGGTTGGAATCTGAAGATGCCACACAGCGCCTGGTGGCATTGCGTGCTCTACGTGCAGCCCACAGTGACGTTTTGGACCTGCTCAGCACCATGGCTCATGACGAATCTCCATCTGTGCGTCGCGAGGTCGCCGTCGCCATGCGTGATGTTCCTTTCGCCCAGAGTCAAAACATACTCATTGAGTTAGCCAAACGCTATGACGGCAAAGACCGCTCTTACCTCGAAGCCTTTGGCATCGGTTGCAGTGGCAAGGAAGCTGAAGTCTGGGCAGCTCTGAAAAAAATCATGAATGGCGACCCGCTCGACTGGTCGGAAAGCTTTGCCCGACTGACATGGAGACTGCATCCTGCGGCAGCTGTGGCGGATGTACAAAAGCGGGCCGCTAGTGCTAACTTATCACCGATCGAGCGGAAGTTAGCGCTCGATACCCTCGCCTTCACACCGGATGCCAGCGCGGCGAAGGCCATGCTGGCTGTGGCCAAAGATAAAGAGGCTCCAATTCATGCTGACGCCATGTGGTGGCTGGTAAACCGCAGCACCAATGACTGGGCTGCCTATGGAATTGCTGCCGAACTGAAAAACCAGGGAATCTTTGACCCCTCTGCAGCCAAGCTCATCGCCATGGAGATACCCCCTGCGATCCCAAGTAATATCAAGCTTGAAGATGTGATTAAACTCAAGGGTAATGTGAAGCAAGGCTCATCCCTCACGGTGCGCTGCATCATGTGCCATCAACTGAACAATCAAGGCGTCGAGTTTGGACCTAACCTCCAAGGCTGGGGCATCAGCCAGCCAACGGAAATCATCGCTCAGGCACTAATTGAGCCAAGCAAAGACATCGCTCATGGTTTTGATGGCACGGAAATTGTCACCAAAGAGGGCATTAAAATTCACGGCATGGTTCTGGCTGAAGGCGACATTATAATCATCCGCAGCATGGGTGGCCAGACTCAATTCGTGCCGAAAGAACGCATCGCTAGCAAAAAGAAAATGGATCGCTCCCTCATGATGAGTGCTACGATGCTTGGCATGACCGCTCAGGACGTCGCAGACATCGCTGCTTACCTTAGACAGGCAGAGTAATAGGTAAGGTCTACAGCTGCATCCTACGCTTGCCCTTCCATGCTTGCAACGTTGATGGACTCACCCCTCGTTCGCGAAGACCTCTTTGATGCCGCCTTTCTCGACAGGCTGCGTTCTTTGGCCGTAAGGCTGAGAAAGCGCCGCGCACTTACACGCCGCGGATCACAGTCCACCCCCGCCACGGGCTTCACCCGTGAGTTCAAGGATTACCGCCATTACACGCCACGTGAAGATTACCGAGCTATCGATTGGCGACTTTACGCGCGATTAGACAAACTGTTTGTTCGTCTCTATGAAGAGACTCAGGAGCTAAACCTGCATGTCCTCATCGACACCAGCGGCTCCATGTCTGCTCCACATGACGATAAACGGAAACAGGCCCTTCGATTCGCCGTCGCCTTGGCCTATCTCGGATTAGCAGCCCATCAGCGTGTCAGTCTTTACAGCTTGGGTGATACCATACATCAGGAATTGCCTCCTCTGCGAGGTCAGGGCAACATCGAAAAAATCATTCAAACGGCCACAAAACTGAAGTTTGGTGGGCTCACAGACCTCAACCACAGCTTTGCCGATTTTCACCCAACCCGGCAACGCTACGGAGTGATCTTTGTCATCTCCGACTTCTTTGGTCATGATGTCACAAGCGCGCGCGAATCAGTGAAGCTGGCTGCAACGTGGCCGGGAGAATGCCATTTCCTGCAAATTCTGCACCCAGAAGAACGTCAACCTCCTTTCGAAGGTGAAGTAGAACTAGATGAGGTAGAAACTGGCGAACGCCGCCGCTTCTGGCTAACCCGAAAAGACGTTCAACGTTACACCGACGCCTTCGACGCCTTTTGTGACGAGCTTTCACGCGAGTGTGCCAGCCATCGAATCGACTTCATGCAATGCGGCTCCAAAGAACCTTTTGAGCAGCGCTTCCTCGACCTCTTGAATCGCGGGACGGCCCTGGCCAGTGCGTGATCCCCAAAGAAAAACGGCTGTGAGAAAACTCACAGCCGCTCATTCATTCGGGCGAAATCGGATTATTTGGTCTTGTTCAAAACCTTGTTGAGGGTGGCAGCGAAATCGGCAGGAGGCACACCACCCACCACTTTATCAATGTTTTTTCCTTCACTGCTCAAGAACTGAACGTGAGGAATGCCTTCGACACCATATTGGGTAGCAGCTTTAGCATTTTCAGCA
>CAMBPS010000108.1 GCA_945869675.1 Prosthecobacter debontii | reverse complement strand
GCTGACCGCCGATTTGCATCCGTCATTGATTCCACAAGGCTTTTCGCCTCTCGGGCAGTGTCACCCAAGACACAGCCGCTTCGAGTCGAAGAAGCCTTGTGAAACCAAGCCCTGGCGCAACTCAACGATCTTCCATTCCCGGATCTAGGATAATCGTTTTTAGGCTAGATACTCAAATTTACAGGAAAACAGAAAGACATGATTTACAGGTCAGAACCCATTCCTGTTAATCCTGTTAATCCTGTTTTCCTGTTAATCCTGTGATTAGAAACTCGAATCACGAACCGTCTCATGTCATCCATGGCGGGCGAAACATCGCGTAACTCTAAGGTAAGTTAGTCGGGACGTTAACCAACTGCCTGAACATTTTGTTCCCAATTCAAGTTGGATGAATGCAAAGCCCTGCCCTGATTTCTCACCTCCGTGGCATCGACTATCATTTTTTCTTTTCAAATCGAATGTCTTCCGCCTTTTCAATGAAAATGGTGTCTTCGCAAATGTTCTTCGCGTGGTCGCCCACACGCTCAAGGAAACGAGCGACAAAAATCAGGTGTAGGTAGCCTTCCAGAGGCGATTTGCGCTCTTCCATGATGATCAGCAGGGAACGGTCGAAGGCCTTTTCGGCAGCATCTAACTCCTTGTCCAGTAAACGTGCCTGGCCGGCTGCTTCAGAATCTCCTGAAGTAAAGGCTTGGATGCTGCCTTCAAGATTCCGAGCACAGAGATGATAAACGGGCTCAATGAGCTTCAGTTCGGCAATCTCGGGTAGATTATTGATGTTGCGTGCACGCTTAGCAATCCCACAGGCCTGATCGGAAATACGTTCAAGATTGTTGGCTACGCGGATCGTTCCCATGACCTGACGAAGATCGTGGGCTGTGGGCTGAAATTTGAGCAAAATCTGCATGCCCAGGCGGTCGATACTTTTCTCCAGATCATTCACATCCTGATCGGCTGCGATGGCCGCGTTGCAGAGATCTGTGTCGCGCTCGACGAGGCCGCGCATCGCGCTGGCGAGATTTTTCCGAGCCATACTGGCCATGATCAAAACCTGCTCACGAAGATTCGCCAGGGCAGCGTTAAAAGAAGTCAATATGTGGTCGTGCATCTTGTGTCGAATCGTTCTAACTCAGTTTACATAGGCGGGATGACATTTTCGACACTTAATTTCACCTCGTTTGTCACATGCACACTTTTAATCCCCCCCTTCGGCTGCCGGTTCGTGCGTGCGCAAAAGTCGTCATAAGAGATAACCTCAAAATCTCCATTATCGTATTCTAAAATGGCTGTCATGGACTCGACCCAATCTCCGGAGTTTAGGTAATGGGTGTCACCGACCATCTTATTGGCGGGACTGTGGATGTGACCACAGATGATGCCTTTGCAGTTCCGAGCGCGAGCAAGGTCCTGCAATTGTTCCTCATACTTACCGACAAAGCTGACCGCCGATTTCACCTTGAGTTTCACCCAGCGGCTCAATGAAAAGTTCTCTTTCCCACGGGCATGGCGATACCAATTGTAAATGCGGTTCACCCGCAAAAGGATGTTATAGCCTATACCACCGAGATGGGCGATCCAGGGGTGATTGGTCGTGACGTGGTCAAAGCCATCTCCATGCACAACAAGGTAATCGCCGCGCTTCGTATGATGGATGTGTTCGTTAGTGATCAGAAAGTTATCCAACTGGATGGGAATGAACCGGTCCAGAATGTCATCATGATTTCCGCGCAGATACAGGATCTGAGTATTCTCTTTTTCCATCTTCTTGAGCACGGTGCGCAAAAAGTTGGTGTGCGATTTATTCCAGCCCCCAGAACTCTTGAGATACCAGGCGTCAATGATATCACCATTCATGACCAGTTGATCACATTGAACATGTCGAATGAAGTGGGAAACTTGCGCCGCTTTGCAATCCGGCATGCCCAGATGCACGTCAGAAATGAAAACCGTGCGCGCACGCAACTTTGTCTTCAGGCGTGATGGGTCTGCCGGGGCGTCTGGGAGTTCGTCGATTTCTTCGCTCATGGGGCTAGGGTAACTGGGGTGGGTGTTTGAGCTTGAAGGGCAAGAAGTTCACCTTCGAATTGCTCGATGACGCGCTGCCAGCCAAGCTGGCCTGCGGAAACACGCGCGGCTGATCGAATAGGGACCGAATCCCAGATCTGGGAGCTTTCACGCGTGGCCTGAAGAAAGGCATCAGCATCATCAAAGGCAGCCAAAAACCCATTTTCGCCATGGCGAATGACCTGACGAGGAGCCGCATAATCATAAGCCACCGGAACGAGTCCACTGGACATGGCTTCGAGGACCACATTGCCAAAGGTTTCACTCGAACTGGGAAAGACAAAAACATCTGCACTGGCATAACAGTCAGCCAGATCCGTGCCGATCTTCGCGCCCAGATAAAGAAACTCGGGATACTCTGCTTGAAGTGCCTTGAGGCGCGGCCCATCGCCAACGACAACGCAGGGTGCTTGGGGATGCTTCTCGCGGAAGGCCGCAAAGGCTTTCATTAACAAAGGCAAATTTTTTTCCGCTGCCACACGACCGACGTAAATGGCCACTGGCGTCTTGTTATCCGCACCCCAGGAGGATCTTAGAGCCAGACTGCGACGGGCAGGATTGAATAAATCAGTATCCACCCCTCGGCCCATGACCCCCACATGCGTGACTCCCCAGCGCTGCAACATGGCTGCACTGTCTGCACTCGGGGTCAAAGTTCGGGCAGTTTGGTTATGAATGTGACGCAGGAACTTCTGAGCAACATATTCCAAGCCAGGGAGATGATAATTCTCTAAGTAAGATTGAAAATTTGTGTGGAACCCTGAGATCACCGGAATGCCAAGTTTAGCGGCCGCTCGAATGCTGGCAATGCCAAGAGGCGTCTCCGTCGCCACGTAAAGAACATCAGGCTTAAAGTCCAAAAATAGGGACAACATCTTCCACGTCGTGGCAATGCCCATACGCAGTCCTGGGTATCCAAGGAGGGGCAAAGCCATCATCAAATGCCGCTTCAGAAGGTCCACGTCACCCACCTTGGCGGCCAAGGTCGTCACAATCTCCACCACATGACCACGATCGGCCAATCCACCCGCCAAGGTAGAGAGTGTCCTTGCCACCCCATTGATATCGGGCGGATAGGTGTCAGTGATGAGCAGCAATCTCATGGTGGCAGATGTAGAAGGGCTACCGTCTCACAGAAAGCAGATTTTACTCCTAACAAAACTTACCTGCGTGACGAATGCGTCACTTGAAGACCACATCCACGCCCATGGCACTCTTCGAGGCAAACCCTGGGATCCAATGCGGTTTCCTAGCCGCAATCAGCCGATAAATCAGCGACAATCCGCTGAGCACGACCAACCGATCCACCACACGGTAGCCACGCTGCCGACGCATCAGAAACTGAATGGCCCAGCCCAGATGTTTCGGATTCAGGAGCAACGGCTTAAAATCGGTCTTGATGCGATACCGGGCACGCAACCCACGCTTGGCATACTTGAGCTTGTAAGCAGCTTTGGCCTCCAAAATACGCCTTTCAATGTCAGGCGCATCTTCCGCAAAGTAGTACTCACGCGACAGGGCCAGCAGATGAAACGTGTCACGCATGTAATCGATATCTTCGACCGAAACGCCCGCACGCTCCGCCAGCGTCCTCATGCGGTCCAGATTCGACATGCAGCGCTGAGCACTGCGCAAAGCCGTGTCGGCATCACGCACAAAATAACGCAGCAACCTACGCAGGCTGTGATTGATAAAAATGTTCCCCCAATACACCTGCAACATGGGCGGGATGCGCACTCGGCGGAAAAAGAGTTTTTGTTGAGCATATTCTTCGATGTACAGCAGCTCGCGGATGCACTCCTCCGAAAGACGCAGCAATTCCAAGAGCGCATCCGCATCGCCCAACTGCCGTTCTTTGACAAACGCACGCACGGCATCCTCGACGAGCAGACCTTCCTTCATCACCCGAATCGTCACAAAGGTATTCAGGTCCGTCCACAGTGCCTCGGGATCAAGGAAGGCTAAACGACGGAAAGGCACCCAGCCACCCGTCTGCGCCCAGACCATGCAGCCGATCACATTCTCCGCCTGCTGCAATTCACGCGCATACTGCTCGTAAAGCCAGCCCGTGAAGCTCGGATACTCACCGCAACCCTCGTATTCGCGGCGTGTTTGCAATTCCACAATCTTCGCCAACGGCGTGCGAAAAAAATTCCGATTCAAGGGCAAATAGCGGAAGAAATCGGTCTCCCCATACTTCATCGAGACCACCAAGGCCGAACTGGTCAGCCCTTTGAAAACACGCGCAAAGGTATCCCGATGCCACATCAGATCCCCGATAGGATAAGCCCCGACTGTCCAGGTGCGGAATATCAGACGACGTCCATGCTTTTCAAAAATCGGTAATAGGGCTTGAAGAAACATCCGAGCATCCTCGGGTGTCTTGATGACCAGCTGACTGTGAAAATCATCCTGCACATCTTTGCCGTCCGACTCACCGATGCGCACGATCACACCCGCCACCTCTGGGAAATCCGTGAAGAATTGATCCAACAAATCCCGCAAAAAGTCATTCACGCTGGTTCGACTCAGAGCCAGCCGTTTCAACAACTCAGGGGTCGCGGAAAAGACATCCATGGTCACATGCACGCTCAGCCCCAAACCACTCAGCACCTGAAAGCAACGCCGCATCTCCGTGCGGTAGCGCTGGATACGATGCCGCACCTCAGGCTCAATCCATTCATGATCGGCCAAATGGGCCACATCGTCGATAGATGCCGCATTAAAACCCCAAGAAACCGCCTGCCTTCCGAGAACATGGAGTTCCCTGCAAACGCTCTCCCACCAGGCTTCCCCTTGCCGCCCCACATGATCCCAAGGAATCTTCGACCAATTAATCACACGTCGATCATAACCGCGAAAAAACGGCCCGATGGTGTCAATGAGGTAGAGTTCTGTCACGCGCTTGGTTCGGGCAACCTCTGACAGGCAGAAGACTGATCAAGAGGTCACTTGGTGCCTTTGCGCAAAGTGCGCTCAATGTCGCCGATCAGCTTAGCCACGCTATCATTGGGTTTCAGCTCATTCGAACGCTTCAAGAGAGGCAAGGCATCCGCCAACTTGTTGGCAGTGATATGAATGGTAGCCAGTCGCAAGCTAGCTGCAGATTCATAATCCTTCAGCTTCACCGCACGCTCAAAATAGCCAACCGCCTTGGGCGTATCTTTGTTGTCCGAATAATGTTGCCCCAAGAGCATGAGCGCTGCTCCATCCAGAGGATTCAACTCGACCACACGTTGTAACATGGGGATCGAGTCACCCGCCTTACCCGCGCTAACGGCTAGACGAGCTTCCAGCTTGAGAAGGCGCGCCTCGTCTTCTTTGGCAAGTTTGCCTGCCCCAGATTCACGGGCCTGCTTAATCAAGGAAGACGCTTCAAACAAAGCACCCTGCATGGAAAGATTTTCCGCCTGCGAGATCACTTTTGATGGCTCAAAACCGCCAGCCTCGATGGCGCGCTTGTAAGCGCTTAACGCCAAAGCAGAATCCTTGCTCACCAAATAAATATCGCCCAGACGCTGCAAGTCCTCAGGTTTGGCCACACCGCTACGGGAGAGGATTTCCAGATTTTCAGCCGCTTTCAAATTGTCTTTCATGGCCAGATAGGCCTCACTTTGCAGACTGATGAATTCCGTGCGGTCTGGGTTCTCACGGACGATCTCTTCACACAAAGCCGCAGCCTCAGCGGCCTTAGCCTGCTTCAGCACACAGCGCACCAGCCCCAGCTTCCAGTCCAAGACGTCAGGCTGAAACATCAGCGCCATGCGATAGGCACTCTCGGCACTTGCGGCACGATCCAAGGAAAGCAGAGCAAAACCATACAAGCCGTAGCTCGGTCCGTCTTGTGCCCCCAACCCGATGGCACGACTGAGATGCGTCACCGCACTGCGCCATTTTTGCTGGCGCACATTCACCATGCCAAGACCACGCCAAGCACGACGGAAAGACGGGAATTTATCGACGGCACGTTGAAACAAATCGGCCGCTGGTTCATACTGACCATTCTCTAGGTAGAGATTACCAAGCGTCAGATCAAAGATGGCATTGGTATCCTTCGAGATGAGCTTCACCAAGGCACCGGCTGCCTCCATGGGCTTGTTCATCATCGGCAGCAGCTGATTTAGCAGCTCACGATCTTTGTCACTCAGAGGTGGCTCCACGTCCGGAAAGACACTGTAAGTGCCCAGGAAAAATTTAGCGAAGTTGGGATCTTTCCACAGCTCCAAGGCATAAGCACCCGGGCGAGGTTTTTCCTCTTCATCCACCTTGGCAGCAGCAGGCGTGTTTACCGCTGGTGCCGCTGGTGCTGGGGTCGCCGTAGCGGCCTGCAGGATAGGACTCAGAGACAGAAGAGAAAGCAGGAGCGTTTTCAATCGAAACGGAAGGGGAGTTTGAGTTTGAAACTAACAGGCTTGCCATCGCGGGTGCCGGGTTGGAATCTCCATTCACGGGCAGCCTCAAGACAGAAAGAATTCACAGCAGGATCGGGGGAGTCTAAAACCTCGGCTTTACTGACTGATCCATCTTTTCCCACGATGATCAGAACGTCCACTTTGCCTTTCACGCGCTTACGCAGGTCGGAAGAAAGCTTCGGTGCCACTCGATTGGTTGGCGTTGGCTTGGCGTCTAGTTGGCCGCTGGAAAGCATGTCACCGCCACCGAGTCCACCACCACCCGTGCCCGTTCCACCAATCATGCCACCGCTGCCAAATCCGACGCCACCGCCAAAGCCTCCATCGCCACCGGCACCGCCGAGAGCCGAGCCTAGATCACTGAGACTCATGTTGGAAAGAGCAGGCGCTGCGGCCGCTGCAGTGTCCACCTGGGCAAGCTCTTTAAAGTCGGGCATTTCCTGCTTAATATCTTCGACAGGCTGCTCGAGTTTTTCTTTAGGCTCCTCCTCTTCCTTTTCCTCTTCTTTAGCGATCTCTACGTCCTGCAGCACATCCACCTTAGGACCAGCCTCCTCACCTTTGGGGATCAAAAAACCACCAAACAGGAACACGAAAGCGTGCAGAAAAAGGGCAGCGAGAAATCCGAGGAAAACCTTTTTCATAATTCAATCAGGCAATCATTTCCTCTCCGTTGAAAGTGCCACTTTGGTGATGCCGATGCGCTTCACTTCATCAATCACAGCGACCACGTGGGAATACTCAGCTTTACCGTCGGCATTCACCACGACCTGAGGATCTTTGTTCGCTGACTTGAAGTTTTGCAAACGAATCGGCAACTGTGCAAAGTTGATCTTTTCTTTGTTAAAAAAGATCTCGCCCTGCTGCGCCACACTCAAAGTCAGTGTTTCGTTTTTGCTTTCTTTCGGTGAAGCCGTGGAGGCAGAAGGCACGTTCACGGTGATACCCTCATTCTTGGTCATGGAAAGAGACACCATGACAAAGGTGGCCAAGAGAAAGAACACCACGTCGATGAGAGGAATGACCTCAATCTTAGCGTGTTTTTTGGCGCGTTTTTTAAACTTCATGGATTACGCAGTCACAGGGTTTTGTCCCAGCGGGGCTTTGCCGCCAGAGGCCTTGGCAGTGTCTTCAGCAGCCAACATCACGCGATGGCGGTGGCGCAGATCTTCTTCCACCTTCTTGTTCTTCTCAATGATGAGTTCCAGCTTGGAAGCGGCGATTTCGAGTTCGTGCTCGGCATCTTCCACCATGTTGTTGAGGTAGTTGAAAGGAATCAGCCCCGTCATGGCGATCACCAGACCAAAAGCCGTCGCGATCAAAGCCTCAGCAATACCACCGGTGATGGCAGAGGGTGCACCCATGTCTGCGCCGATGGAGGCAAAGGAAGCCATCATCCCGGTCACCGTTCCGAGAAGTCCAAGGAGAGGAGCAATTGTCATCCCCGTATCGAGAATGAAGAAACCGCGTTTGAAGCGTTTGATTTCGAGGGATGCCGAAAGGCCTAAGGCATCCGAAATGTTGGTTTCGACGTGTTCCAAAGCATGAGCCAAGGCGCGCGCGACGTAGTCGTTGGATTTCGCACCGGTGGCGATTGCTTGATCATATTTGCCAGCCTCAACAGCGTCCAGCAATTGCAGCACGTCCTTCGGCTTGCGGCGTTTCTTCTCACGCAAGATGAACCAAATACGCTCCAAGGCCGTGCCAAAAACCAGAATACTGGTCAGCAGAAGAGGATGCATGATCGGACCCCCGTGCTTGTAGGTGTCTAATAGGCTGTGCTTGGTCACAAACTCGCTGATGGCTCCGCCGAGTGTGCCGTCCAAGGGAAGCAAGCCTTTACCTGTCTCAATTAAGGACGCGATGGAAGCGTTGATCTCTGGAGTGATGCTACGGATGATTGGCATGGGTGAGCCAACTTGGGGCATCGCCACACCTGCGCCGGCACCGTCTTTGGTGGAAAAGAAGGCCATGGGTCCGATCACCGCAAAAGTTCCGTCCATCACCAAGCCTTGACTATCCACAGCTTTGCCAGAAAAACGAGTGCCCCCGATGATTTCGTTGAGACGTTTGATGGCCGAGCGAAGCAGATCCACTTGGGTCAAGAAACGCTCTTTCAGCGGCGTCTTCTCATTCTCAGAAGCCATTTTGGCTTTATCCAATGTCGGTTTATAGAGCTGCATTTCACTGGCATGCACCTTGGATTCGAAACCCTTGGTGTACTCATCCAGAATGTTGGTCAGATACAAATTCTCTTCTCCAGCTAGCTTCACTTGGCTTTTCAAATTGGAGAAGTTCAGTTCAGCCGTGTCCACTTCACGGGTCAAGGGCGCGTATTGATCCTGAAGCTGGCGCAACTTGTCTTCCAGCTGGGCTAATTCGCGGTTCAGGGGTTCCTTTTCTTTGCCGATCTCAGCTTGCACTTTGGAGAGGTCTTCCTTGCTGCGATCATAGTCAGCCTGAGCCGAAGCTTTCGCAGCAGAGAATCCAGCGGCGTTGGCACTGGCCAAGCTCACGAACACGATAAAAAGAGTGGTGACGATAGGTCTCATAACGTTTAAGGCGGTAAAAAAGGGGGGATCAGCGAATCTCAGCGGGCAGTTCGACCAGTTTCGGGGCAATGGCTTTTTTCATGACTTCGACCACCTCACGCATTTTCGGGGCGATAGCCGCATCGGTCTTCCAGGTCCAGCCTTGGTCGCTGGGCAGTCCAAGGCCACCGATCGTGCCACTGGAATTGACAAAATAACCTTGGCCTAAGCCAACATAGACCACTTTCACTTCGGCCTTTTTGCCATCACCAATGTCATGGATTTCAGGAATGGAAGTCAGCTCATTGTTGGCTTTGCCCAGTTCATTGAGAATGCCCAGCACGTTTTGAAAGCGCTCCGCGGCGGTGATGTTTTTCACATCGGCTCCGGCCTTGGGGATACGATCATGCAGCACCTTGACCTTTTCTTGAATCACGCCGGGAACGCGGCCAAACAAACCTTTGACGCCCTCCTCAAATTCAGAAGCCACCGCAACCAGCGCCTCCGTGGCTTCCCGCGTCTTGAGCTTCTCCGCTTCGGTTTCAGCCGTGCGTTTCTTCACGTCTTCAAGCTTCGTCTTGGCTTCAGCAATCTTCTTTTCGGTCTCTTCCACCGAGATTTTCAGCAGTTGAATGCGTCCTTGCAGCATGGACTTGCCATTTTCCCAATCGGCCCGCTCGCTGGCGATCAGCCGTTGAGTGGACGACCACTGCTGAAGCAGTCCACGAGTCGAGTCCATATCAGCCCCTGCATCAGGCGATTGGGTTGCTGCCTCTTGGGCAACAAGGTTCATGGTTCCTGCTATTCCAAGGATGATTAACCGAGCTAATCGTGCGTTCATTCTAAAGTCGGGTTTGTTGGATCAATAAAAAATTGCTGCTTTATACTGTCGAGATGTGCGTTGAATTCACCTCTCGTTAAGTGACGAAACCGTTGCATTGCATCACCATTTAGCGTTCAGTCCTAGGCTGTAAACAGCACCGCTCTTGAGATCGCTAAAGGGTTCACCTGTCGAAAAGTAACGCTGACGCGGTTCATCTAAGAGATTGGAAATTCGGAACGACAGTTCCCAATTCGGCAGAAGTCGCTTGGTTAAATAAGCATCCACTGAAGTATAGGTTCGCTGAAAGACATCGGGCGCGGAGATGCCAGCGGCATCAGCTCGGCCACCCACCGAGTAAAGCAGCGGCCCCGTGATGTTGAGCAATACACCCACACTCAATCCCATATCCTCGTTATCGTGGCTCAAATTGGCGTTAAAAGTGTATTCAGGCTGCCCCTGAAGCGGACGAGTTGTTGATAGCCCCACAGACTCTCGATTGACTAAATTAATGTCATTTAGCTGCACTTGTGAAAAGACGTAACCATAGTTCATGCTGAAGTTGAAGCCCTCTAAAAATGGGTTCACCTCCCCGAGCCTTTTATTCAATTCAATTTCAAAACCGTAGAGTGCTGCTGAGCGATCATTCCGGACGGTATTGATCAGACCGGTATAGACATACTCAATCGGTTTATCGATATACTTACTAAAGAAACTCAGCGCCAAAAGATCACCGCGCCCCATGTCCCATTCCCAGCGTGTATCCCAGTTAATGACATTGGAAGCCTCGAGAAGCACGTATCCGACAAACAAGTCACCACTTTCAGGGTCACGCGCTAGGGCTGGTGCCAGTTCCTTGAAGGTAGGCCGAGCAATCGTGTGCGTAATGGCACTGCGCAGTGCCATATCGTCTGCCATTTGCCAACGAACAGATAGAGCGGGTAAGAAATCCACGCGATTGATGGAAGGATTGGCTAACTTGTCATCAGGCAAACGATCCCCGGTCAAAGGATCAAAAAGAAGCAACCCGGCAGAGTTAGACGCTGAATCCAGATCACCAAAAGCAGTTCCCGTCTTAATGCTCATGTCGGTGACCTCCAGACGAGCACCGACATTGACTTCAAGCGAGTCTTTCATCGAAAAAGTAATGGACGAATACGCTGCAGGAATGGACTGCGTGGCGGTATAAGTCTCCCGGACAGGCAAGGCTAATCCACGGGCTAAAAAGATGGAATCCTGAAACTGTGTTCGCCCAGCAATCGGAGTCCCTGGCAATTGACTTCCCACGTCCACTTGCCCCAAAACATCCCCGAGTGTCGAACCGCCAGCCCCACCCCCTGGAGAGAAAGGGTTGGTAAGACGAGGAAATCTCTCGTCATTCGGCGTTCTCAATTCATATTCAAAATTTTCAGATGAATAATCTCTCGTGCTATAATCAATGCTGGCACCGAATTCCAATTTGGAACTAGCCTCTTCTTTCCCATAAGTATCCTCCAAGGGCACATCAAAGTTCAGCGCTAGGTTGTAGTTCGTATCGTCCAAACGCCGCCAAATGCGTTCGAAATCCGGTGGAGCTGGGTCACCTGCCGGGATGTATTGCTGAGCCGTAAAGTCGTAGGCATAGAAGGCTTTTCGAATATCCGGCTGATCCTGGGAGGACATGCTGTACGCAGCAATCCAGTCCATCTTAATATCCCCGTGATCCGGGAACTTATGCTCCCCTGAAAGCTGCAGTGTTTGAAGCCGCCGCTCTGTGTAAACAAGCGATTCACGGAAAGTCAGAGAGGTTTCATCTTGAATTGGCGTTGCATTCCCAGCATTTCCGAGTCCTCGGTTTTCGCCATAAGCAAAGATGGCTTCATCTTCAGCAGCGATATTCGTGAAATAGGTCATCGTGATGCTATCCTCTGGAGAGAACTCCAGCGTCGCGCTCAATAATCCACCTGCCAAGAGGCTCTCCTGCCCCTTCTCATAGATGTTAAATTGGGTTTGTTGGGCCACCCCTATTCCTGTGAGTGCAGCAGCGCCGCGCACACCACGATCCATCTGGTATTTCTTGGAATAAGTAAAGCCCCCGACAAGGCCTAAGGTGCCGCCCATGAAATCTTCGATCCTTGTGCCAGCAAGGGCGGAAAAAGTATAATTCAGGGGAGCATCCATGGTTTCAGCGCCCATACTCCGCCCAGAAAGAAGTCTGGCCGCTGTATCTCGATTGTTTTGAAACCCCTGATTTCTGGCATCGTTGGATCCTGGCCGTGGTGGATTGCGATAAATAAGAGTATTCCCCAAAGGACCACCAGTTCCGCGCGGCAGCGTTGTGCTATCGAATTTCCGAAGTTGCTCCGGCAGCGCCCGATCTTTTCCCGTCCCCAAAAAACCCGTACTGTTGGAGGGATCCGATAAAAAATCCCCTTTGCCATGCGTGCCTGTATTGTATGCAGTCGAATAAGACCAGCGGAAGAAGGGCTCTTTAGGCACTCGTTTGGTGATAATGTTGAGGTAGCCGCCAGAGGTCTCTCCTGGCATGCTGGGCGCAAAAGTTTTGGAGCTGATTAGGGTCTCCACCAAGCCTGTGGGGAAAATGTCAATGTTGACGGCACGCTTATCGGGATCTGAACTCGGCACACGGGCTCCGTTAAGCACCACGACATTGTATCTGTCACTCAAACCGCGAATCACCACATAGCGGCTATCCACGACGGCTGTTGCCGTCAAGCGCTTGGTCGCTGAGCCGATGTCCCCGCCTGAACCAGAAGCTTTCAAAAGCTCTGGGGCAATGGCGGAAGCGAAAGATTGCAAGTCTGTTCCCACAGCTAGCGGAGTAATCGCCTCCTCTTGAACGGCCTCTTCCTCGACCACAAACTCATCGAGTTCCACAACTTCTGCGGTCATTTCAAGCGAAATTTCCTTCACTGCTCCAGGAGAAACGACAACATCATTCAGGCTGGTGCGCACGTACCCGTCACGAGTGGCTAGAACTCGGTAGGCCCCAGGTGGAACTCCGTTGAGAAAGAACTGCCCATCACTATCCGAAGTGATACTGACACCCGCCGGCTCCAGATAGATGGTGGCACCACTGACTGGCATCAAGAAGTCAGCATCTTGAATACTACCGCGTAATCCACCACTTGCTTGCCCCCAAACCGTTGATGGATTGAAGCAAACAAACAGTATCAGTAGGCCGAAGACAATTTTGAATAGTCTCAGAAACTTTAAGTTTAGACCGGAAAGCATTTCACCTCCTGAGTAAGCATGGCTTGAGTTAGTTCCGCTTGGCCTCGTTCTGCAATGACGCGAGAAAAGTTCCACCCTATGCCCGACAAGGCCCCAAAACCTGTGCAGTCGTCGTCTA
>CAMBPS010000107.1 GCA_945869675.1 Prosthecobacter debontii | reverse complement strand
CGATCAGCTTATGGCTTCATGCCTGCGCGTGCCATGAGCCAATCTCCCCCATGGCCCGCGGACGCCTCCGCGGCAAAGTCGTCGATCTCCGCCGTTTTGAGATCAGGATGCTTAGCGACTAGCTGTCGATAGATCATGGCAAATTGTTTGGCGCCGGCATTCATGCAAGAGGCGGCGTCCCCTTCATTGAAGGCGGCTTTGGCAGAGCCCAGCATGAAGGCGGCCAGCAAATGCTCTTCCGTGCCTGGAGCTAGTTTTTTGCAGTGCTCCAACCAGTCGATCACTGGATATTCAGGAATGCTGATGGGATAAAAAGGGGTGTTTTTCAAATAGGCCAGCACTGCCCCCCGGGCCTGGATGCTATCCTCCGAGAATGGTGCCGCCATGTAGAGATCAATCATCCGCGTGATGTCGGCGCGTAGTGCTGGATCTTTGATCACTTGGATCACCATGCTACCAAAGCTTTTCAGCCCTTCTAATCCACTCTCGCCCGTGCTGGCTGGACGCATCTGGCGGATCGTGAGGATGTGATTCTCTAAAAAAGTCACTGCCACCCACTGCTTGATCAAGGCCTCAATCACACCTTCGCTACTTTTACCAACACGAGTCGCATTGATTGTTCGAATGGCTAACGGCAGATCATCCTTCATCCAAAGATCAATACCGCTGACAGCGACATCACTGATATCCAAATTTTTATAACGACCCTGCATCGCCATGCCCCGCATATCTGCCACCACGCCATCGAGTTCTTGCAGAATCAGGCGCTGCTTTTCCTCCATCACGGTAACAGGTGCCTTGACGGGGAAAAAGAAAATGTCCGCGCGCGCCTGTTCCGCTAGATTTTCATATCGGATAAAGCAACCTCCTGTCGTGTAAGTGAACTCACCTGCCAACCGATAGCCGCCTAGCTGTTGAGGGAAGGAAAGGCCTGTGCCCACGTGCTTCCAAGGACGGGAATCTTTAGACGGCGCCTTCCATTCACCGGCCGGTTCGACGGCATAGGCTGCGACAGCAAAGGCAAACAAAAGGAAAGAAAAAACGCGATTCATGGGGAGTCTCGGACAACCAGTGGCGCTTTCTGCTCAGTCGAGCAAGTGCTGCCACGCCGTGCGTAATCCAATAATTCCTGCCTTTCAAGGGTTGCATCCTCATAGAAAGGCGCTTCTTTCAGTTTCCCCCAAACCACAACATGAGTGCCACGCTGCCGTTTCGCGCGAACCAAGACCTTCTCGACTCCAAGTACATTGATTGGAAAAAAGAGCCATCCTCCGTAGAGCCTACATGGGCTTCCTTCTTTGAGGGGTTTGAACTTGGCATGGCAGAGCTAGCTAAACGCGGTAGCAAGACAACCTCAGCTACATCCGCTACTGGCACACTTTCAGAGGCCACTCTGAACTTCCGCATGCGTGTCACCAACGCCTTGATGACCTTCCGATCCCTGGGTCATAGTGCTGCCCATCTGAACCCGCTCAGCCCATCGGCCCCAGAAGTGGCTCTTCTTTCCCTAGAAGGTTTGGGTTTCACCGATTCTGATCTGGACAGCGAAGTGCAGACTCAGATGTTCCGCAATGGCCAAACGATGAAGCTGCGCGAGATGCTCAGCGAACTGCGTGCGGTTTATTGTGACAAGACAGGTTTTGAATTCATGCACATCCAGACGCCCGAAGTGCGGAACTGGATGCTCGACCGAGTGGAAAATCGTCTCTCCCAAACCAAGCCCTCGGCTGAAAATCAGATTGACGCCCTGCGCTGGCTGCTGGAGGCAGAGACCTTCGAACGCTTCCTGCACCGCCGCTTTGTAGGCCAAAAACGCTTCTCTGTTGAAGGAGGTGAATCCATGCTCGTCGCGCTGGAAACCATCCTCGAAAGCCTCGCCTTCCAAGGTGGCAAAGAAATCGTCATGGGCATGGCTCACCGCGGGCGCCTGAGCGTTTTAGCCAATTTCCTGCGTAAACCCCTCGAGACGCTGTTTTATGAATTCAGCGAAAACTACGTGCCCAACATGGTCGCAGGTGACGGAGATGTGAAGTATCATCTCGGTTTTGAAACCGTCCGTGAGACTCGAAGTGGAAACCCAGTCGCTGTGATGCTAGCCCCAAATCCGAGCCACCTTGAAGCTGTTGATCCTGTCGTCGAAGGCATGACCCGCGCCCGCCAGCGCTTTCTCGGTGACAGCGTCGAGCGAAAAAAAGTCATCCCAATCCTTATTCACGGTGACGCGGCCTTTGCCGGTCAGGGCATGGTAGCCGAGGTTCTCAATCTTTCCCAACTACCAGGCTACCGCACAGGTGGCACCATCCACATCGTAGTCAATAACCAGATCGGGTTCACCACCTCTCCTGCGGACGCTCGCTCTACAAATTACTGCACGGACGTGGCTAAGATGATCGACGCACCCGTCATCCATGTGAATGGTGACTGCCCACTAGAGGTGGCTGCCGCTGCCTGCCTAGCTCTCGATTTCCGCCAAAAATTTGCCCGAGACGTCGTGTTAGACATTGTCTGTTACCGCCGCTACGGCCATAACGAGACTGACGAACCTGCTTTCACGCAGCCAAACATGGCCCGGACCATTGCCGCGCGCGCTTCCACGGCTACACTTTACCGCCTAGACCTAGCCAAAAACGGTGTCTTGGACGAAGCCGGCGCTGCTGCCCTGCAAAAAGAACTCGAAGACGAACTGGAAGACGGCGTCAAAGCCCTTGCCGAGCGCTCTGAGAAATCGGGAGGTAATCCTTTTGAAGGATCCACCGCTGAACCCCAAGCAGCCTACGACTACGTCCCCGTTCCGACAGGCGTCGAGCTAGCCAAGCTACAAAGCATTGGCCGTAAGCTTTTAGAATCCCCTGAAGGCTTCCACTTGCACCCGACCATCGCAAAGCGCTTCCTTGCTGCGCGTGCTAAAGCTATCGAATCTGGTGAAGGCATTGATTGGGCTTACGCTGAATCTCTAGCTTTTGGCACCCTGTTGACCGAAAATCACGGTGTGCGCCTCTCGGGTCAGGATGTCCGCCGCGGCACTTTCAGCCAGCGTCATTCCGTCTTCTACGATACGGAAACTCGTGAGCGCCACATCCCACTCAATAACCTAGCTGCAGAGCAAGGAAACTTCTGCGTTTATAACAGCCTACTTTCGGAAGTTGCCGTCCTTGGCTTTGACTACGGTTACTCGCTGTTGGCCAGTAACATGCTGATTTGCTGGGAAGCCCAATTTGGTGATTTCGTCAACGGCGCTCAGGTCATTCTAGACCAGTTCATCGCCTCAGCAGAAAGCAAATGGCAGCGTCCTAGCCACGTCACCCTGCTTTTACCGCACGGCTTCGAAGGCCAAGGTCCGGAGCATTCCAGTGCCCGACTTGAGCGTTTCCTGCAAAACAGTGCTGGTGGTAACTGGCAGGTCTGTAACTTTACAACTCCCGCCCAGTATTATCACGCCCTGCGCCGTCAGGTAAAGCGCAGCACGAGGAAACCCCTTATCGTGATGACGCCGAAAAGCCTGCTGCGTCATCCGAAGTGCGTCTCCAAACTCAGCGACATGGCTGAAGGCACCACGTTCAAAGAAGTGCTGGATGACGAGCACCTCTTGGCGGCACCAGAGCGCATCACTCGCCTCATCCTTTGCAGCGGGAAAGTGTATTATGACCTGCTCGAATTCCGCGAAGAACATCAGATCAAAAATGCCGCCATCATCCGTATTGAGCAGCTCTACCCGCTGAACTATGAGATGCTCAAGGAAATCGTTGCCAAATACCCACGCGCCCAGAAAAAATGGATCTGGTGCCAAGAAGAACCCCGCAACATGGGAGCCTTCTACTACATCCGCCCACGTCTGGAAGAACTCTCCAATCACAAGCTCCGCTACTCAGGCCGTGAACGTAGCTCCAGCCCCGCCGCGGGCTCCAAAGCCATCCATGTCCTCGAGCAGGACAAACTGGTCGAAGACGCCTTTAGCGTGTAGTTCGCCTCCATTCCTGTAAACCTGCAAACGACCACTTCCCCCCTAAACGATCATGGCTGAAATCAAAATCCCTGCACTCGGCGAATCCGTCGCCGGAGGTCAAATCTCCAAATGGCACTTTAAAGATGGCGACGCCGTGAAAGTCGGTGACGTCCTCCTCACGCTTGAAACAGACAAAGTCGCCGCCGAAGTGACCGCCGAATTCAGCGGCACACTCACCATTGCCCGCAAAGAAGGGGATGACGTCGAAGTGGGCGGAATCGTCGGTTCCATCGCTGAAGGTGCTGCGACGCCTGCCGCTGCCGCACCCGCAGCTTCCCCTGCCCCAGCCGCAGAAGCCCCTAAAGCCATCGCTACCGCCGCCGAAGCAGCCAAACCAGTGGCATTTCCCGCCGCCGCAGCAGCTCCTGCACCCACTGCCGCACCAGTTCCAACAAAGCCCGAGGGTCGCACCACGCGGAAGAAAATGACCCCGCTGCGCCGGAAGATCGCCGATCAGCTCGTCAGCGCTCAACAAAACGCTGCCATCCTCACTACCTTCAATGAGTGTGACATGACGAATGTCATGGCTCTGCGTTCAAAACTTCAGGATAGCTTTGTCAAAACCCACGGGGTCAAACTTGGCTTCATGTCCTTCTTCGTTAAAGCCGTGGTCGAGGCACTCAAAGCTGTGCCCCAAATCAATGTTCGTGTCGAAGGTGATGAGATCGTCCAGCAGCACTTCTTCGACATCGGCGTCGCCGTTGGCACCGAAAAAGGCCTCATTGTTCCCGTTCTGCGTGATACGGATCAGAAGACCTTCGCCGAGATCGAAAAAGACATCCTCGCCTACGCGGCCAAAGCCAAAGAGGGCAAAATATCTCTACCCGATCTCACCGGTGGCGTCTTCACCATCTCCAATGGTGGCGTTTACGGCAGTCTGCTGAGCACCCCGATCATCAATCCACCGCAAAGCGCCATCCTCGGAATGCATACCATCCAGCAGCGACCTGTCGCCGTGGATGGTAAGGTTGAGATCCGTCCGATGATGTATCTGGCCCTCAGCTACGACCACCGTGTCGTCGATGGCAAAGAAGCCGTCACTTTCCTTATCCGAATCAAAGATTGCCTTGAGAACCCCGCTCGCATGTTGGTCGGCGCTTAAACCACCCGGAGCCTACTCATTCGCTTGCTACGCGTGAGGAACGAACACTATTAAACTTCTAACTAAATCGCCCATCCTTCGCGGTAGGATTTGGTCAGCAGGTTATCGGCAGAAGGATTGTTTTTGAAGGCAAAGGCTTTGGTGTCCCACTCAAGAGTTTTGGGGTTCAACGGACGGCCAGTGCGCTGATCAATCTCTCCGAAAGCTAGACGCGTGGCTACATTTCCGAGTTGAACCGCTTCTGATAATGGGCCTGCATAGTCGAAGCCGTCACTGGTATTTTCACCACCGAGACAGGCATCTACCCAGCGGTGCCAATGGCTCATCCCGTGTTCTTTTGGGTATTGAAAGCCAGTAAATTTCTCCAGCGGATAAAGTCGTGGCCCAGCCACATGAGCTAACACAAGATTGCCAGTTTCACCGATGAAAAGGGAACCGCTTTTGGGTAGATCCAGATTGTCAGGCATCTGGGCCAACTTGCGATCTGGACGCAGACCTCCGTCTGTCCAAGTGACTTTTAAGGTCTTCCCAGAAATCAGCTCATTTCCAGGGAAGACATATTCTATCTGCTGAGTGGTTGGCCAGATATGCTCATTGATGCCACTATTTTCTGCCGTGATCTGAATCGGTGCATTCAGGCCTAATGCTGTAAAAACAGGATCGAGAATATGACATCCAAAGTCACCCAATGCACCTCCTCCAAAATCCTGCCAATCGCGCCAAACAAAAGGGTGATAACAGGGTGCATAAGCTCTTTTAGGAGCTACCCCCAACCAGAGATCCCAGTTGACGTGACGCGGCACTTTGGATGCAATCGCAGGCGCTAAGCGTTTGTTGCGCTCATTTCCTGTGACTGACACCCAAGAGTGGACTTCTTTTATCTTGCCAATGGCTCCGTCTTTGATCAGTCGCGTGCCGAGACGGTATTCCAACGCTGAGTGGATTTGATTTCCCATCTGTGTCACCACCTTAGCCTTGGCTGCTTCGAGTCGCATTTGCCGTGCCTCCCAAACGGTATGCGCTAAAGGTTTCTGACAATAAACATGTTTACCTCGGCGCATGGCATCAATGGCTACTTTGGCATGCATATGATCAGGAATACCGATATTTATGGCATCAAATTGGTCCTCCAACTTGGCAAACATCTCCCGATAATCGGTGAAGTGCGGCACTTTGGGAAAGTCCGCGTCCACTTTGCCAAAGCGTGAGCTGTCGATGTCGCAAAAGGCGACATACTGAACATTCGCGTGAGCCCCAATGTTTTTAATGTCGCTAAATGCCATACCGTCGGCACCGACAGAGACGACTTGGAGCTTGGAATTTGGATTGGCCGACTTCACGACGGCGGGGAAAGCCACGGCACTAGCCGCAAAAGAAGCCTGCTTAAAGAAAGATCGACGTGTTTTTAGCATGGTTTCACATACGAACTACAAAGCTTATGTTTATCACTTTGAGAGCCTTAGGGGATGAAATTTACATCCTTTCTGAGTGATCGTTAACGCATCTTCGTTTGCGATGCTCAAAGATCACTCCATCATCTGACTTATGGCTAGCATTACGACAGAAAAAATCCTCTTACACACTCTTTGGTTAGACACTGAGGGTAAAAGCGGCCGTAAAATTGACGAAACCGGCATGAACCTAGCAGGCGCTATGCTCAATGATCTGAATCTCGCCAAAGTGCATCTTGTGGGAACGACCATGACAAAAGCCAATCTCGCAGGTACCAATCTTACCCATGCCGACTTTAGTGGAGCCAATCTAGACAGCGCTAATCTCAGTGGTGCCAATCTCAGTGGTGCCGACCTAGGCGGGGTATCTCTGCGCAATTCGAATCTGAGTCACGCTAATCTCCAAGGAGCCGATCTTTCGGGTGCCAATCTCGAAGGCGCTAATCTCGAAGGCACCGACTTCACTGGAGCGGATCTAATCGCGGCCAATTTAAAGCGTTCGAATCAAACAGGCATGATCATCACAGGCGCAAAACTAGCTGATACTCTGGGTATTTCACGCTGATTGAACTCACTTGGGTGAAAGTAAGCAAAATAACAGAACTCCATCATGAGTTCTGCTTTCTGTTAGCACTGCGCTTGTGCTGCCTACTTTAACTCGCCAAGCACACGTTTGATGTCGGCTGCTTGTTCAGAAGTGGAGGCCTTTTTGTCATGCCAGACTACCTTACCATCCTTGACCAAGAAGCATTGGCGGGAGGCTAGATTGAGCAGACCTTTGACCATTTTCTCGACTTTAAAGGCTGCGACGATCTTGCCTTCAGGATCTGCAATGAGATCATATGGAAGGGTAAAATCTGATTTGAATTTCTTTTGAGCTTCCGGCTTATCAAAGGAAACTCCTAGGACTTGAACACCCTCCTTTGTCAGATCTGCAAAAGCATCTCGAAGAGAGCAGGCCTGCTTCGTGCAGCCCGGAGTGTTGGCTTTTGGATAAAAGAAAACCACCGTTGGTCCCTTTTGATAGACATCAGCAAAGTTCACCGTCACACCGTCTTGATTTAACCCAGAGACCTCAGGGGCAGCATAGTTGACTTTTTCGCCTTCTCCGGCGTTGGCACTGCCGAAAAAACCGGCAAAGATAGCTGTAAACAGGCGCATGGTATATTTCATATGGATGTGTTAGATGAACTCAGGATTGGGATACCCCAAACGACATGGAGTTGTTCGTTCTCGCGCCTCATTTGGATGCAATGGGTATTCCTTTCACGATTCCCTCTCTTGCCTAAAAGCTGGTTCCGTGTTCCATGCTCACTGCATTCATGTCTGTCGATCTTTCATCCATTGCCCTCATCGCCGGGAACGGCATCTACCCTGAGACCTTCATCGCTGCAGCACGTCATGCAGGAGTTCAGCGCCTCGTCGTGGCAGCCTTTCTCAATGAGACTAAACCCGAAATCGAACAGTTGGTGGACTCTATCGAGTGGTTCCGCGTTGGGCAGCTAGGCAAGATGATAGCCTTTTTCAAAAAGCAGCAGATTCAACAAGTCGTCATGGTCGGACAGATCGCACCAAAAAATCTTTTTGATTTACGACCAGATCTTCGACTGCTCATGATGCTGGCCCGCTTAAAGCAGAGAAACGCAGAGACTTTGTTTGGTGGCATTGCCGATGAGTTGGCCAAAGATCACATCTCTCTATTAGCTGCAACGACCTTTTTAGAACATCTCATGCCCATTGCAGGCCATGTCATGGGACCGTCACTGAAAAAGCGGCGCTGGGAGGATGCTCAATACGGATTTAACATCGCCAAAGAAAGCAGCAAACTTGACATTGGGCAGACCGTTGTGGTAAAAAACGGCACTGTTTTAGCGGTCGAAGCCTTTGAAGGAACCAATGAAGCCATCAAGCGCGGAGGTGCCCTGGGACGCGGTGGAGCCACGATGGTTAAGGTTTCCAAACCTAATCAAGATATGAGATTTGATGTTCCCGTCATCGGACCCGACACCATCCGGAATGCTGCATCCGCAGGGGTCGACTTAATTGCCGTAGAGGCTGGAAAGACGCTACTACTAGGCTTTGACGAGATTCAGAAGGAGTGCCAGACCTCTAAAATCACGATCATCGCCCTTACTTAGACCCATTACAAATTGGGAGAATTTCAAAAAAAAGCGGTTAAGTCTTGATTTATTAGCATTAAACCGGAAAAAATGAACGCTCGCCTGATTTATCGGGTCAATCAGAGTCCACTTATCCAACCCTATATGTTACTAACCGCACTTAAAGTTAAACTCGCCGCCATGGTCGCAGTCGCTGGTCTTGATACCGCCGAAATGCCAGGGACAAGCGCAGAACTGAACAAAGTTCTAGAAACCCTCGCCTCTGACCAGGCTGCAGCTCAAAAAGCAGCACAAGACAAAACCACTGGACCTGATGTCAACAAATCCTTCAATGACGCTCTAGCCAAAGTTAATGAACTGGCCAAGACCGGTGACAAAGACGCTCAATACGCACTAGCCCATTGGGGTGTTCTGAGCAACAGCGACGTCAATGCGGCTGTTGACCTCTACCGCAAAGCTGCGGCCCAAGGTCAAACTTTGGCCCAAGTAGAGCTGGCTCAAGTTCTCCTTCAAGCTGCCCCTCAAGATCAAGACAAGGCCAAAGAAGCCGTCGATCTGATCCAGAAAGCTGAAGCCAAAGACAACAAAGTCGCTCGTCGTCTTCTCGCCAATCTCTACGTGTCCGGCGCTCCAAATGTGGGCATCGAGCAAAGTGTCGATAAAGCCAAAGCCCTCCTTGAAAAAGGCAGCGTCGCTGGTGACGGAGAATCTACACTTGGCCTTAGCCAACTTTACGCTGCAGGTGTTCCTGGACTGGCCACTGACCCTCAGAAATCACTCGACTATTTGATCAAAGCAACTGAGCAAAAAAATGCCGTCGCTATGAGCACCTACGCCGCACGTCTTTTTGACGGCGATTCTGGTGAAAAGCCATTGGTGAAAAAAGATCCAGCGGCAGCTATGAAGATGTTTGAAGATGCAGCCGCCACCGGTTTTGCAGCTGCCAACCGACTCCTCGGCGCCATCTATGAAAATGGTCTTGGCGGTAACACAAAGAGCATCAAAAAAGCTGTAGATTACTACACCAAGGCAGCTAATGCCAATGATGGTGAAGCCCTTTTCCGCCTCGGTAATTTCTTCGAGGCAGGTATCAAAGAAGGTGAAGGTGACAAAGCTGAAATCGTCGTTCAGCAGAACGCCAAGAGCGCCCTTGACCTTTATCGTCTCGCTGCTCAAAACGGCCAAGCTTCGGCCTTCTATAATGTCGGTGTTTATTATGAAACCGGCACTGTGGTGGACAAGGATCCCATCAAGGCTTTTGCCTTCCTCTTGAAAGCCGCCACCTCCGGCGTGCCACAGGCTCAGTTCCGTCTTGCTGGTCTGTATCAACAAGGCACAGGCACCTCACAAGACATCGTTGCTGCCATGGCTTGGTTTGACCGCGCTGCCTCCGCTGGCTTCGCACCTGCCCAGATCGCTCTGGGCCAGATGTTCGAAACCGGTGCCGGTCTTGGCCGCGCCAACCCAGCCGCCGCTGCACTGCAATATGAAGCCGCGTCTGAAGCTGGTGTTCCACTTGCCATGCTGCGCTTGGCCAGCCTGAATGAGCGTGGTCTTGCTAACATCAAGGATAATAAAGCTGTGCCAAACCTGGCTCGCGCCCTTGCCTATGCTGATCTAGCCGTGGATGCCTCCCAAAAAGCTGAAATCGCCGTTAAATATCGCGATGAGCTGAAGGCCAAAATCAAAGCTGACGATGTCGCTGAAGCCAAGAAGATCTATGACAGCAAAAAGAAAGCTGATCCGGCAGCCACCAGCGCCCCAGATGCTAAAAGCAAAGATTCCAGCAAAAAATAAGCTTAAAATTGAATAAATTCGGCTTGTCAAAACAGAACAAGTCGCTAGTCTCCGGCTCCCCTCACCAAGGGAGCCGGTTTTCTTTTCCGGGGCATTAGCTCAGTTGGTAGAGCGCCTGCATGGCATGCAGGAGGTCAGCGGTTCGAACCCGCTATGCTCCACCAAGGTAGCGTAAACAAAGCCGCCTAAAACCCTGTCCGTCGCGTGGTATTTGCATTCCCCCGCATCGTGGCCGATACATCGTGCCTGATTGACCCCATACCCCGCACGCTTGTGACTGAATCAAGATCCCCTGAGCCAAAAAAGAAATCCTCCCTGCTAGGCCGCCTGAAAGCGGGCCTGAAAAAAGTCATCGGGCTGGGAGAAAAAAAACTTGCAACTACACCTAAATCCAAGGCTGAGACCGAGCATCACGTAGCCAAGATGTTTCCTCACACTCGTGAGCCACGACCCGACCGTCCACGTCGTGACGGCCCACCCCGTGAGGATCGTCCCAACCGCGATGGACAGCCGCGTGAAGATCGCCCTCGCCGTGACGGACAACCTAACGCTGAACGTCCGCGCCGTAATGGCCCTCCACGCGATGAGCGCTCCCAGCGCGGTGCTGGCCGCGGCGGACGCAACGAGCGCGGCCCTGGACGCGACCTCAGTGAAGATGCACCCGTGCGTGAAAACTACGCACCTGAGGCACCGCCACCTGCCCCACCCGTGCCGGAAGGTCCCTACCCAGAAGCCTTCCAGATTCTTGGTCTTGCAGACTCAGTGCTAGCTGCCATCCGCGATAGCGGTTATGAAAAACCAACCACTATTCAGGAACGCTCCATCCCGATCATCCTAAATTCCAAAGATGTGATCGGCGCCTCTCAAACAGGCACCGGTAAAACTGCCGCCTTCGCCCTGCCGACTCTCAGCCGACTCGGCGCTCCTGGTAAATTTCGTTGCCTTGTCCTTGAGCCTACTCGCGAGCTTGCGGCTCAGGTGGTGGAGCAATTTGAAAAATACGGTAAGCACACCGGTCTGCGTGTCCTGCTCGTTCACGGCGGGGTCGGTTATGACAAACAGCGCAAAGGTTTACAAAAGGGCGTGGACATAGTCGTCGCCACCCCCGGACGTCTGCTCGACTTTATGCAGGATGGCACCGCCAATCTGAATGATATTGAGGTGCTCATTTTGGACGAGGTGGACCGCATGCTCGACATGGGCTTCCTTCCTGACGTTCGCCGCATCGTCGAAAAAACACCCAAAGGCCGTCAGACTCTCTTCTTCTCGGCCACCATGCCCCCTCAGATCAAGAGCTTGGCTGAGTTTGCCCTGACCGATCCAGCAACCGTCGAAGTCGGCCTTCGTTTCTCCCCTGCTGAAACCGTCAGTCATTACATGTATCCTGTGGCAAGTGATCAACGTCAGGAACTCTTGCTGGCCATTCTTGGCAAAACACACTTCGAAAGCCTGATGATCTTTACCCGAACCAAAGCACAGGCGGATCAGGTCTATGGAGCCCTTCAGGAAGAAGGTAAATATAAGGTGGCTGTCATGCACTCAGACATCCGTCAAACCGAGCGTGAGCGCGCGCTTAAAGGCTTCCGGAGCGGTGAGTTTGAAGTCATTGTCGCCACCGATCTTGCAGCGCGTGGCCTAGATGTCAGCGGCGTAACTCACGTCATCAATTACATGGTGCCGGAAAACTCCGAAGACTATGTGCACCGCATCGGGCGCACAGGACGGGCTCAAAAGGAAGGCGACGCCTACACCATGTTCTCAGCCGAGGAACTGCCGTATGTCGCCAGCATTGAGCGCCTCATCAGCATGAAGATTGAGCGCAGGAAGCTTGAAGGCTTCACTTATAAATACACCACCGTCCTCGACGAAGAAGACAAAGCCCGCGCCATTCTTCATGGCCGGAAGAAAAAGCGTCGTTAATCGACTCGTTCATGCTATCAGCAGTCTCCACCCCCGGAGACTGCTTTTTTGTGACCTTATTCGAAATGCATCTGCCCGATATCTGAGCGCCGTTGAAGTTCATCAAAGGTCACTTTCATCGACTCCGCATAAGCTTTATCTCGGGCCTCTGTTCGTGTCGCCCCCTGAGCCACGACGGCTAGGACACGACCTCCGTTGGTAGCAAATTGACCGGCCTCATTCTTCTTGGTGCCGCAGTGGTAAACCCGTGCTCCAGCCACCGATTCCAAGCCGCTGATGACATCTCCATTTCTTGAGGTGGCTGGATAACCAGCAGAAGCCGAGATCAGGCAGATACTCCAACCTTCCGCGAACTGCAGCAAATCAGGCTGAAGCTCACCCTTAGCTGCAGCAAAAACATAATTAGCAAAATCACCGCGAACCATCGGCATGACAGCCTCCGCCTCAGGGTCTCCAAAGCGGCAATTGTATTCGATCACTTTTGGACCATCAGCCGTGAGCATCAGGCCAAAGTAGAGGAACCCACGATAGTTCAAATTGTCCTGAATCAGACCTCTCACCGTTGGCTGAACGATCTCACGCTCGATTCGCGCCATCAGTTCGGGATCAGCCAGCTGTCGGCTCGCTACAGCACCCATGCCGCCGGTATTTGGACCTTGGTCATTGTCACCAATGCGTTTGTAGTCACGGGCAGGCATGAGGATGTGATATTGATCATCACAAACTGAGGCGAATACAGAAAGCTCTGGCCCGATCAGGCATTGCTCGACTACCAGATGACCCGCACCAAAGATGCGCCTTTCCATGACGTCGGTGATAAAAGCCTCCGCTTCCTCACGGTTTGGGCATACGGCCACACCTTTGCCAGCCGCCAATCCGTCGAATTTAAGCACAATGGGAAATTCGGTTAAAGTGGCGCGAGCTTCTTCAGCCGTCGAACAGACCGTGTAAGTCGCCGTCGGGATCTGATGGCGTTGTAGGAAATGTTTAGCAAAAGCTTTCGAGGCTTCCAATTGAGCCGCTTCCTTCACTGGCCCCCAGCACGGCAAGTCGGCTTCAGCGCAGAGATTGGCCAATCCGTGTCCTTTGACGAGCCAAGCCTCCTCACCAGCCACACAGAGATCAATCGCGTTGTTTTTCATCCAGGTGATCAGCTCTGGCAGATCAGGCACGTCCACTCTTGTCGCGAGGGTCGCAATAGCGTCGCTACCGGGGCAAGCGAAGAGTTCGTGCTTCTCGGGAGATTCACTGAGAG
>CAMBPS010000106.1 GCA_945869675.1 Prosthecobacter debontii | reverse complement strand
CCATGCACAACAAGACCGATCGTCGGCTCTAAGATCACTTCAGGCGAACTGAATCGCAGACGCACCTCTAGATCACCCTCATTCAAGCGTTGCTGATCGATGACGACCTCCTGAAATCCAGCTCTTCCAGGCACCACCTTCAAGGTCTGATTGGTATCAGCATCGCTCAAATACCGCTTCACCACCTCGTCTACCCCGCCCTGCATGGCGAGCGACCCTTTATTAAGCAGCAATCCTGTGGTTGCCAGTCGTTTGATGACTTCCATTTGATGGCTCACCAGAAGGACCGTGCGACCTGTTCGCGTGACATCTTCGATTCTTCCCAGGCACTTCTTTTGAAACTTAACATCCCCAACCGTGAGGACTTCATCTACGATCAATACCTCCGACTCCAAGTGGGCAGCCACCGCAAAAGCTAGGCGAACATACATACCACTGCTGTAACGTTTTACTGGGGTATCGAGAAACTGTTCCACCTCGGCAAATTCAACGATCTCATCGAAGCGCTTTTTGATCTCGACCTTGCCCATGCCTAGGATGGCTCCATTGAGGAAGATGTTTTCACGACCCGTTAACTCGGGATGAAACCCAGTGCCGACTTCCAGCAAGGAAGCGACTCGGCCATTCAGCGTGATGCGTCCGGTCGTAGGTTCCGTGATTCGAGAAAGCAATTTCAACAGAGTGGACTTTCCGGCGCCGTTGCGACCAATGATGCCGACGACTTCGCCTTGATGAATGTCGAATGAAAGATCACGCAACGCCCAGAAGTCCTTTTGAGAAGGCTGCGTGCTGAGGGATGATTGTTGAAACCAGCGTAAGGGGTTCTTGGCGGCGTTGATAAGGGTATCACTGAATTTGCGATAGCCACCAGTTCCAGACGACTGACCTAGCGTGTAGCGTTTACCAACGTTTTCAGCGCGTATGATGATGTCATCTGGCATGGCTTCTGGCGTTATGTCGAATTCAAGCCGAAACAACCGGCCAGCGTGCCGGAGGTGCAGGCTGTGTAGCCATTTTGTAAATCGCCAGGCCCCATCCGATGCACATGCACCCAGCCCTGCGCCAAGTGCGGATGTGGATAAGCTGACTCATCAGGATAAAGGTCTGCATAACGGCGAGGTTCAGCATGTCTCTAAACGTATCTTTTCCCATGACTCGCGTCATGATAAAGTAACGATTCCGAAGGGTCTGATCAGCATGTTTGATAAAGCTACGCTTATGATCGCCGCCCTGACTGTCATGCACGGCACGTGCAGCCCTGACGTGATACATTTCCCAAGCATGCCCGACCGTGAGTGATGCAGCTAAGTCTTCACCGAGTGCTCCGGCTTCAAAATGATCTGGAACGGCAGGCTCTGGCAGTGCCGTTCGACGATAAAGTGTACAGCCTCCGCCCAACCATTCTGCAGGCATGAGTGCGGATCCATCAGGATTGGCATCATGAAGGAAAGTCCAACCTGGACCAATACAAGTAGAGGCGTATGTGCTGCGAACCATCCCATTTTCAAAAAACTTCATCAACCTTTGAGTCATACGACCAGGTGGGTGGTAGGCTTCATTAACAAGCGTGGCAGTGACCCCACCGATTTTTGCTGACGAATCAACCGCTTCATAGAGTTGCCGCAGGCAGCTAGGTTCTAGAATCATGTCGTCATCAAGAAACCACGTGAAAGGCTGAGCCGAGGTGGCAACGGCCTGATTCCGCTGTGGTGCCAGTCCGGTGCGTTTTGCTTTCTGGTAAACGATGGACATTTTAAGGCCATGATCGCGCTGGAACTGCTCTACAACAAAAAGTGTTTCTCCATCTTCAGAACTGTCACATATGACGACTTCCGCAGGCAAAACATCTTGAAGAATCAGGCTTTCAAAGAAGCGTTCAAGAATGCGAGCGCGATTTCGCGTGGGAAGAATGGCTGAAACTGGAACTACAGGCTTTAGGTCCATCATGATTTGGGCTCCTCACTAGACGCGAGGTCACGTTTAACACCGGGCCTCCATGCCAAGGGCAAGTCCCCATTCAATCGGGCTCTCCAACTCATCAAAAAGAGGATCTCCTGAATCCCTATAGTGGACCTGTTTAACCTTGCTAAAACCCGCGACTTTCAAAGCAGCACTCATGGAGTGGGCATCCCAGGCCCAGAGGTGGCGTGAGTTTCCCATGTATTCACGCAATCGCTGCCCGATCGTTCTCGGTCGAGAAGAGAAACCTAGACCTATCGTTTCCATGAACCATTCGGCGGAAGATGATTCGTCACCTTTCACATAACTGGAGGCGATGGCTTTCAAATCAGGCACAAAAAGACGGAATACCCCCCCAGGTGAAAGCAGGCGACGACATTCTTGTAATGCAGCAAAAACATCCTCACGAGCAAGATGCTCCAGTACCTGATCACAATACAGCCGAGAACATGATCCAGATTCGATGGGTAAACCCCGGGTGATGTCGCCATACAAAACGTTGGCGGACCAATCAGGAAGACGCAGCAGTTTTTTGAGTCCTGGGATTTTAGCTAACCGAAGGGTGGGACTGACATCATAGTTGACCCATGAAGGTCCGGGACGCATGCCGCAGCCAAATTGAACAGACTTTTCGGATACAGATGACATGTTCTATCGGATCAAACGCCAACCTTCATCGAGGTGGCCCAGGATTGATTTTGCAAGTACCATTGCACGGTAGAGCGGAGAGCTGATTCAGGAGCGTGAGCGAGCTTCCAACCTAATTCGCGTTGCATTTTCGATGCATCAACGGAGTAGCGGCGATCATGGCCAAGTCGATCTGGCACAGCGGTGATCAAATCGCGTGAATGGCCATCAAGCGCAGGTTGGATTTCATCCACAAGATCACAAATTCGCTGCACAAGATATAAATTAGCCATCTCATTGTGGCCGCCGATATTATAGGTTTGCCCTGCCCTCCCCTGATTAAGGACGAGCCAAAGTGCGGCACAATGATCATCGACATGCAGCCAATCACGCACATTAAGACCGTCCCCATAAACTGGGATTTCCCGTCGAGCTAGAATACTTTGAATCACCACAGGAATCAGCTTTTCAGGATACTGGTAGGGACCGTAATTATTTGAGCAATGCGTGATGACCACCGGCAATCCATACGTGTGATGGTAGGAGCGCGCAAGCATGTCACTCGCGGCCTTACTTGCCGCATAAGGAGAGTTTGGCGCATATGGCGATGATTCAGTGAAGGACCCAGAGTCACCCAATGAACCAAAGATCTCGTCTGTGCTCACATGCAGGAATTTCAGCTCTCCTCTATCCTCTTTCTGTTTTTCCCACGCATCGCGACAGGCTTCGAGAAGATGGAAGCTGCCGTTGATATTGGTCGTAATGAAATCGCCTGGGCCTGCGATGCTACGATCCACATGCGTTTCAGCTGCTAAATGCATGACGTGAGTGATGTCATGCTGGTTGATCACGCGAAGAACTTCGGACTTATCACGCAGATCAACTTTTTCAAAGATGTATCGTGGATGATTGCCGTGAATGCCTTCGAGATTCTCTAAATGACCGGCATACGTGAGACAGTCAAGATTGATGAGCTTACTGATCTCTGGCTTATCGATGATATGACGAATGAGATTGGAACCAATGAAACCGGCACCACCTGTGACGAGAAGATTCATGCCGAAATAAAACCAACCCGCCCCACACCCGTCGCGACAGAACTTAGATAATCACGATACTCACACTCTGGCAGTCCTTCGACCAACTTTTCAAAGTCCGTTTGTGATATGAATCCACGATGCAATGCAGCCTCCTCGGGACAGCCTAGCTTCACCCCCTGCCGCTTTTCAATGGTCTGCACATAAGAAGATGCGTCATGTAAACTGCTACTCGTGCCTGAGTCTAGCCAAACACTGCCACGACTCATGCGATTAACTCGCAATTTACCACGGTGAAGATAATCCTTATTGATGTCAGTGATTTCAAGTTCTCCGCGTGCTGAAGGCTTCAGTTTTCGTGCAATTTCCACCACTTGATGGTCGTACAAATAAACTCCGGGAACAGCAAAATTGCTGCGAGGTTGAACTGGCTTTTCCTCCAGCGAAACAGCCTGACCTTGGGCGTCGAACTCGACGACTCCATAGCGCTGCGGATCATTGACGTGATAAGCAAAGATCGAGGCACCGCCGCTAAAATCAGCGATTGCTCGAGGGAAAGCATCCCCACCAAGGAAAATATTATCACCTAAAATCAAAGCGACACTGTCATTTCCAATGAAGGATTCGGCGATCAAAAAAGCCTGAGCGATGCCTTCAGGACGAGCTTGCTCACGATACTCGATGGAGATTCCCCACTGGCTACCATCACCGAGCAACTGCTGAAATCTTGGCAGGTCATTCGGGGTCGATATCAAGCAAATCTGACTAATGCCTGCTGCAATCAAAACCGTTAGCGGATAATAGACCATGGGCTTATCATAAACAGGCTGAAGTTGCTTGCTTGCGACTTGCGTCAATGGATACAAGCGAGAACCAGCACCTCCTGCTAAGACAATACCCTTCATGTCCACGGATGGCACAGAGTCGATTTATCCACAGATTTCACAGATGACACAGATCAATAAGACGGATTTTCGGTGGCGGCTTCGGGAAGCCATTTGGAGGAATGAACGAAGCGTTTTTGAAAGAGACTGGGAGTGCCGAAGTTGAGTAAAAGGCCAGCTTGGAAGCCAGTGCCTTTGAGATAACCAAGCACCTGGGATTCTTCGCGGCCAGCGGTTTGAGTCAGGGCCTTCAATTCCACGATGACTTCACCATAGAAGACGAAGTCCGGTCGCAGAAATGATGGCAACTTGATCCCCTTGTAAAAAACATGATAGGCAGGCTCTGTCACACATGGAATACCTCGCAACTGCATTTCTTCCGCCAGTGCATCTTGGTAGGAAACCTCATTCAATCCAAAGCCGCGTTCGCGATGCACTTCCATCGCCGCGCCGATGATCACAAAGGTTTTTGGGTCCACCGATTGCTCAGATTTCAAAGATTTAGAGGGATGAACTTGTGCAGAAATAACAGGCAGCCCTTCAACATCATCTAAAAGTAATCTGCGTGATCTGTGAAATCTGTGGATCATCCTCTGCGGACCATCCAATCATTGAGCACGAGGACGTCCATCTTCGTCCGCAGAAAGCAGTCCAGCGCTTCTTGGGGTTTACAGACGACGGGTTCATTTTCGTTAAAGCTGGTGTTCAGAACAATCGGCACACCCGTGATAGCCTTGTATTCACTGATGAGTCGGTGATAACGCGGATTAGTCTCCTGATGAACGGTCTGAAGGCGCCCCGATCCATCGACATGCGTGGTGGCTGGAACTTGCTGCCTCTTTTCTTCGCGCACTTGAAATACTTCCATCATGAACGGAACATCATCATCCTGCTCAAACCACTCGCTCACGTCTTCGCGCAGGATACTCGGAGCAAAGGGACGGAAGGATTCGCGACGCTTAATTTTTAGATTCAGAATATCCTTCATGTCAGCCCGACGTGGGTCACCGAGGATACTGCGATTTCCGAGAGCGCGCGGACCCCATTCCATACGGCCTTGGAACCAGCCGATAACTTTACCTTCCGTAATCGCCGTGGCTGTGGCCTGACAAAGCTGACCCTCATCATCAAAGCGACGCACCGTGCAACCTTCAACCTGAATGTCTGCAGCACGGGAATCCAGCAACATCTTGATTTCAGCATCCGTAGACTGCGGGCCGACATAGGCGTGATCCATGACGAATGGCTTAGATGCTTTGTCAATCTGCCGCGCCACGACAAAGGCCGAACCGATCGCACCACCCGCATCTCCAGCTGAGGCAGGCAGATACATGCGCTTGAAGGGCGAGTTTAAATACACCTTCCCGTTAGCCACGGAATTCATCGCACAACCGCCCGAGAGGGCCAAATCAGAACATTGATACTTGGCATGCAAAGATTGAAGCATTGCAAAAAACGCCTCCTCATACATCACCTGAGCACTGCGGGCGATATCACGGTGCTTTTGCTCTAGCTCCGAACCTTTTTCCCGCTGTGGACCAAACAGCGCTTCCATGGGCTCTTTGCGATAGAGAGTTCCGATCTCAGGGATAGCGTTATCCCAGGTGTAATGAACGTCTTCGTTATGATGACGGAAGTAGTCCAAGTTCAGCTTAAAGGTGCCATCGGTTTGCACCTTCACGATCTCACGCATTTGCTTCAGATATTTCGGCTCACCATAGGGAGCTAAACCCATGACCTTGTATTCATCGCCATAATGAGGATAGCCGATGAATTGGGTGATCACTGAATAAAACACACCCAGTGAATGAGGGAAATAAACGCGACCGTCGATCTTGATATCGGCTCCCTTTCCCATGCCCCAAGCACTGCTGGCGAAGTCACCAAAACCATCCACTGACAAACAAATCGCTTCATCGAAGCCAGAAACAAGAAAGCTTGAAGCCAAGTGAGCCAAATGATGCTCGACGTGATGCACTTTGGCACGCAATTGCTGGCCTGGAAAGGCATTGCTTACTTGCTCTTCATAGGACGCAGCGCGGCGGATGTTGCTAAAGCGTTTTAACATCAGCTGGAGGCTCGGACGTTTACGCAGAACATAGAGTGCCCTGCGGATGTTATTCACCTTCGGATTCCTGTTGATGGCGAGATGATCAACATCACTGAGCTTGAGACCCGCGTCCTGCAAACACCAACGAATGGATTCCGTAGGCATGCCCGACCAGTGCTTGATTCGACGAAAGCGCTCTTCTTCAGCGGCTGCAATGAGTTTGCCATCTTTGATTAACGCTGCAGCTGAATCACCATGATAGGCATTGAGACCGAGTATGATCATAAGTAAGAGCTAATTTAAAGAAGCTACCGCCATTGGTCGCACTCAAAAAGAGGCTCCAAGGCAAATACGGCGGGGGATAACTGACCCATTTTTTGGGCTAAAGGGCACTATCTGTATCATGCTCATAATAAGAGCAAAGCATAAAGTCACGTGGCGATGTTATCGTTTGACAGACTTCATCACCTCTGGAGAGGCTGGCCATATTAAAAATGCGAACTGAATCAGGTAACCAACGGCCGATTCCCGCTTTGATTTCCGCGAGCTGAAAGCATCTCGCAATCTTGGCCTTAGTCCTGCTATTTCACTAATTTAGTCCAACCAACGGGCTCCAACCTTATGCTTTTCGACCACTACCAAACGGAGAACTTCTTTGACGAGATGTTCACCAGTGACGGCACTCCTCGTCCACATTACCAAGGCGTTAGCGATGCCCTAAATGCAGTTTCTGCGACTGAATTTAGCAACAAACAGACAGCGGTAGAAAACGCTTTCATGCGTGGAGGGGTGACCTTTACGGTTTACAACGACGATCAAGGTACCGAGCGGATTTTCCCGTTCGATTGCGTGCCCCGCGTGATTTCAGCGGAGGAATGGGATGTGGTAGAAAAAGGCCTGATTCAGCGCATCACTGCACTGAATCTTTTTCTCCATGACATCTATCATGAACAGAAAATCATCAAGGATCGCGTCATCCCGCCTCAATACTTGCTAAGCGCGAAACATTTTCGTCGCGAATTCATGAATTGTGAGGTGCCCAAAGATATCTATGTGCACATTTGTGGCAGCGATTTGATCCGTGACCATGAAGGCAGGTATCTGGTGCTTGAGGACAATCTCCGTTGCCCATCAGGCGCTAGCTACATGCTGGAAAACCGCAATGCCCTCAAACGCACCTTCCCTGAACTCTTCCAGGCCAGCGGTGTGCATCCTGTCGATGACTATCCAGCTGAACTGCTGAAAGTGCTTCAATACTGCGCTCCGGCCAAATTCAATGGCAACAATGCCCCCAATGCTGTTCTTCTGACTCCAGGTGTTTATAATAGTGCCTATTTTGAGCATGCCTTCCTGGCTAGACAAATGGGTATCCCGATTGTTGAAGGTCGTGACCTAGTGGTGCGTGACTTTAAGGTGTTCATGCGGACAACCGCGGGACTCGTGAAGGTAGATGTCATCTACCGCCGCATTGATGATGATTTCCTTGATCCATCGGTATTCCGCGCTGATTCACTTTTGGGAGTTCCTGGCTTAGTCAATGCCTACCGAGCAGGTAATGTCAGCCTCGCCAACTCGATCGGAACGGGCGTGGCCGATGACAAGGTCGTCTATTACTTCGTGCCCAAGATGATCAAATATTACCTCGGTGAAGACCCCATTTTACCCAATGTGGATACCTTTTTGGCTTCCGAACCCTCCGATTGCAGCTTTATTTTGGAGAATCTCCATAAGCTTGTTGTCAAATCTGCCAACGAAGCCGGCGGTTACGGCATGCTCATGGGGCCATGGGCAGCTAAGGCAGAGATTGAAGAGTTTCGCAAAATGATCGAAGATAACCCGCGTAACTTTATCGCCCAGCATCCGATTTCTCTGAGTCGTCATCCCACCTGGACTGGCGATGATTTTGGCGGCCGCCATGTCGATCTCCGACCCTACATCCTGTGTGGAGAAAAAACGGTCGTCACTCCAGGCGGCCTCACACGCGTCGCCCTGCGCAAAGGCAGCCTCGTGGTCAATAGTTCCCAAGGCGGCGGATCCAAAGACACCTGGGTTCTGAAGAAGTAATCAACTCTGCCTGTTCCCCTTCCCAACAACTTCACCATCCTCTTTCCAACCATGTCCACCACCACCGCCCGCGAAGAAGTCGCCCGGTCAAAGCAGGCCAATGTCATGCTCTCACGAGTCGCTGGCAGCCTTTACTGGATGAGCCGTTATCTAGAGCGCGCTGAAAATCAGGCACGCCTCATTGATGTCAATTTGCAGATCTTGCTCGATTTTGGCCAGGTCAGCGCTGAGACGCTCAAAGAACACTGGCTGCCTGTGCTGCGTTCCTCAGGCGATGAAGAGCAATTCTTCAGACTTTATGAATCGGCTGACAATGAAAGCGCCACAGACTTTCTAACCTTTCGAATCGAAAACCCCAACTCGCTTATTTCCTGCATCTCCAACGCCCGAGAAAATGCTAGGCAAGTGAGGGATCAGATTTCCAGTGAGATGTGGGAGGTGCTCAATGACGCATACCACTTCATCCAAGGTGCGGACGCAAAAAAAATCTGGAATGAAGGAGCCAGCGCTTTTTACGATCAGATCAAGCGCTTTTCCCACCTCTTTCAAGGCATCACGGTGAGCACTTTTTCACGAGTCGAAGGCTTTGAGTTCATTCAATTTGGCAAATACCTGGAGCGTGCCGACCAGATTACACGCCTGCTCGACATCAAGTATCATATCCTTCTGCCCAAAGCTTCAGACGTGGGTGGGGCCGTCGATACCGCTCAGTGGCATGCTGTCTTAAGATCAGCCAGCGCAGTTGAACCCTACCGCCGCTATTACGTCGCTGATGTTCTCTTCAAAAAGGTTGTCGAGTTTCTGATCTTTGACGAGAGTTTCCCGCGTTCCATGAAATTCTGTGCTGAGCAGATGAACGAATACATCAAGCTCATCACCGAGGGCGATCCAGCCGCCGCCGTCAACGCCGAGCCTATTCAGCGCTTTGAAGCCTTCCTGAGCCGTCTATCAAAGGTAGATGTTCAATCCATCTTTGACCGTGGTCTTCACGAGTTCCTTGACTCTTCTCAGGTCGAGATTGCCTGCATCGGTGCCCATCTCTACACAAACTACATGTATCATCCCCCCGTAGACTTGCAGGCAGAAATCCGCTTTCAGCAGCAGCAGGAACAGCAACAGCAGTAACCTGAGTAGAGCAGACAGGAAAAGCTAACCTCTCCTGCCTAGTCTACTAAACTGAGTTCTGAGGCCTTATTAACTGAAGGCAGATACTCCAATTTTTCGCCCCTTAGGAGAACTTTATTTGTGCCGGGCCCAAGTTGAAGCCTAGCGATTTCCCCTTAAAGAAGAGGGAATGAGTGCGCTCACACCCCTGCCCTTCGCTGATCGTTATGAACGTTTTCGCGATGCCGTTTTTTCGGGCATGGCAGAGCCTTCGGTTGACTCCATATGGGCAGAAAATTTGAGCGAGCAGGACTTGCAAAGCCTGTGGTTTGCAGGTGATTTTGGTCGTGATTTCATCAGTAGCCAGGGAAAGGCTGTCAAAATTGTCGACTTCGGAATCTGGAATTCGGGTGCGGGGCCTGACTTTATGGAATGCACAGTGCAAATTGATGGCAGGCAGGAACAGGGTGCCATCGAATTGGACCCGGACGCACGCGACTGGGAGCGACATTGCCATGGGGCGAATCCAGAGTATCGCCAAGTCGTTCTGCATCTTTTTTTACAGGCACCTGAGCAGCGTTTTTTCACTCGGACGGTTGAGCACAAAGAAGTCACTCAGATTCAACTTAGCAGCGCCATGCTGGCGCAAGAGGCAAGACCAAACCGTGGCCAAGCGGCGGCAAAGCTTGGCAGATGCTCGACCCCGCTTCGCGAAATGGAACCTAGCCGACTTGCGTCCATCTTAGAGTCAGCTGCCCAATATCGCTTGGAGCGAAAGTCAATGCGCCTGCACCGTGCAGTCGCCGCCCATGGTCGCGAGCAGGCGATTTATCAAGCTTTAGCGCAGACACTTGGCTATCGAAACAACCAGCAACCATTCCTCCTACTTTGCCAGCGTCTGCCATTGAAGCTTCTGAAAAAAAGATCGCTCTCCGAGCGAGAAGCACTGCTCTTTGGCATCAGTGGTTTCATGGAAAACATTCGCTTTGAGGACACCCGGCCCACCACCCGTCACTACCTGCGCCAACTTTGGCAAGATTGGTGGCAGAGGCGAGATGATTGCCAACGCTGGCTCAGCGACACCCAGCGTCCGCAATGGAGGTTAGCGGCAACAAGGCCTGGGAACCACCCCCAACGTCGACTCGGGGCACTAACGGCCATGCTAGTCAATTGGGATCGCATTGCTGGACCGCTCATGGAGGCCAGCCGCTGGAACCAGCCAGGCTGGAAAGCCAGCCTGCTCGCCCTTCGTCATGATTACTGGGACACTCACTACACGCTTCTTGCCGAGGCCGCCACCAAGCCCATCAGCCTCATCGGCGAAAGCCGTGTTCAGGAAATGCTCGCCAATGTGGTCTATCCTTTACTGATCCCAGAACGCACGCGCCTTTGGGTAGAGTATTTGGAATTACCAGCCATGCTAGATAACCAAAAGCTACGTCGCGCAGCTCTACGTCTTTTTGGTGATCACCCGCGCAGTGCCGAGTTCCAAAAGAAACTCCATCAGCAGCAGGGATTGCTGCAATTGTATGAAGATTTCTGCCTGGAAGATGACAGTGCCTGCTCTACCTGCCCCTTCCCCGAACGCCTGAAAGAATGGCGATGACTGGGAAAATGAGGCCGTCAGATAAGTCTTAGTTGAGTCCTCTTGAGGACTCGCCACTTATTCACCTATGTCAAAGGAGGCAGCAGGGTTGTTAAAGCATTTTCTGGAGCAACGCCAGGTGGCGGGGCACACGCATGTCGTCCTGAAACCAGGAATGCTTGAGCGTCTCAAACAGCGTGACAAACCAGGACGTCCGGCCCAAACAGCAGTTCCGACGGTGAATCTACCGGCTCAGGTGCGCGCGGTCATACCGCAACCGACGGCGAAACCAAGCCCGAAACCGGCCGACGCACCTGTCATGAAATCGCCCGTCTTCGTGACAACCGTTTCTGGGGATGCCAATCCAGCGCTGTTTGAGGTGACCGGCCAAACCAAGGCTGAAAAATTGGCCGCTTTAATGGCCCAAATCAAAACTTCCGCCGACATTCAGGCTCTTGGCGCTCTGCGCGAGACCCTGGTTCCTGCCAGCGGCACGCCAGAGGCGGAGATTTTGTTTATTGGCGAGGCCCCCGGCCTAGAGGAGGAAGAAGCTGGACAGCCCTTCATGGGTCCCGCAGGTCAAAAGCTGACAGGCATCATCACTGCCATGGGATTAAAACGTGAGGCGGTTTATTTAACCCATTTTTGCAAATTTCGTCCAACCGTCGATGGGGATCAAGGAATTAACAATCGTGCAGCTACAGATCAAGAGATGCGCGTCTTTCTGCCTTACATCATGACGGAGATTGCCATTGTAGCTCCAAAAGTGGTGGTGGTGCTAGGACCAGCCGTTGCCAAGGCCTTTGGACTGGGTGAAAGCATTCTACGTCTGCGTGGTAAACACCACGAACTGCAGGGCATTCAGACGGTGGCAACCTTTCACCCTAATTACATTCTACGGGAGGAAAAGCTGGCGGGCGGCGGTCTGAAAGCCAAGCGTGAACTCTGGGAGGACATGCTGAAAGTCATGCAGATCGTGGGTCTGCCGATCAGTGAGAAACAGAATGGTTACTTCAAGAAATAGTTCCTCGTGCATTTCCTACTTACCAATGACGATGGTATCGATGCGCCCGGTCTAGCGGCTCTCGAAAAGGCTGTGCGCTTGATTCCAAAAGCGACCCTTTCCATCGTCGCCCCCGCCAGTGAGCAGTCGATGTGTGGTCATCGCATCACCACGCATTCTCCACTCAAGGTCGACTCACGAGGTGACAACCGCTGGGCGGTTCATGGCACACCAGCAGACTGTGTGAGGATCGGTCTGTTCGCTCTTGATCTGAAACCTGATTGGGTACTTTCCGGAATCAATGCCGGCGGTAATTTGGGCCAGGACATCATGATTTCAGGCACCTGTGCCGCAGCACGGGAAGCAACTTACCATCAGGTCAAAGCCATGGCCTTCTCCCATTATCTCATTCGCGGACTTGCCGTGGATTGGCACAGAGTCTCTCAATGGTCTGCAGAGCTCTTTAAGAACCTTCAATCACAAGCTCTGGGCCAAGGCGACTACTGGTGTGCTAATTTTCCACATCATCCTCCCGGTGAGCTAGCCATGCCCGAGTTGGCCCATTGCCAGCCAGCCAAATCACCCTTGCTCGTCAGTTATGAAAAACATCCTGATGGTGGCTACCTTTACAATGCCAGCTATGGAGACCGTCCTCGTGATCCCGGTTCAGATGTGGACGTATGCTTTGGGGGTGGAATCAGTGTTTGTCGGTTAGGACTATGAATGCCGATCCCTCCACGAATTGGAAGCTCCCAGCGCCTTTGGAGCGATTTACCAATCGGCTGAGGCATCATCCGCGACTACGCCATTTTTTACTGCGATTCATCCCGCTGAATCAACCCTTTTCAGGCCGCCTGCTCGGAGTGAAGCTGAGCCGCTCAGAGATCGGCCTTTTGGGGGAATTCCTCGCCGCCAAGCATCTCCAGAGCCATGGGCGCCGCGTACTTTTTAGAAACTACCGCGGCCTGCACCGAGGTGAAGTGGATATCGTCGCACGTCATGGACAGACCCTGAGTTTTGTGGAGGTCAAAACACGAACCAGCACTGCCTTTGGTCGTCCAGCTGACGCGGTGAATCAAGACAAACAAAAGCTCATCCAGCGGGGTGCGCTGGATTGGCTGCGACAGCTTGGCAATCCACGGATTACGGTTCGCTTTGACATCGCCGAAGTCATCCTCACTCCGACTGAGTTGCCCCAACTGCATGTCATTGAGGCCGCCTTCAGCCTTCCTGACAGTTCGCTAGCCGGGCGTTGATCCTGCTTTGACAATTCCATTGCTTCCAGCTAAACCTTGCGTCCCAATCATCTCAACTTTTCCTCATGAGCACCAACTCCGCTAAAAAGATCATCAATGACCCCCTCAAATGTGCAGACGACCTCTTTGAAGGTCTGGTCATCGCTTATGATGGCAAAGCACGCGCAGTGGGTCGCCGCTCCATCGTCATGAATGATCTGCGCCCTGACTCCCCAGCTCTGCTTGTGGGCGGTGGCGCTGGTCATGAGCCAATTTATCACGGCCTTGT
>CAMBPS010000105.1 GCA_945869675.1 Prosthecobacter debontii | reverse complement strand
ATCGTAGCTCGACGGTTATTGACTTGGCCATCCCAGATCTCAAGACGATCTGGCAAAACGGACTGACCCCTTTCTATTGATACCTCTTATGCCCCACGCTCTTCTCATTAAATTTCCCGGCACCAACTGTGACCTTGAAACCGCGCGAGCTCTCGAAGCGGCCGGCTTCAGCGCCGAAGTTCTGCCCGTGGCACTGCTCGAACCGGCATCGCTAGACAATGCGCAACTTGTGGTTTTCTCCGGTGGCTTCAGCTATGGCGACTACGTCATGAGTGGCCGAATTTCCCAGCTCATCACCAAGCATAAACTGGGTGATCGCCTCAAAACCTTTGTGGCCAATGGCGGCTACGTTCTGGGGATCTGCAATGGCTTCCAAATCCTGACTCAATTGGATCTGTTGCCTCGTGGCAGCCTGATTCACAACACGACGGGCCGCTTTATCTGCCGTTGGGCCCCGCTGAAAAAGAACGGGAACACCAGCCCCTTCCTGAAGGCTTTGCCAGATAACTTTGAATTACCGGTGGCTCATGCCGAAGGTCGCTTCGTGGGCGAATCAGGCGATGCGGAACAATACGTCAAAGATGGTCACGCCGCCTTGCTCTATGGCAGGGACATCAATGGTTCCAGCGCGCAAATTGCTGGTCTCCAGGATGATACCGGTCGCGTCTTTGGCCTCATGCCGCATCCGGAGCGCTTCATCGCCAAGAACACTCACTATGATCCTGATTGGAATGGTGCCGAGTTTGGCTGGGGCTACTACCTCTTTAAGGGAGTGGCTGAAGCACTTGCTGCCTGATGGAATGAAGGCGACTATTTAGCCCATGTAATCATGGGCGCATCCTTTAGGGATGAGGTTATTCTAAGGATCAAGGTCACCCGTCTGTCTGAGGTCATGTCGCGCTCAAAAGGCTGGATGTGAATGAATTGGCGTAAATAAATGACCCAATTCCTTTAAAGTTAACAATTTATGAGGCGTTATCTATCAGATTAGCAAACTCGGTGAAGAAATATTTGGCGTCGTTTGGCCCTGGTGCTGCCTCGGGATGGTACTGAACGCTGAGAACGGGAGCTTCGCGGTGCCTCATGCCTTCGACGGTGCCATCATTGAGATTGATGTGGGTGACCTCCACATTGGAAGGGAGGCTGGCGGGATCGATCGCGAAACCATGATTTTGACTGGTGATACTAACCTTGCCACTGCGCAGGTCTTTAACAGGCTGATTGCCGCCGCGATGGCCAAATTTGAGTTTGAAGGTCTTTCCACCATAGGCGTGACCTAAAAGCTGATGACCCAGACAGATGGCGAAGATCGGCTTCTTGCCAATCAGTTCTTTGACCTCTTTGTGGATGTATCCCAGTGCGGATGGATCTCCAGGACCGTTGGAAAGAAAGACACCATCTGGATTTTTAGCTAACACTTCGGCCGCTGATGTGGTGGCAGGAACGACCTCCACACGGAAACCAGCCTGACGAAGACTACGAAGAATGTTGGTTTTGATTCCAAAGTCATAGGCAACAATGTGGTGCTGAGCTGGGGGCAGGGGGTGAAAGGCTCCAAGTGGCCCGCCTTCACGATTTTGGCTGGGACTAGGGATGTCCCAGATCCGACTTTCCAGATCTTCGGGATCCCATAGATAGGCTTTTTGGGTGGAAACCTCTTTCACATAATCGCTACCACTCATGGGCGGGCTAGCCTTTGCTGCGGCGATTGCGTCTTCGATAGACAGTTCAGTAGTGATGACCGACTGCATGGCGCCGATTGTGCGCAAATGCTTCGTGAGCGCTCGTGTATCGACCCCTTGGATGCCTTGGATTCGATGCTCTTTCAGGTAAGTATCTAAAGTCTGCGTGCTGCGCCAGTTGCTGGGTACAGTGCAGAGTTCCTCAATCACAAAACCGCGAACGTGGGGCCGTGAGCTTTCAGGATCAAGTCCATTGATGCCATAATTGCCGATCATCGGATATGTCATGGTAACAATCTGACCGCGATAGGATGGGTCTGTTAGAACCTCCTGATAACCCGTCATGGAAGTATTAAAACAGGCTTCACCTGAACATGTGCCAGGGGCGCCAAAGGATTCACCTTCAAAATAACGACCGTCTTCGAGTGCCAGAATTGCTTTCATGAATAGGATAATTCTGTCCACTAACGCGGCTCATTCAGGAAAGCAAATGCAGGCTGAACTTTCATGGAGATATAGACCGACTTCGTTGACGTGAAATGATACACCTTGAAGTTCTCGAATGAATAACATTGATCAGATTCTAACTTATTACTTCCTCAAGCCTCGTTTAATAACTACTTACAATGTATGTAAAGTAAAGTGTAAGGCAGCCCAGCTGAGTTAATCTTATTGAATACAACTCAGCCTTGGGAGTCAGACCTCCCTTCAAAACTGCGGTGAAAAACGACTTGAATGCTGATATAATTTAAGAAAGCTTAAAGACATGAAACAGAACTCCATTCCATCGGGTCTTGCTGTATTTGGCCTGATTTGCGTCGCAGTGCCGCTTGTCGTGGCACAACAAGCGCCTAGATACACCTACCAACAACCGCACTACGCGTCACCTCAGTATCAGATTCCAACTGCTAACTCGATGCCGCAGCTACAGCAGCAGCAAGGTTATGCGCAGCCACCTCAAACTCACTATATAAATCCCGCACAATTTCTACCGACCTTTGGCCGTAAGGTTGGCAGTATGTTTAGAAAGCTGTTTTATGGGGACGCATCTCAAGCTGAATATGGTCAGCAAGTTCCAGCATATAGCTATCAGCATCAAGGGCGCGGTAATCTGGATCAACCGCCAAACGGATACAGTCAGTCCTATTCAGTCCCTCAATCCCCTGCCCCTATTTTATCCTATCCGCCTAGATACGAAGTGGCCCCTGCCCCGAAGTCAACCCCGGCACCCGCGATGCCACCAACGAGTCGGTTGAATTCTGGTATTAGCAAAACCGCTCCTACAGTTCAGAAAAAGAGGCTGCCAGAGCCTATAATCAAACCCAAAACCTCCCAGAAAATTAGCAATTCAGATTCGCCGACAGTAGGCAAATACACGCCACCAGCTATCACGCGTGAGCCAATGATCCCGTCCATTAAGGATCAATCGCCTGAGATTCCTAGCTCTAGTAGTGAACCAGCTAAATTACCAGGTTCAAAGCCCGGTTCGCAAAATGCTTCAACTAACTCATCCAAGTCCACTCCCAACGCTGCTGTGAGCGGTGGTAGTTTTTTGCGGGGTAAAAAAGCCAGTAAAGAGGGCCGCGTTATTAGTCCCTATCCACCCTATCGTGAATTGGATGTGAGTGGATTATCAAGTGGATCACTAGCTCTTGATCCCACGACGCAGAAGGTTTTTGAAGTGCCTTAGATTGAGATAGTGGTCAAAGCTAATAAGACATTGTTTGACAGATTACACACTCTCTCGAAACGTGATCGCATGGGACTTTTCGACGTACTCGCAAAACAGGCTATAGGCAGCCTACTCGGTGCCAGCAGCGATCCTAAAGGCGAACTTCTTAGCGGCCTGTTAAACCAAGCGGGTGGACTTTCTGGCTTGATGGAGAAATTCGAACAAGCTGGACTCAAGGATACTTTCTCTTCATGGGTTGGAACGGGTGAAAACAAATCGATTCAACCAGATCAGTTGCAACAAATTTTAGGCTCTGATGCCGTTGCTGGAGTTGCCAGTAAGATAGGCCTTGATGCTAAAACAGTGCTGCCGTTGCTTTCTCAGTTTTTACCTCAAATCATTGACAAGCTTACGCCAAATGGTGCTTTGGAGGAATCCAATCCGTCGGGTGACCAGCTTCAAAATGTTCTCGCCAGCGTGATGAAAGGCGGACTCGGCGGCCTCTTCGGTGGCGCGGCATAAGCGCCAGATGATAGCAGACGTTCAAATTACAAAAAGGAAAGAATTTCTTCCCCTCACTGAGGAGTTGGAAATTTATCTGGATCAATTTGGACGTAGATTCTCATTGCCGGCTACTTATCAAGACCTTCGTGGTTTTAGTGAAAGTTATCCGATCGACGATAAAAACGGCAACCCGACGCATTGGTCGAGTGTTCTTTATGCTAGTGAGATCCAAAAGGAGCTTTATCCTCGACTGACGAGCATTTATTCCCTTCTGAAGACAGGTGATCTTCATGCAGTGCCGCATTTATATGTGGAGCGCGTTGATTACTGCGAGTTTGGGAATTCTCGGCCCTTTCGTATTCGAGTCGTTAACCAATATAACGACAATTACGATCACTTCTACATGAAGACTGCAGACGCTTCCCGTGTTTATGGGTTGGAGTTGGAGCACCTTCTATCACCAAACCGCATTAATTACCTGGCTCACAGCGGCACTCTGGTTGAAGAGCACATTGCTGGTATTCCTGGGGACATCTTTATCCGTGATCATCTAGATCGCTCTGATGTTAATAAGGTTCGAATCGCCAAAGAGTTCGTGAAATTTAGTGAACGCTGCTTCATTCGTTTACTGGGCGACATGCGCAGCTACAACTTTGTCATCGACATCACGCCTGACTTTGAAGATGTCCAGTATCGAGTTCGCGCCATCGACTTTGACCAACAGAGCTATGAAGGTCGGCGCAGTCTTTACCTCCCACAGTTTTTTAAAGAAAATAACCCAATAGTTTGGCTCTGTTCCAAGTGGCTTAATTTACCCACCATGAAGCAGTATCAAGAGGAGGAGCGGAGCCTGATTGCGCGCCGCTACATCAGTGAACATCAGCGTATTAGTACTCTCATTACATGCATGAAGGCTAATCCGCGCGAACCCATGGGAAAAGTCCAGCAGCTAGCTCGTGAGCTAGGTGAATACCATCACACGGACAGTTTTGATGTCTGTGACACCATGGGGGCGATTGTAGAGCGCAATCTGGAAGTGATGCTTGGCCGTCACACCGCCTAATGGCTGGTGCCCTCACTGTTTCGATTAAAGAACAGTCTTGTTCACGATTTCATTTTTATCGTTCAGCAAAAGGCGTTTCGGCAACACAGGCTGATCCGAAAGGCCAAAAGCCATAATGGTCACTAAGTGTCCTGCATGGATCCGATGAGCCGCAGCCCCGTTGATAACAATCTGACCTGAACCAGCAGGTGCCGTAATCACATAAGTCTCTAAGCGCTGACCATTCGTGATCGAAGTTACTAGAACCCGCTCTCCCTCCCAGAGGTCCGCCTCCTCCATTAAATCTGTCGGGATGGTGATGCTCCCCTCATAATGGACATTAGCATCAGTGACGGTTGCGCGGTGGAGTTTGGATTTGAGAACGTTTCGAAGCACAAAGCACATTGACCATCAAAAGACTCTTTGCAAGACCTTCAGGAAGGCAATCATTCCTATGTCTAGCTTTCCATCTCTCGACAAAGACTGATTCGCCTATGATCCAAACTTTCCATCTGGCGTCATACGCTGTATTTGAACTTATAGCGATTTCATGCATGTTCGAAATGTGCCGCCCCTAGCAAGTCATCAAGCTCACAATCAGCGTGCACTCATTGCACGCTGGCAGATCGTTGCGCGTGCTGTTGGGCTGCGTGTGCGAATTCTGACAGAGCTCGATGGTGAAAAAATTCTGTATTTGGAAACCCCGCAACGAGGAAAAGAAGCGGCTGTAGATTACCTTTCTGCTGGTGTTCATGGAGATGAAGCCGGTGCAGTTTGGGGATTGCTAAACTGGGCGGAAAGTAATCTCCAACAACTTATCACTGGCTCCTTCCTTATCTTTCCATGCTTTAATCCTGCAGGCTTACGGAATAATACACGCATGGATCATCGGGGCTTAGACATCAATCGGCGGTTCGACCTCGCGCAGGACCCTATTACAGCCCCTTGGCGAAAGCTTGTCTCGAAAAGGAAATTACGTATCGGGCTTTGCCTGCATGAAGATTATGATTCTCTCGGCTGCTATGTCTATGAGCTATGTCAACTTAAGCTATCCTTGAGTTCTCAAATCATGACTGAGTGCACTCAGCAGATCCCTATAGATCCGCGTCGTGTGATTGAGGGTAATCGAGCGCAGGCTGGTATCATTCGTCGCAGTAAGTTGCCACCCAATTTTTCAGGCATGCCAGAGGCCTTCGTGCTCTGGCAACTTGGCTGCCCCATCACACTTACTTTTGAAACCCCATCTGAGTTCAGTCTGGATGACCGCGTGGCGGCACAGGCTGCCTTTATCGCCGCAGCCCTAAGGCCCGCACCACCCCCATGAGTCACTTTTCAAGTTTTGCCTTTTTAGTTCTCTCATTAGCCTTGGTTTCCTGTGGTAGCCTGCCCAGGCTGCCACAACGGCCTACCTTACATCACCAGGATTGGACCAGTTTTGACGGGAAAATCATGCCTTACCAAACTTGGCAACCCACTCCTAGCAAAGCTACACGAGGCATTGTCATTGCCGTTCATGGACTCAGTGGTGCTACCTCCGATTTCTGGTTTATTGGCGACTCTCTGCCTAAAAAAGGCTTTATTGTCTATGCCTATGATTTACGTGGGCAGGGTCATGATCCTGTGGTCAGCAATCGGGGCGATATCCAATCGGCAAATCAATGGCTGCGCGACCTAGAGACTTTCCACTTACTTGTCAAAAGAAAGCATCCCAAAACACCGATCTTCTGGTATGGAGAGAGTCTTGGTAGCCTGATCTGCCTACATACTGCGGCAAACCGACTGCCCGACCACCGTGATCCTGATGGCATTATCCTGGCCTCACCCGTGGCGGGCTTAAAGATAACAGCATCAAGCTTTCGACGCTTTTTACTTGAGGCTGCAGCCACCTTGTCGCCGAGGTCACGCTATTCGTTAGGCGATCTAGCGGGTGTCGATGAGAAGAAAATCCAAGTCACCAGCGCTACAACTCATGGCAACCAGATGGCTACCACTGAGCACCATTTAACGGACTTTAGCCTGCGACTTCTTACTGAAATTGGCCGACTGCTGGACGCCAATCCCAATTCTGCCAAGCGACTGCGCATGCCAGTCTTGTTTTTAGCCTCGCCCAATGACATTCTTAGCAGTCCAGATCAGGTGCAAACACTCTTCGCTCAGGTCCGTTCACCTGCGAAGCGCCTACTATGGTACACCCGCAGCTATCACTTGCTTCTTCATGACGTTCAGCGAGCTGAGGTTAGTGTGGATCTCTTGAAGTGGCTGGAAATTCAGCGCCATTGATGAAACCGGTTCGATTCTGCTCTCCACTAACAATTCTCAGGTGACTCATCCCTGAGTCTACTGCTATGGTGGTAGCTGACGGATTCGGTCCTCCATGCATTTTCTTTCACCGGCACTGCTTCATCTAGCCTGGCTAGCGCTCATCCCGCTGGCCTTGTATCTTTTCAGGAAACGAGCACGCAGAGTCTCTGTATCCACCCTGCTCTTCTTTCGCTCACTTTCGCGTGAGCACCAGGAGTCTGCCTGGCTTAGAAAGGTAAAAAAGTGGCTCTCGCTTCTATTAACGCTGCTAGTCATTCTACTCTCTGCGCTAGCTCTTGGGCGGCCTGCCAGCGATGTAGGCAAAAACGCAGCTACTGCCATCGTCCTTGTAATCGACTGCTCGGCTTCCATGGCCGCCAGAGATGCCCGAGGGGAAACTCGTCTTGCTGTGGCCAAAAGACTTCTCCATCAGCGGCTTAAAGACCTCCCCGATCAGGTCATCTTTTCCCTGGTTGCCTATGATGCCAAGCCTCACGTTTTACTTTCTCGTAGTCGGAACCGCCGAGAATGCCTCAGATTGCTGAGCGAAATTCAGCCCATGCCGATGGAGGGGCGGCCCGCTGCTGCGCTGATCGTCAGCCGCCGCTTGGCTGAGATCGAGGCTCGCTCACAGATTTGGCATGCTGGGGACACTGCTTTTACAGATACCCAAAGCCTCTCCTATGTCTTTCTCGATGCAGCGCTTGCCAGTCCTCAAAACATTGGTATCACAAGCTTTCAGATTCGACAGGCCCCCATGGCAAGAGATCGCTTTGAGACCTTTATCAAAGTCAGTGCAGCCAAATCCAACCGCACCAACATCACCTCTACCCTAGAAGTCACTTTGGCAGGCAGACTCGTCCAGTTACGCGAATTGGAGCTAGACCCCGGCCATTCCACCACACTCATTGTTCCCCTTGAGGGTGTGCGCGGTCAGCGTCTAGAATTGCGTTTGAAGACCCTTGGTGACGCTCTCGGTTGGGATGATGCCATCGTTACCTTTTTACCACAGTCACGGCCCATCATCGTCTCATGGGTGGCTGATAAAGCCGATCCTTTCACCGAGTTAGCCATGACCTCAATGATCGAAGCCGGCCGGATTGAAGTCCTGAAAGGCTCTCCAAGCTCCTGGCCACTGAAGGATAAGCCCGACGTCTATGTCTTTGAAGGCTGGCTTCCCGATAACTGGCCTACTGACCGCCCAATTATCGCGCTGAATCCGCCGCAGACTTCGGGACCGGTTCATTTACAGCCTTTAGCGGCCCCTGGCTTACCTCATGACAGCGTGCGTGATGTCGCCCCTGATCATCCCCTACTTTATCGAGTCAGTAGCAGTAGGCTAGCTGTCATGCAAACCAGCATCCTTCAGCTCAATGGTTCTATGGAGCCCCTCTGGATGGCAGGCACTGAACCAATCTTGGCGGCGGGTGAAAACTCTGGACAGCGCATGGTCATCACTGCTTTCTCACCTTCACGCTCCGAGCAATTAGCTCTTCTGCCTGCCTTTCCGCTGCTTCTAGGGAACGCGCTTTACTGGTGTGCAGAGAGCACGGAGGCCATGAGTGAATTACGCCCCCAGCACCCCGGTGAGCTACTCAGTGAGACGGGCCTCATCGAGTGGACTGAATGGGATGGCAATCAATTCGTCGAGACCACTCTGGATTCCTCAAAAGGGCTGTTTGCCATCAAGCAGATTGGAGCATGGCAGTCATTAGATCACCGGGGCACCAGCATCCTGGCCTCTGCCACAGAGACCGATCTGCCGATTTTAAACGAGGATGCCACTTCGATGCCAGTATTGCCCATTATCAAAGCCAGAGCAGCAGTCAGCGACTGGCCGGTTGCCCTGCTCTGGCTCGTGCTAATGCTGCTTATTTTGGAAAGCTGGCTCTTTCATCGAAAAGCCGTTTACTAGTGAACTCCGCAATTCAACTTCCCCACGTCATTTCTCTTGGCCTTTTTCCACGCGGGTGCATTGATCGTTTCATATGACTTCTCCACCGCCAGTTCTGACCATTGCCGGATCCGACTCCTCCTGTGGAGCTGGGATACAGGCGGATTTAAAGGCCATCTCAGCTCTAGGTGGTTACGCGCTCACTGCTCTAACCAGCGTCGTTTCAGAGTCCCCAGGAAAGGTCTCTCTCATCCACTTACTCGATCCTGAGATCATTGCCGATCAGATACGCGTTTTATTCACTGCCTTTCCCATCCGTGCTTCGAAGACAGGCATGCTCGGCGGTTCCGCACAGGTGCAAGCCGTTGTTCATGCCTGGCGTAATCATGCCTGTGAGATTCCGCTTGTCGTTGATCCTGTCATGGTCGCAACCGGGGGTGGCAAGCTCATGATGGATGATGCGATCTCAATGATTCAGGCCGAGTTGCTGCCGTTGGCTACTCTCATCACCCCAAACATGGACGAGGCAACGGTCCTCTGGAAACAGCCCGTGACTGACCGCGAGGAAATGGCCGCCTGCGCGTGGGAACTAGCTCAGAAATATCAGACGAGCGTTCTCATTAAAGGTGGCCATCTTAGTAGCGATTCCGCGGCTGATGTTCTCTGCACGGATGACGGTCTCTACTGGCTAGAGGCTGACCGCACCCCAGATGTCCAGACACATGGCACAGGCTGCACCTATTCTGCGAGCATCGCAGCAGGACTGGCCCAGGGGCTCAACCTCCTAGATGCTGTCACGCAGGCCAAAGGTTACATTAGCGCTGCTATCGCCGATCATTTCCGCTGGCAGACACCGCTAGGCACCGTTCATGCGCTCAATCATCTGCATCAAAACGCCCAATGAAACTCCTAACCTGGCCTCTCATTGGTCTAAGCATCTTCGCATTGGATTGCATCGCCGCCATTGAAAATGGAACGGATAAGGTGGGAAAACTCTCCCAGACAGCCATCCAATCAGCCTTTCAAATCCTCCGCAGTGATTACATCCGCAGCACTGAGCTAAACTTCGACGAACTGAACCGTGCTGCCATGCAGGGCCTTCTCCAGCGCCTAGATCTCGGAGTCGAGATTCTCAGTAAGGTTGAAGCTCAGCGCCCTCCTTCAAAAAGCGGTGTCATTGCAGAGACACTTACTCCAGAGATCGCCTTTCTCCGCCCACTAGCCTTCAGTGAAAGTGAGACCTCACTGTTGCAGGCCAAGCTGCGTGAGTACCGGGATGCTGGAATTACCCAACTCATTCTCGACTTGCGTAGCGCGGCTGTTCCGGGGGACTTTACCGTCGCCGCTGCCATGCTTGAATGCTTTATCCCTAAGGGCGAAATCCTCTTTAAAATCAAGCAAGTTGGCCGAGATGACACCCAGCTTTTCATCAGTCATCAAAGCAGTCTTTGGACTCACCCCATCCTTGTCCTTATCGACGAAGAAACCAGCAATCTAGGCGAGACCATCGCCGCTGTTCTGCGTCATCGGAAACAGGCTATTCTCCTCGGCACTCCCACTCGAGGGGCCAGCGTCCAGCACGAAAACATCTCCCTTGATGATCAATGGACCCTCAGGTTCGCACGCGCGGAGATGTTGCTGGCGGATGACACTTCCCTTTTTAAAAAAGGCCTTCAGCCCGACCATCAAATCAGACTACCCACTCACCTAAAACGCCTGATCTTTGATCGCCCAATAAGCCAAGCAACGAGGGATCTCAAAGAGAGTGCCTTTGATCAAAGTAAGCCCCGGTACAATGAAGCGGCCCTCGTTGCAGGCAAGCATCCGGAACTTGACGACTACATCCGCCGCAGTGCAGGTCAGACATCTAAAGCCGATCAGACTACCCAGCGTGACCTAGTGCTTCAGCGCGCCGTGGATATGCTCATTATGCAGGCCCAACTTCAGGCGGTTGGTCTCGACTGGAATGCTAACCCGCGAGATGCCCGACCCACCATCAAAAAAGACCATCTTTCCCCATGAGATTAAACATTCCAGAAACCGTGGATTCCCATGTCACCATTCAAAGCCAGCATAGCCATCGCACTTGGCATGCCACCCTTCCGAATGGAAAAATCATCATGGCCTTTCTCAATGAAGAAGATCCCCCCATGACCTTCGAGCCGGGAGTTAAAGTCCCTGTTTGTCTGACGGTAGCTGATTTTTCCCGTGGCCTCATCGTGATGAAATGATCATCGCTTCAAGATCGTACCTTCCCTCCATGACCACCCGCCGCCACTTTATCACCACAGCCTTTCAAGCGAGTGCTGTCGCTTGCCTAAGCACCCTTCAGGCCCAGACCCCAGTGGCCTCGAAACGACAACTTCGCAAAGCTATCATGGGCGGCACCCTTGGCATCAAAGGCAGCCTCATTGAAAAATACACTGCAGCCAAAGCGGCCGGCTACGAAGGTGTTGAGCCCGCTGGTGGAATGAACCAACAAGAAGTCATCGATGCGCTGGGTGCCTCCGGTCTCAAAGCCGCCAGTGTCTGCTGCCACACCCACTGGAAACAAACTCTGACTCATGAAGATCCCAAAGTCCGTGAAGAAGGCCTTCAAGGTGTCCTCACCACTTTGCGGGATGCCAAGGCCTACGGAACGGACTCCATCCTCGTCGTCCCCGGAACCTGTAGCGAAACAGTCCCTTACGACCTAGCTTGGCAGCGTTCCATCCTCGAACTGAAAAAAGCCGTCCCGCTCGCCAAAGAACTGGGCGTTAAAATCTCCGTCGAAAACGTTTGGAATAATTTTATCCTTAGCCCACTGGAGGCAGTTCGCTTCCTGGACGAAATTGGTGATCCTATCGTCGGTTGGCATTTTGATATTGGTAACGTCCTTCGTTATGGCTGGCCGGAACAATGGATTAAAATCCTCGGCAAACGCATTAACCGCATCCACGTCAAAGAATACAGCACTAAGAAAATGAAAGACGAAGGCGTCTGGAAAGGCTTCGACTGTGACCTCACTGAAGGCGATAACAACTGGCCAGCCATTATGAAAGCCCTCGACGATGCGGGCTACACTGGATGGGCAATCAGTGAACAACGAGGCGGCATCAATCCTAACGGACTGACCATGCTTACCGAACGTATGGACCGAATTTTTGCTCTGTAGTCTAAGTAGCCAGATCATTCAGCTTTCGCTCATTGCACAGTTCACCAACCAGTTTCTGCACTGTCTCAGCAGGACCACTGGTCACAAAGAATCGTCTGCTGGACATCAAACCTATTGGCTAAGTTCCTGTGGGGCCCTTAGATTGATCACGCTACACCTTCAGTAACCCGCGCTCAAAGGCACGTGCTACCGCCTCAGTGCGGTCGGCGGCACCGAGTTTATCGAGAATGGCGGCGACGTGGGCTTTAGCAGTGCGCGGACTGATGCCGAGGATGCGACCGATGTCAGGATTCGTCATGCCTTTGCGAAGGAGATGCAGGACTTCGATTTCGCGAGTAGTAAGGGTAGGAGACGACACATGTTCGGCGATGCGGCTAGCAATAGCTGCGCTGACGACGCGCTTGCCAGCGTGGGCATCTAGGATCGCAGAAGTAAGTTCAGCAGGACGGGCTGATTTGGAAACGTATCCACTGGCCCCTGCTTCAAGGGCTTGGACGATGTCTTCTTCGGCATCCGATGAACTCAGTATGAGCACGCGAGCCGTCGAACATTCAATCCGCAGCAAACGTAAACAATCAATACCGCTCTTGCCAGGCATGGACACGTCCAGCAGTGTCACATCGGGCTTATGCTGGCGATACAGCGCAAGTCCTGTCTCGGCATCATCAGCTCCCGCGACGACTTTGAAAGTGCTATTCGCATTCAGCATGTTTGCTAAACCTGCACGCATGACAGCGTGATCATCGATGAGGAGAAGTCGGATGGGCGTGGACATGAAGTTATACGAGGTCGTGATCAAAAGAACGCAGCGGCACTTGGACGAACAGAGTGGTGCCATGGCCAAGTGTGCTCTTTAACTCTAGCGTGCCGCCCAGTCGCTCAGCACGCTCTGTCATGCCATCAAGACCGAAGTGGCCTGAGCAGGTTCCCGGCTGCGATCCCAGTTCAAATCCATTGCCATCATCCTTAACTTCAATGATAAAGGTTTCGATACCAGAGGATACACTCAAAGCGATTCGAATCTGGGTGGGTTTGGCGTGCTTCAGCGCGTTATGCACTGCTTCTTGGATAATCAGCAAGAGATTGCCCGCGATGAAGTCAGCAAGTGTTGGCAGTTCGTTGATTGATTCGACAATGATCTCGACTTCATGGCCCATACTGACTTGTTTAGCCACACTAAGCACAGCTTCAGTGAAGTTGTGTTCTTTCATTGGCAAGGCTTTCAAGGCCCAAACGGAGTTCCGTAAATCATCTTGTCCTCGCTGCACCATTCGGCGTGCAATTTCGAGATGATTGGCACTCCGCTCAGCTGCGGGTATGGATTCAGATTCACAAGCTTCAATTTGGTAGGCGATACCAGTCATGGTTTGCAAAACAGTGTCATGAAGATTGGTTGCAAGACGCGAGCGTTCACGGAGGGCTGCTTGAAATTCTACGGCAGCATCCCGACGACCACGCATTTCTTGAGCTAAAAGCAGAGTCTGACTAGCGACAGTACGCCGTAACAACGCGACCCAGATCAACGCAACAAGTGTCAGCGTAGCGACTCCACAAAGAGCGAAGAGCGTGCGCTGCAGCGTCCACCAAGATGGGATTTTGAGCAGGGTGATGTCTGCGCGATTACGCAGAAGCACGTCTAGCCGCATTGGTTCTGCAAAATTAGCGGTTTGGCCCATCGGCGCATATTGAATATTAGCAATGCCTGTGGCGCGTAG
>CAMBPS010000104.1 GCA_945869675.1 Prosthecobacter debontii | reverse complement strand
AAACTTATTCATCACTAGAATGCAGGGTTTCCGTTCTTCCAAAATAAGCTGGGCAATTTTTCGATCCTGCATCTTGGCTCCTTCGGCACAGTCGATAACGAGAATGCAGATGTCAGCGCGTTTGATGGCCTGGTAACTGCGCTGAACGCTGAAGACTTCAACATCATTGTCTAATTTTGACTGCCGGCGAATACCGGCGGTATCGATGAGTTGGTAACGTTTTCCATTATAGGTGCAATTGATATCCAAGCTGTCACGCGTGGTGCCTGCCACCTCACTCACGATCGCACGCTCCTGACCGAGGATGGCATTGACTAGCGATGATTTGCCTGCGTTTGGGCGTCCAACGATTGCTAGCTTTAACGGGCGAGCTGCAAATTTGGCTTCTTTAACTGCCGCTTCTGTTTCGTCGTCCTGTTTAGTCAGCTCTAAGCGCTCAGCAATGATGTCCACTAGGTAGTTGATGCCTAGGCCATGCACGGCACTGACTTCGGCCATTTCTGAGAAACCCAGCTTAGCAAAGTCAGCTGACCCTAATCGGCGCTTGTCGGAGTCTGCTTTATTGCAAACAAGTACGACCGGTTTTTTAGTGCGGCGAAGAATGGCGGCTAGACTCTGATCGATTGCCGTGATGCCTTCAAAGATATCCACAACAAAGAGTAGCATATCAGCCACCTCAAGAGCGATACTGGCCTCCACTTGAACTTGCTCTGTCAGGACATCTTCAGTATTAGCACCGATGCCGCCGGTATCCATAATCTGGAAAACTTGCGGTCCACGCCTGCACTCGGCAGTGATGCGGTCGCGTGTCACGCCGGCAAGGTCGTGAACGATAGAAATATTCATGCCGGCAAGGCGGTTGAAGAGAGCTGATTTGCCCACATTCGGGCGGCCTACGATGGCGACGGTTTTTAACATGATTCGGATCTGCGATGGTTTGAGAGTTCCTTTAGAACAGTTTTCAGCAATTTTCAGGATTAACCTGCATAATGATGGATTTTCTTTATCAATGCCGCACGCGCTTGCTGTTAAGGCTAGTTTTAAGATCAAAAAAGACTTTGAACTATTTCTAATTTTTGGTTGAGAAGTGTTGAAGCTGGTCAACATTCAACTCCCCATGATTGGGAATGCGCTCGTGGCGGAATTGGTAGACGCGCTAGATTCAGGTTCTAGTGACTAACATCGTGGAGGTTCGAGTCCTCTCGAGCGCACCCTCCCCTTTTTAAAAGGGTATCACACTATATGCAGGACGCTGGATTTGTCAGAAAAGCTTTTGCTGGGATCGCCAGCCGGTATGTGCTTGCTAATCATGTTCTAAGCTTAGGCGTTGACGTCCTATGGCGACGCAAAACGGGACGTCTAGTCGCGGCCATGCAGCCACAAATGATCTTGGATTTGGCAACCGGTAGTGGTGACTTAGCTCAGACGATTCGGATGGCTTGTCCTGCGGCCAAGATTTTAGGCGCAGATTTTTCTGTCCCGATGATGCGAGAGGCACAACGTCGATCATTCAATGCGCTGGTTGCTGCTGATGGAATGGCGCTGCCATTCAAATCAGCTAGCTATGATGTTCTAACAGTCGCTTTTGGTCTTCGCAACATGGCCTCCTGGCCGGAAGCATTGACCGAAATGCGCCGAGTTTTGAAATCACGTGGTCATTTGGTGGTGCTGGATTTTTCCATTCCGACATTACCGCTGCTTCGCCCTGCTTATTTGTTTTATTTGAAGAATGTAATGCCTTGGATTGCCGGTTGGATTACCGGTCAGCGCGCAGCCTATGAATACCTGTGCAGTTCAGTTGAGCGTTTCCCCTCAGGTGTTGAGATGGAGGAACTGATTCTAGCATGCGGCTTTGCTTCGGTCAAAACGCAACGACTTAGCTTGGGCATCGCCTCGCTTTATGTCGCAAAGACGGCATAGGTCTTGGCTTGTGCGCTGAAAATAGCAAATCCTCTTCGAGGATGGTGGCAGGGGGCGGATTTGAACCGCCGACCAAAGGCTTATGAGTCCTCTGCTCTACCGCTGAGCTACACTGCCGATTAATGGCTCCTGAGGTAGGGTTCGAACCTACGACCTAGTGGTTAACAGCCACCCGCTCTACCGCTGAGCTACTCAGGAACGTTGTCCCGTTTGGAAACGGGTCGCGAGGATAAGTGAGGACCTGATCAACGCAAGCTATTTGTTCAATGTTCTGAAAGGATATAGAAGTTTTTTATGTCCTAAAAAATAGAATCTAGGCCCCAAGCGACAAAAAGTCCGGTTACACCCACGAGTGTCTCGGTGACTGTCCAGGTGCGGAGTGTCTGAGAGACTGTGAGTCCAAGGCATTCTTTCACAATCCAAAAGCCGGCATCATTGAGATGTGAAAGAAAAAGTGAACCGCAGCCGATGCCGACAACCACTAGCTCTGGATTTACGCCTGGTGTGCTAAGAACCAGTGGTGCAACGAGTCCACTAGCCGTGGTGATAGCCACGGTTGCAGAGCCTGTAGCGACTCGCACAAGTGCTGCGCAAACCCAGCCAAAGACGAGTGGCGGTAAATGAGCCGCAGTAGCCATTTGTCCAATGGCTGCGGCGGCGCCACTTGCCTCTAAGACGCCTTTAAAGCCACCGCCGGCACCGATGACGAGCAGGGTTAAGCCGACTGTGCTAATAGCTTTTTCGCCGATCTGCAGGGACTCACTGCGATTGAAACGAAAAGCGATGCCGGCAAAAATCACCGAGATGCCAAGAGCGAGTGTCGGATTGCCAATCACAGAAGTGATCTGGCGAAGTGGATCGGTTTTATCTTCGATGAAAATCTCAGCCACCGTTTGAGTCAGTAACAGCGCGATAGGAACCGCCAATACAGCAATGGTAACACCTAGGGAGGGCAATTGCCTAGTGGCCATTTTGGGATCCATGGAGGGTGGTTCAGGGGCCTCTGCCTGAACATGGTTAACAGCCCATTTGGCAAAAATAGGGCCTGAGATCGCAGCAACGGGAACTGCGGCTAGAAGCCCCCAAAGAATGACTTTTCCAAGGTCGGCATGAAGTGCCTGCAGAGCTACAACAGGTCCAGGATGAGGCGGCATAACGCCGTGCATAATCGAAAGGACGGCTAGCATCGGAATGGCCAATTTGAGGAAAGGCTCCTTGGTTTCACGGGCTAACGTGATCAATATCGGAACCAGCATGACTAGGCCGACGGCAAACCATGTCGTTAGGCCAATGCAAAGCCCCAATGCCATCAGGCACCAGTGGACACGCTTGGGTCCGAAGAGGCCAATGAGAGCTTTTGCCAAGACTTCAGCACCACCGGAGGCGGCAAGCAGACCGCCCAGAATCGTACCTAATCCTAGAATCCCCGCGATGCCGCCGAGTGTGCCTCCCATGCCTTTTTCAAAAGCAGTCATCATGGCCATGGGATTCATCCCAGAACCAAGTCCCATGACCAGTGCTGCAAAGAGCAGTGCGAGGAATGCGTTCATCTTTGCCCAGGCGATCAAAAGGATGAGCACAATGACAGAGACTGTGGAGAGAAGAAGGAGTTGGGTGATTTCTGGATTCACGATAAATAAAGCTATAGAAAGACAGAAACGCTCATTTTGGTCAAGTATCACGATCTTTCGCCAATCCTAAATGAAAGCCGAACCGCGCGAGTGAGGAGGTCGAGAAATCGGAGTGATGTAAAACGGCCTTGCGCGGCCCTTTGAAACACGCTCCTTTCGCAGCCCACACACTCCCCATGCAAAGCCTTTGGAACGATCAAGAAGCCGTCACTTTCGGAACCGACTTACTCGGACAGCGCGTATACACTTCGCGCTTACTAGGCCGTGATACTGCCCTCGTGTTGCACGGTGGTGGAAATACGTCAGTGAAAATCACGGAAAAAGACTTTTTCGGTGACGATGTCTCCCTTTGTTATGTCAAGGGTAGCGGTTGGGATTTGGGAACGATTAAGCGTGCAGGATTCTCCCCAGTGCGGATGGAGGCTCTGGTTAAAATGTCTAAACTCTCATCGATGAGTGATGAAGATATGGTGCTACAACAACGTGCCGCCATGACCAATCCGAATTCACCGGCTGCCAGTATTGAGGCGATTTTACACGCTATTTTGCCCTTCCGCTTTGTCGATCACAGTCATGCAAACGCGATCTCAGCCCTCACTTGCAATGCTGACAGCGAGGCTCGAGTGAAGGAAGTCTATGGCAATCGTGTGATTGTCGTTCCTTATGTGATGCCGGGCTTTATTCTGGCCAAGACCATCGCTGATTTAATTTCTGGTCGTGACCTGCGTGCCGAGGGAATTCAGGGCATGGTGCTTTTAAAGCATGGCTTGTTTACATTCGATGATGACGCGAGAAAGAGCTATGAGCTACACATCGAGATGGTGACTATGGCTGAGGAGTGTTTAGCCAATAAGTCAGCCAATGCTCCAGCAGCAAAAGCTGAGGCGAGGATAGATCTCTTAGCATTAGCAAAACTTCGTCAGGCGGTTTCCAAGATTCGTGGTGTGCCACAAATAGCCCGTCTAAATAGTAGTGCTGAGGCTGCCGGATATGCCAGTCTACCTGCGGTGGCGGACTTTGGCACGCGTGGTCCGTTAACCCCTGATCACAGCATTCGCACTAAGCGTGCCCCAGCTTTTATCGGCGAAGATATGGCCGCATGTCTGCAATCTTTTGCTGATGAATACGTGGCTTATTTTAATCGTAATGCCAGTGGGCAGACCATGCTGGATGCAGCACCGCGCTTTGCCATTTGGCCAAATCATGGTGTCGTTAGCTTTGGCGATACAGTGCAGGACGCCAATATCGTGGCCGATATTGCAGTATCCACACTGGCCACGGTGCAGCTCGGTGAAGCCGTCGGTGGATGGCAGCCACTGCCAGAAAAGGACATCTTTGACATTGAATATTGGGACTTAGAACAGGCGAAACTTCGCAAAGGTCCTGCTCGTAAGATTCACCAGGGCAAGATCGCTCTCGTCACTGGTTGTGCGGCAGGCATTGGTTTTGCGATTGCAGAAAGCTTGGCAGAGCAGGGTGCCCAAGTTGTCGGATTGGACATCGACAAAGAGATCCCTGACATCATGAAAAAAATCGGTGGTATTGGTATCGTCGTTAACCTCACGGAGGATAAGCCTGTTCAGGATGCTATCGACTTTGTGGTGCGTGAATTTGGTGGCATTGATATCGTTGTCAGTAATGCGGGCATTTTCCCAAAGAATGATCATCTTGATGTCATGGTGCAGACAGATTGGGATCGCACGATATCCATCAACCTGACCAGCCATCAAAAACTCATGAATAAGGTGGTTCCTTTTGTGAAGGTTGGTTGTGATGCCAGCATTATTTTTGTAGGTAGCCGTAATTTTAAAGCACCAGGCCCTGGAGCTAGCGCCTATTCATGCAGCAAGGCAGCGCTCACGCAGCTGTGTCGTGTGGCTGCTCTTGAGCTGGCACCGAATCGTGTGCGGGTTAACATTGTTCATCCGGATGCTGTGTTTGATACGAAACTCTGGACCCCTGAAGCTTTGCAGAAAAGTGCCGAGCGTTATGGAATGACCGTGGAAGAGTACAAGACGAAGAATCTCATGAAGGTGGAGATTAAGAGCAAAGATATTGGCAATATGGTTAGTGCCATGGCTGGTCCACTGTTCTCCAAGGTTACTGGGGCTCAGATTCCTGTCGATGGCGGTAATGACCGAGTGATCTAAGTCATTTCTTTCTGAGCCAATCGGCGATGGCATCAGCCATTTGACCGACAATGGTTTCACCATCTGTAGGCTTGCTAGCATGTCCTGCTTTCACAGCTAGCAGCCAAAGGCAGCATGGGCCGCCGTTGGCTCTGTCGTCAAGACAGGCAAGATCCATGGCGTGGTCACTGATGACTCCGCATTTGTGGTAGAATCTAGCGTTCGGAAAGTGAGACTGCATTTTCGGTGACCAAGAACTGGGGCCTGAGTCAGGATTTCTCGTTTCTAAGCCGACAAAGTTTTCGCCGCCGTGCAGGAGGAAGTCGATGTGCTGTTCTGTTAGCTTGAAGCGCTCATTTTTACTCAAGTGTTCATGGAAAAGTAGTCGCCGCAGCGTGTCTGTGAGTTCATGGGCGCTGGTGACATTGCCCGTTTTGACATCAATCACAGAACAGCCTCGTTCTTCTGCATAATGGCGGCCGGACCATCGGTTCTGGAGAATGGTAGCTTGACTGTTATTCTTAGAACTGAAGTAAATACGCTGCGCTTCCTCACGATTGTAAGCCCAAGGCCGATCGTTGGCATAACCACGCATCAGTGCGCTGTGAGGATAGCCACGTTGAGGGATGAGTAGTTGGGTGTTGATTCGATCAATGCCAACGAGGCGAAGCAGCAGCGTGTAGTCTTCGTTGGAGGATCGACGGAAGACTTCACTTAGCATATCAGGCAGGGTGCGGGTGCAGTCTAGCTGCCAGATGCCCGCTTTGTCCTGATGTTCAAAGACAACTTTTGAATGGAGGTCCTGACCTTGTTCATGCAGTAGTTCAAGTGCTGCAATAGCGGCATAGAGCTTGATGGTGCTGGCTGGCCAGAAATCCGTTCGTGCTCCCGTATCTTGGTAGTCATGCCACTGGAAGATGGGTTTTTCAGCATTGCCAGTCACTAAGCAGATGCTTGCCCATTTTTGAAGATCAGGGTTGCTTGATTCTAAAGCAGTATCCAATGCTTGATCGGCCTGGGACATGGCGGTGCTGATCATGAAGGTGAAGAGCGCCAGTCTCATGGGTTGGCTTGCTCTGGCTCATTCATGTCTGGTGTCATAAATTCAAGACCGTGAACTTTTTTAGTTTTCTCAGGGGTAGTTAGCACTTTGTAGATGCACCATCCAAAGAGAAAGGTGGCGGTTCCCACAGGGAGGGGCATGACGATGAATCCAGTGGTAGTCATATGTATGAAAGTTTAGACGTCGCTTTTGAGTAGGCCTTGCTCGGTAGGTCGATGCGATTTGCTTCGTGAGATGATGAGAGCATAGACGATGAAGATAGCCACAGTTAGGAAGACACTCAATTGAGCAGGAAGCTTGGCGGTAGAACCGAAGAGATCGCTGACGTAAGCAGACTGCACTGGACTCAGCGGTGGCTAAATCGAAACAAAAGATTTCTTTGAGCAGTCACAAGGCAAAGATACTGAGAAAAAAGGTTGGGCAGACCCATTTGGCATCAGCGCCTGCGCCAGTAAAGTTGACGAATAGATCGACGGTTTGTTTGGCATCTTGTGGGTGCATTTGCCCTGTTCAGAAATTAGCCGCATAGCCAATACACCATGGTTCAAGGATGACATAGTATGTGTAGATCACGACAGGGATGATGACTCCGATAATGCCTGCGTAGCGTCCCATGGCCCACTCTGCCCAGCCAATTGGCAGACCAATGATCAGAAAGCTGATGGCATAAGCGATCATAAAAGCTCCCCCGTTGCTCTGGTCGCTAATCCTGGAAAGCGGAGAAAATTCCCCAATCCAACCGCGCTACCTGCAACCGACATGACAACGCCCAGTCGCGATCCCCAAACTTCTTTATTTTGTGCCATATTAATTAGGCCAGAAAAGTCTGTGCCATGAGACAAGGAACATTCCATGGAATTAAGATGAAACGTATATGTTCCCAGATTAGTCATATTATTATTCGCTTATGAAAACCTTACCCAAAGCTCTTTTGACCGTAAGTGTCATTTTCTGTGCGCTGGCCTTGGGCACGCTTGGCTGGCTTGCCCTGCAGACGACGGATATCAAAGACAAAGCGATGGCTCAAACACCGGTTTTTCCACCAAAGCGAATGGTGAAGGAGGTTGAAAAATCTGAGGAACCGTCGATGCCATCTATCGAGTCAGGCGAGTCAGTGCAAAATGAATTGACCAAAAGACTCACGGACTTGGCGGCGGCTGAAGGTGTCGTGAAGGGGGAATTGGTGCTGACCTTTGATTCGCCTGAAACTCTGAATGCTTTCCGCATCCGTGCCGGACTGGAGGGAATTGAAATTCTTTATAGTGATGCCAGGCTGAAGGTGGCTCGGGTCCGTTATCGCGATGCGGCAAAGATGGCCAAGGAACTGCGCGAGTATTCGGATGACTATGACAACATAGGCGCGAACTATTTTGCCTACGTTCCAGGAACACCGAAGAAAGATCGTGCCAATGCAGGTGGATCCGTGCCATTTGAAAGCAGTGCGCTCGATGCAATCGGAGCTTTGGGAGATCGCAGCCGATGGGGGGCTGGAATCAAGGTCGCTGTGCTGGATACGGGAGTCACTGCTCATCCAACGCTGCAGGGAATTAAGATTACCCACACCGATCTAGTGAAGGATGGTCAACCTTTTCATGGTCACGGTAACGCCATGACATCACTTATCGCGGGACGTGATCCACAAAATGGAGGTGTCTCTCCTGCGTCAGAGATTTTAGATATTCGTGTAGCCGATAGCACAGGGAAGGGAAATACGGCTTATGTTTCTCAGGGCATCATGCAAGCTGTCGATTCTGGGGCTCGGGTTATCAGCATCAGTCTTGGTAGTAATGCTGACTCCACCATGCTCGGAAACGCCGTGGCTTATGCCCGCAGCCGAGGAGTTATCGTCGTGGCTGCGGCAGGAAATGAGCAGGAAACACAGCTGGCTTATCCAGCTGCCTATTCTGGTGTCATCAGCGTTGCTGCGGTGGATGCCAATGGCCAACAAGCTTACTTTTCCAATTCAGGCGATAACCTCTTCATCTCAGCACCAGGTGTCGGCATCATTCATGCTTATAGTGGGGATGGTATGGTCATCGGTAGCGGTACATCACAGGCAACAGCTATCACGGCAGGTGTGATCTCCAGCATGTTGAGTCGGAACTACAGCTCAGCCAATATCCCACAGATCTTGCAAAACAATGCCATCAAATCCAATGCACCTCTCAATCAAGTCGGTGCGGGCATGATTCATTTTCCTCGATAGGATCAGGGTGCAGGAGCGACTTGCACAGCTAATACATTACTCAGGACTCCAGCGGCCGAAGTGCCATTGGTAACTCGAACGCTATAGTTCGTCGTGCTGGCCGTATCACCTGAAGTGAAGGTGTAGGTCGCGTTGGTAGCCCCGGAAATGAGTGTCGTGCCTCGAAACCACTGGTAGGTTGGATCAGTTCCCATAGCCGTTACGGAAAGCGTGACCGAGGTCTTGAATCGCACAGTGGCTCCGGCTGGAGCCGTTCTGTTAAGCACAACCGCGGATACCGGCACTTGTGTGACCACAGTAAGAGCAGCGCTCGGGACACCTTCTGAACCGGTGCCTGAGGTTGGCGTGAGAGGGTTTTTAACCGTAACTGAGTATTGAGCTACTTCGGCTACAGTGGGAGTAAAGGTGTAGGTCGAACCTGTAGCACTCAGAATATCAACATTGTCTTTTTTCCATTGATAGGTGAGTGAGCTGCCGCTAGCCGAAGCTAGAAGTGTGAATGGACTGCTTACAGCCACTGTGGTGGTCGTTGGAGATGTGCGGATGACTCGCACATTGCTGACAGGAGTCAGCACTGTTACAGGAAGTGGGTTGCTTGCAATGCCTGCTGGTGCCAAAGGATTGATAGCCAAGACATCATAGTTATTGGTGCTTGAGGTGGAGCCAGTGACGAAAGTGTAAGTGCTTGCTGTCGCTCCACGGATCGCAACACCATCTTTACGCCATTGATATCTTGAAATGGTCGCCCCCGAATTGGCCGATGCACTCAATGTCACAGAGGTTTTGGTCGGGACATTACCTATTGGAGCAAGCCGGCTGGCCGTTACCGTAGTGATCGGATTCACATTCAAATTAATCGTATTGCTAGTCACTCCTGTTGGATTGGTTGAACTAGAAACTCTGACTGTATAGATGCCGTCATCTGATGCTGATGTGGAAGCGATGTTGAAGCTGCTACTCGTGACTTTTGGAATAGCCACCCCGTTTTTGAACCAGACGTAAGTAAGAGGGCCTGAGCCTTTAGCGACGACGGTGAACGTTACTGAAGCCCCAACTGCTAACGGGCTTGTATCTGGGGTGCGGCTAGCAACAACATCTGAAATAAACAGTGATAGGGGGGCGGCATTGCTAATCGCCTGCACTTCTGTGCCTGATTTGATCAGGCATTTGTATTCTGCTGCATCAGCATTATCGACGGCGGAAAGGGAAAGTGTGCCAGTGGTAGAACCACTGATACCCGAGCCGTCTGAGAGAGATATGCCATTTTTTTGCCATTGGTAGGTCAGCGTTGTGAGATCAGCGGCGACAATAGCTTCGACGCTGAAGCTGACGTTGGTGCCTGTAATGACACTTTGAGCACTTGGCTGCTTGGTGATCAAAATTCCATTCATACTCACCAATCCTGATTTGATGGCCGAGGTAGCGACGTTCGGTGTTAGCTCAGGGAGAAGGAAATGACCGACGCCTGTTGAAGGCTTGAGAATGGTTTTCGATGCGTCTAGAGGATTATCAAGATCTCTCGGAATGATAAGGCCTTGATATGTTGCTTTTCGCTTTTCAGTGCCATCGAGTTCAAAACTGCCGTTGATTAGTCCTGTGTTAGGACTCAGTGTCAGGCTTACTTTCGCTGGGTTAGTTGCTGGATAAACCACACCGCCAGTCTGCCTCAGTTTGATAGAAAGACTAGGGTCCGCCGGAGTCAATCCGCCCCGTGAGAATTTCATTAGAACATTCTTTTCAATATCAGAAATTTTCAAAACATTCTTATCAGTAGGAGCTAGATAACGGGCGCCATAAGCACTGAGGAGGGTTGGGTTGAAGCCTGGCTGATAGACTCTTTCGGCCAGAGGTTGCCGTCCCTTCATCCAACGTAAATTTGATGAAAGTTGGCTATAATTTACGGTGCTTAACTCCATGAATCCTCCCAGAGAGGATGTGCCGAGATTTAGAGCCTGGAATAAGTACATTTCGGCAGAAGAGCTGATGAGCGTGCTAGCTGTAATAGGAGTACCATCAGAAAGGCGGCCTGCCGCCGTGGCTGTTCCACCATTCGTCACGGTGAGCGCGAGATAACCACTGCCTTCAGGTGTATCGGTTTGACCAAGACGCGCCACCTCGGCTTCAAGAGCAACATTAAATGTGACCGAACCTTTAAAACTTCCGACAGCAAAGGCAAATGGCATACCAATAAAGGGAGGAGGGCCACTCCTAAATTGAGAACTCCAAGCATGTCGGTAGCCGGATATGGTTGCCGTGCTTGTACCATCGCTAATGCTACCCTGCAAAAAGGTCGAGGAAGGTTGTAAAATGAGCGTTGCCTGAACTGTTCTACGGTTTGGTCTTGGGAAGCTAACAATACCTGCGTAGGTTAAAGTATTGTTGATCAAGGTGAGATTTAGCGCACCTGCCGAACGTAACGTCTCCCCTCCTAACTGAAGAGATGCAGTGAAGGCGGAATCATCCGTGAGTGTCACGTCTAGACGACCGCCAAGGTTGAAATTGAGCGGTTGAGAGGGTGATATGGCTGCTACATAACTACCTGATGTAGCTGTCTCCAGAGGCGAGACTTTTAATGTGCTAGCAGTTGAGATCACAGTGCCAACCGCATTGCTAACGGTCGCCTTCACGGAAAAAATCCCAGTGGCTCTCGGTGTTCCTGCAATGATCCCCGTGTTAACGTCACAACTCAGTCCTGTTGGGAGACCCGAAACGCTAAACTTTCCTGGGGCACTTGACTGTGATGAACCCGCAGCTAATTCGATCTGATAACGATAGGACAGTCCCACAAACGCATTTGGTAAATTAAAGGAGGCAAGCGCTGGTTTCTGCGATGGAACACTGAGACGAATAATACCGGTTTCTGCTGAACCTAGTCCAGCGGGTGCTTCAATGATACAAGTATAGTCTCCGATGTTCCCACTGGTGACACTGCCGATGATAAGTGTGGCATCTTGTTGTCCGCTGAATCCAGGTTCACTATTTCCAATATCGACACCGCCTTTTCTCCATTGATAAGTCAGTCCTACACCTGCAACTGGGGCAATAAGTTTGACCGGTGTGGTAGCCTTTACGTTTTGATATTGCGTGGTTTTATCAATGACGATGACGGTACCCACGCCGCCTGCTCCCGGGGCACTAGAGCCAGCCGCATTAGAGGCTGAAACAGAGTATTGACCTGCGTCAGAAAGTTTGGCGGAAGGAATGGAAAACTTGCGGTTGGTTTGGCCGGTGATGGTTGTTGTTCCGCGCCTCCAGACACATGATGGCTCGGGTGATCCATTGATATTTGCTTCGATCTCTAGGGGTTTGCCAACCTCTACAATACGTGAGATTAAAGTGCCCGTAATCATCGCTGGGCTTCGAATTGTTAAAACAGCTTTGCTACTTGTTAGAATGGAATTGGCGTTCGAAATAAGCACATCGTAATCACCAACATCGTCCGCTTGAAAGTCGGCGATAGATAAAGTCGAATTGGTTTCAGATGGCGTGATTTCAACGCCATTTTTTCGCCATTTGTAATTAATGTTTGTGCCTAGAGCTTCGACGCTGATCCTAGCGGTGCTTCCAGCCGTGATAGCTTGGGAAGATGGTTGTGTTGTGATGAATGGCGACTGATAGGAGTCATTTACGGTGATCGTGAATGTCTGTGAAATGGTCTTATTATCAAAATCTGTGGCAGTCAAGGTGACAAGTCGTGTGCCTGCTACCTTACCAGTTAGCAGGAGTTCATTATTCTCTATTGAGGTGGATGCAATTTGAGTAGAGACACTGTCAGTGCTGTATCGAAGGGTGCTGATAGCATAAGCGCGATTGACTTTAACTACCTGATCTAGATTCAACGAAGCTGGCACTGAAGCTGCATTAATTGGAATTGAATTAAGCGGACTAAATCCATAGTTACCAATGGGTAATGCGGTGATAGCTGACACTATAGGTTGCGAGGTTTTGGCCACGCGACCGAAAACTGTAAATCCGCCATTCTGTTTGTCTAAGTTGGCTGCATTATCATTAAGATTGATAAAGATATCCGTCGTTGCACTGTTGGGTTCACCAGCATAGCGGAAGTCATCATCTGTTAATTTAGGGAGAAGAGGGTTTGCCGTTTCATAAGCTGTTTTGATGATCGTATTCGCGGCTGAATCGCGCGCGCCGCGTTTGGCAGCAGCAATGGTCCACTGAGTATTGGAGATCCCAGGCTCATTCAGTGGGGAGGGTCTGCTGGCAACGGATGAGAGAGTGCTATCTGCCCTGAATCCACCAGCTTGGAGAACAAAATTAGGGACATGCCGATGAACCAAAATATTCGTATAATCACCCGAATTCACATAAGCCATAAAATTGGCTACTGCTAGGGGTGCTAAGCTTGGGTAAAGCAGGAAGTCGATGTTTCCCTTGTTCGTCTCCCAACGCACAGCTGTTTCTGTATCTGGGTCCGTGAACTTATCGGTTAAAGGAATCCTAAGCGGTTCATTAATGCGAATGGTTACATTGGGAATCGTAGCAGCGACAGCCGGTGATGTCTCTGCAGATTGAACAAGCAGCATCAGAGTGGAGACGGCTGCTGGGCCTGAGCTAAAGGTCGCAGTTAAAGTGACAGGAAAACGACCAGATTGGGTTGGGGTGCCACTGATAACACCAGTCGATGAGACGATGCCCAATCCAGCGGGTAGGCCAGTCGCCATTATAGCTGTGCGGGTTCCCTCATTGGAAGTCTTGGCCGTATAAGTAAAAACTTCTCCTTGAGTGATTGGTTTATACATATCGCTAGTGAATCCTTGCTGTGGAATTGCCACAGCCACGTTACTATCGAGAGAAGAGATTGCTTCGCTGGCGCCGATGGCTCTAACAACAAAATCGTAGGAAGTGCCAATGGCTAAAGGGGTGAATATCGGTTCGTTTGAACTGCCTTTCGATGCGGCGAATGATTCGGCGCTTACTTTGGTGATATTGCTGGGAACAGAAATAGATCTTTTGTAATCCTCGGTGCTTCCAGTAGGACGACAAAAAACATCAAAACCAACTTCAGAGCTCGAGTTGTCTTTCCAGGTGAGATCGACCGACTGTGAAATACCTGATGAAGAAGTTACCGCTGTTAGATCGGTTGGTGGTAGAAATGAGGTGGTGCTTAGTTGAACCGTTGATGGAGTAAATGTCGAACGAATGACTATTTCGCTGGCACCTGAGGGCGAAGAAGGTGTGTATTTGTAAACAGCACAGACTCGAAATTCAGCGGTGGCTAGTTGCCCAATGTTAACCGAAAAGGAGGTGGCGTTTTTAGGTGCATCGGCAAATTTAACAAACTCAGGTGGAGCACCGCCAGTAATGATTCGGTATTGAATCTCATAACCTGTTTCATTGTTCGAGTTATCAGTCCAGTTAAGG
>CAMBPS010000103.1 GCA_945869675.1 Prosthecobacter debontii | reverse complement strand
GGCCGTGTTGCAACGACTGAGGCCCGCGCAGGACCTCCGCGCCATCAAGATCCCACAACACCGGCGGCAAGTAGCGTAAGGTCGCGGAGGAAAGCGGCGACCCGTCCATCATGACGTTGATCAGCGCGTTGGAGCCCGTGCCGAGATAGCCAAAGACGTTGTCCTGATTGAGACCGCGCAGACTGAATACACCTACACCTGGATTGCCCGCGTACGCCCCGGCAGTCAGTGCCAGCAAGTCCTGATAAGTACCACTGCTGGGCGGTAGAGCGGCAAGCTGCTCTGACCCCAGCACGATCACGGATCCAGGAGCCGATAGAGCCTGGCTGGCGAGTTTATCGCCGGTCACGACCAATGGAGCCAAAATTCCTGCACCCTGAGCCGTCACGGAAATCAGCGCCAAAAGTGCTGAAATTCTCAAAACGACCAAACCCTCGCCACCCCTAAAAAACAAACCACAGAGTTGCGGGACAAGAGGAAGGTCCCAGAGCATCGCCCAGCCGTTCCAGCATTTATCGGCAGTCCAGCCTTCAAACTCAAGGTCATCAATGCCTTCCTGAGTAAAGCGCGCCTTCCGGTAGATCGGTGTGGCCTCATCCTTTGTCACAACAGAAAACCGTGCGACATCGCCAGCGGGAATAGTCAGCTCCAAGCCCCCACCCAACGGATAGGCCCACATATTCCCTTCCTGATCATGACGATCGACAACAAGCGTTCCTTTCGGATGCTCAGTGTCGTCACTCACGATCATTTCTCCAATTTTGAATTTCATAGTCTCGTCTCCTCAATGGGATAGAACAGCTCGCCGTTCATCGAGACCACCAAGCTGAACAAGCCGCCAGCGGCGACTGCCTTGTCGGTGTAAAAGGTGGTGCCACTGCGATTCTGATCGAGGCGCATGAAGAGCTGAAAATTGCTGTCGATCTGGCTAAGAGTGATGGGTGTGCGGCCGACCTCGACTCCGCCCTTGAGCAGAATCACCTCCGCGCCTTCTGCCGTGACCGTCTGGCCGACCTGATCCCGGACCATGCCGTAAAGCGTATAATAAGGTGCCGGTGGAAAGGCCGAGGCAATATCGTAGCACAACAGCGCCAGTATGGACAAGCCGAGGTTTCGCGACCAGGATTTCAAGATTTGACCTTGAGTGGACGGGGCAAATACATGGTCACGATAATAAGAGCAGCTAGTCCTCATTTTAGTTTACTATTTCATTTATGAGCCGATACCATTTAAATTCAGGGTTACCCCAATTATTTGGAAATCGGCTTCTCTGGCAAAGCCTGCAGCCATGCCAGATTGAAGACGTAGTGGTTCTTGCTGCTGATGAGTTGAATGCGGCCGTCGCGGGATTGGATGGCAGCAAGGTAGCCGTTGTGCTCGGCACGGGTCTCGCTGAGAGGGAACTGATTGCGGTCGATCCCGTTGATGAGGCGCTCTGGGCCACCCGGAGTGACAAGGCGTTTGTGGGGCCAGGTTTTGCCGTCATCGAAGGAGAGTGCGGCAAAGAGACCGGAACCCTTGAATTCGCCAGTCTTGCTTGGGAAGGTTAGGCCTTTGGGGTGTTTCGCATTCGCGGAGAGATCGGTGAAGGAGCAAAAGAGCAACGGGCCTTCGCGCAGGCGAATGAGCACCTGACGCTGCACGCTGCTGATGGCGGGGAACTCGGTGGGCTCGTGGGTCCATGTGTGGCCGCCATCGCTCGAGAAGCTGGCAGGTGTTTTGAAGTTAAACTTTGCTTGATCGGACTCGTCATTGATTCGGCCAAAACTCATGAGACGACCGTCTTTCAGCTCGACGATCGGCGCGTGGATACCTGCATGCCGTGCCGAGCTGCCGTTGCGATGCGCGAGCTTTTTGTTGGCGATGACTTCAGAGGTCCAGGTCTTGCCGCCATCGTTGCTTTGGGTGAGGCTAGTGGTGGTGGTATCCTGCGTCATCAAGATCGTGCCAGCACGCGTGCGAAAGAGCTGGTTACCGATCTCGCTCCATGGCTGAATGATCTGTGCCTGGCTCCAGGTCGCGCCGTTATCGGTGCTGTGGCGGACGATGTTCTCGCGATGGCCTCGAGCGAAGTGGAAGAGCGTCTTGTCACCATCCCACCAGAGTTTAGGGCCGTGATCATTCACATCGGCACCATCCCAGAAGAGCGATGCAGGTTCCCACTCGGTTGCTCCGCAGCGCAGACGGCTGGCTAGGTTATTGAGCTCCGTGCCCGCCTCATCGACGCAGGAATACCAGACCGCCAGTAGGTCACCATTTGGGCACTCAGCGATGGCGGGACTGTGATTGTGCCAGGAATACAACGGGCCGGAAGAGTTCGGTGGGATGATGACGAAAGGTTTGGGGCCATCGAAAAAAGGTATATTCGGGTCCATCCGCTCGATCTTCGCTGGAAAAGGGTTCACGCCCTGCGCATTCAGCGCAGGCTTTGGCAGCGGCAGTTTCTCACCCTTTGGCCACTCTCCGAGCACCACGCGGAAACCAATGCGGTCATTGATTGCTGCAGGCAACCAGGAGCTGCGATTTGCCGATCTCAGCAGCCGAGTTTGCACCGAATGACTGCCTCCACGGATCACGCGGAAGTCGCCTTGTTCGCGGCCCATCGGATCACTCTGTTCATCGGCCTCATAGGGGCCATACCAATCCGCGCACCACTCGGAGACATTGCCATGCATGTCATGCAAACCCCAGGCATTCGCGGATCTTTGCGCGGTTTTTAACGAGAGTTTCGTGGACTTTTGTTTATACTCCGGCGGCAATTGTTCATCGGGAAAAAAGCGATCCCTTTGCCCACTGTCCGTTGGCCAGGAGTGAAAGCCTGCGGGCAGCGCATCTCCCGTGTGAAACAGCGTCGTGCTGCCGGCACGACAGGCAAACTCCCATTCTGCCTCAGTGGGTAAGCGATAGGTTTTGCCCTCTTTCTTTGACAGCCAATCGCAGAACTTCACCGCATCGTTCCAGCTCACATGGGTGACCGCGTCGTCATTGTTTTGGCCCGGATGCTTTGCCACAAACTGCCGGTATTGCGCCACGGTGACTTCCGTTGTTCCGAGATGAAATAGTTGCGTCATCGTGACGCGATGCGCTGGTTTTTCGTCCCAGTCCGCGTCATCAAACTTCGCCGCGTGTTTCTTCACCTGGTAATCCGCAGCAGGTCCATCCTGGCCCATGATGAAGCTGCCTGGCAAAATCGGCATGAACGTCATGCCGATGGAGTTGCTGATGGGTTCGGCGGCAAAGGACGTGGTGATGAAGAGGAGCGTGAGGAGAGGTTTCATGGTTGGTTGTTTTTTGGAATGAGCTTCAACAGTTCGTCCACTTTCGCGCCGCTGGCTTGACGGTCTTTTGGCAGGGGCTTCTGATTGATGAGGCAGTTATGCCACGTGGCTGTGCCAGTGACTTTGATTTCAAGGTTCTCAAAGGTGCAGTTGTTGGCCTCGAGCGTGGCATGCAAAGCCACGTTTCCGAGGCGCGGTTCCGTGAGGCGTTTGAAGAGGACATTGTCCATTTTCATTCGACAGTCTCCTTTGTCACGGCCGGTGATGGTGAGTGGATTTTGAGCGGAAGAGAGAATGACCGAGTTGCTGAGATCGTAGCGGCCATGTTCTAGAAAGTAGAGATCAAAGCCTACGCAATCGGCGATGAACACATGGTTGTAGCTTGTTTGCGCCGTTCCTGTGTCGCAAATGCCAGTGCTGTTGCCGATGCTGACAAAGCCATCCACTCGATACTGTGCTGATTCATGGGCGCTGATGCCATCATCTCCGCATTCGATGGCCTGGATGTTCTCAAAAACGCAGTTGCGGCAGTCACCATGGATGTTGAAGCCGTCGTTGTAAGGATGAGTCACGATGAGGTTCTTGATGATGAGGTGAGCATTGTCACCACTGAACTGCACACCAGCACTACGGATGGGATAGCTGATGTTGGCCTCTGCGAGTTTCTGTCCTGCCGCGAGTTTGATGTAAAAGCTGCCAAAGGTTTGCTGTGGTTTTGCCTTCGGGCGGGCTGGGCCTTTGAGGAAGGTCCACTCTCCGGGCAGAAGTTCCTCGGGCTTTTTGTAAGGCGCACTGCGACCTTTCGAGGTGCGATTCATGAGTTGCATCTTGTTGTTGAATAAAAAGAACCAGCGACTGGTGATGGCGTCGTTGAGGACGGGAAGCAGCGCGTCATTTTGAAAGAGGCCAGGAGAAACCTCAGTCCATGTCGCTGGATCAATCGGATCACTGCCTTCCAGGATCGCCCCATGACCATCCAATGTGATGGGTTTGGTTGGCTCGCCTTTCTTGGCGTAAAATCCGGCGTAATCATGATAGACCTTTGGCTGAAGGTGGATCGTGTCGCCTGGTTGCGCGGCTTTGATTGCCTGTTGGATGGTAGGCAGATTTTTGCCGACATAGAGGTCTGCCGCTGAGAGTCGGCCAGCGAAGAAGAAAAAGAAGAGGAGAGCTTTCATGAGCATTGGCGAACGGAATCTAGGAGAGATGAAAAGGCTGCGTTCTAACGATGAAGACGCATCCGCAAGCGCGATGACCTCCATTGCTGGCACGGCGTCGTGACAATCGATCACGGGTGCCAGCAGTGTGGGGTTGATGACTTAGTTCAAGGCTTCGACTTTGATCGTATGCGTCACGGGGACCGCCTTGGCGTGAGCTGCGGCATCCAGCTTTTCCTGCTTGTCGATCATCTTTTGCTTCACTGTGTTCAGTGCGGCGGCGAGTTCGGGATCTGCCTTGGCGTCGTTGGTGAAGTTACGGAAGTTGGTGATCATGCCTTTGATCATGGGTGTTTCATAGGCCTGCTTGGCATTCACAGCGATCACCAGCTGGATGAAGGCATTGTCGAGTGGCGACTTGTCGAACTCGACGGCGAGATTGATGCCCGCAGTGAGTTGCTCCTTGGTGAACTCTTTGACTTCGGTGCCCCAAGTGACTTTGGCTTTGGCGGTGCTGAGGTTTTTCACCCGCAGGGTGTAGCGATTCAGCTCTTCGTTGAAGTGGCAAAACGCCGTGATCTTGCGCATTTCAGGCTCCAGATAAAAGGGAAGCTTGATGCTTTCGATTTCGGCAATGCCATGGCTTCCAGTCACCGCATGACCTTCACTGCCAGCGCTCGCGCCCTTCATGTCCAAGGTGATGTTTCCGATGTTACCGTCGAGACCCAGGCCTTTGAGAAACGCAGCCGCCATGAGCAGATGACCGTTTGCGCCCGGATGCACGCCATCGCGACCGCCGACATCGTAGTCTGGGCCAAGCTTAGCTTTGGCTGCGGCCATGGCGTGAATCATTTCATCATGCACGTTCGCGAACGCGGTGTGATATTCAGCGGCGAGTTTTTTGTCAATGTCACGCAGGTGGGCAAGGGTGTCGTTGTATTGATCCGCCGTTGCGCCCGACTTCACAAACCAACGCGTGTCCACCGCACCGGGCGAACCCGCGACGATGTGGGTCACGCCAACCTTCTTCAGACCTTCGAGCACGAAGCGCATCCATTTTTCGTAGCTTGCGCCGATGCTTGGATCGTACGGCACGTATCGGCCATCGTTCATGCCGTAGCAAGTTGTCGCGACCGTTGGATGGAAGACACTGAGATCATTCTCCAATCGATTGCTGAATCCCTGCGCTGTTTCGCCACCCCAGCCGAATTGGAAACACCGGATGTCTTTTCTGCCGGTGCAGCCAAGAAGATAGGTTTCGATGAAACGCGAGTACAACTTCTGCTCCGTGATCGAGTCACCAATGATGGCGACTCGTGCGTTAGGGGGGAGTTGCGTCTCAGCGAAGGCTGGAAGCGCGAGGATAAGGGAGACGATGAAAGGACGGATTTGCATGGCGGACTATGCTATTAACGTCGCTGAGAATCTCCGTCTAGACAGAACCACTTGGCAGGCGGACTGCTTTCATTCCGGCGCTGTCCAGAACGTGCCTTCAATCGCCCTGTCTTCACCACGCGGCCCATTGAAGTAGTAAATCGTCAGCACACGACCATCGGGGCGAACAAGTGTGCGCGGATAACCGAGATCGCCATCGAAACCATCATCACGCAGGATGATTTCGGGCAGCCAGGTCTTTCCTTCATCGCTGCTGATTCGTGCGCGGATGCCGGTGGGTTTTTTGCGATGACCATAGGTCACGCAGAGTCGGCCATCGGGCAGTAATACGGTGGCGGGTGGATTGCCTCCGATGTTGCCAGTCACATCGCTGACTTTCGACCACGTTTTGCCTAGATCATCACTGCGCCACAGCTCGATGTTGTATTCAGCTTTGCCTTTGCGAATCGTGGTGAGTAAAGCACCGCCTCTGGTGCGCACGCTGCTGGGCATGATAGCGAAGCCGCCCTTTGGTGGCTCTTTGCCAATGTAGCCCTGAAGTTTCCAGGTCAGTCCGCCATCGGTCGTTCGGGCGCAGAAGACACGGCCTTCTTTATGATCCGACTTCTTGCCGCAACTTCCGAACATGAGGCACTCACGCGGCCCGATCGGAATCAAATCGGTGCGCGTTGAGATGCCATCAACGCCCTCGACATCGAATCTGAACGGACCCTGCCATGTCTTGCAGCGATCCTGTGTCGTGTAAAACCACGACGGGCCGACGTGCAGGCTTTTGAAGCGAAACATCATCGCAAAGTCCGGCGCGGTGAAGTCGAGAGACTCTTTCAATGCGACAGCCTCGGGCTCGTTTTTCCGATCCGAGTATGGCTGATCGGCCTCGACCTTCCATGTCTTCCCACCATCGAGACTGCGAGCCTGCACGCGATGACTCGGCTTCGTGCGGTCAATGCGGTGATCGGTCGTCGTCTCCTTGTAATAGGTCGCCGTGAAGCCCACGACGAACTCATCGCCCCACTGCCACAGCCCCTGATTCGCCGGCCAGCCCCCATAGCGATCAGGTTCCTTGTAAACGATGAGGTTTTCAGCCGAAGCAGGCTTCAGTGTTGGAACAACGGACGCGATGACTTTCGGATCGCTCACATCAAGCTTGGCTGCCTCTTGAGCCGTAGCTAACCAAGACGCCACCGACGCGAAAGCGATGAGAAGGCTGAGTTGATTCATAATTTGCGAAAATGGGTTGGCTGCCATGGAACGCTGGGAGCGCAAAGATGATCTTGATACATCTATGCGCCCCGGATGTTTCTTTGCAGCTAGGATACAGGCAAACTATGCCAGTTTGTAGCAATCAGCCCATTCAGCACGTGGAACTGGCCCAGCTAGGCGGGCGTTGGCCTCATTGTTGCCGATGAATCGCTTCGTGGCCGGATCAAACTGGAGATCGACATTCAGATACTCGGCGATGGTGCCGATGTTCAAGACCTGGGTGAGCAGGCCGGAGACACTGAAGGGAGACTCCGTCTTGCCCTCGCCCATGCAGGCGTTGATAAAGCTATCGAAGTGGTTGCGTTTCAATGGATGCAGCCCCATAGCGTCTTTGAAATCCACCATCTTCGTTCGTGGATACAAGAGGGAGTGACGATCATGCGAGCCGCGTTGAACGAGGTAGTCGCCTTGCTTGCGATGCAGGAGTGATCCAGCACCGCCGGGGTTTGGGATCACGACTTTACCGTCGGGGCCTGGGTCGCCGTATTTCTCTTCAATGTCGAACTTGACGTCTCCACCGGCTTTCCAGTGAAGTTCTACAGCAGGCAATTTCTCGCCTCGGGCTGGGAACTCGAAGCGAATATCCGAGCTGAGCGGGTAGCTCACCCGATTGTAATCCGCGAGCGCCAGAGGCGTGATGCGCGTGGGTAAACCGAGCTTCAGGTGATCATGGGCAAAGTCAATGATGTGGGCGCCCCAGTCGCCAAACATACCACCGCCATAGAGGTGGAAACCACGCCAGTTGAAGGCGTGATACATCTTGCTGAAAGGTTTGACCTCTTGCGGACCACACCAGAGATCCCAACTCTTCAGCGATTCGGGCATCGGCTCGGCGGCTGGATAGCCTTGAATGCGCTCAGCAGCGTTCATGAACCACAGCGAGGGCGACTTCCATGCTTGGATCTTCACGATGTCATCGACGATGCCTGCGGCGAGCATTTGCTTGAATTGCTCCGCGCCAGCCGACGTGTGGCCTTGGTTGCCCATCTGCGTGACCACTTTGAACTTCTTTTCAGCACGCATGAGAATTTCCGCTTCTTCAAAAGTGTGCGTCAGTGGCTTCTCGACATACACATGCTTACCCAGGGCCATCGCGCTGATTGCGGCGGTGAAATGCGTGTGATCTGGCGTCACCACGCTCACGGCGTCGATGTCTTTGCCCATCTTATCCAGCATCTCACGGAAGTCATTGAAGCGCCTCACATCGGGGAAAGCCTTCAGGTTCTTCTCCACGCTCTTGGCCGTGACGAAATCGACATCCGTAAAGGCCACTGGCGTGGCGATGCCTCCCGCCGAAAGCCCAGGAATGACGCTGCCCGCACGTCCACCGATCCCGATGCAGCCTAGATTGATGCGTCGGCTCGGTGGTAGCTTCGGATTGTCTGCTGCGCGTGCGCTGGTCAGATAAGCGGGCAGAAACGTGAAGCCGAATCCTGCGGCGACCGATTGTTTGACGAATCCGCGGCGGGATGATGGAGGGGATGTCTCAGGTGTTTTCATGGGCAAAGGAATGGGGAGAATGGATCAGGGTAAGTGTGATGCAAGGTTGCCAGCCGTGGCAATGAGTCTAGATGGCTTAATTTGTCTTATTTTGCTTTCGCACTCCAGAGTGAAAGGTTGCGAAACTGTGCGCCTTCTGCCTTTGCCACCATGCCGACTCGGCCTTTGCGATCTTTGAAGCGTTCGTGAGTGGCTTCTAGCGTGTGGTCGTCGATCTTTGCGAACCATCGGTCGCCGCAAACTTCCACGGTGATGCGATGCCAAGTGTTGGGATCGAGTTTGACCTCGATCTTCTTCAGTTCTTCTCGGCGCGTCTCTTTTGAAATGCCACTCATCTTTTGAATCCAGATCGCCGTCGATGTGATGACGATGCGACCGAGGTGATGATTCGGCTTATTCGTGTCGCGACACACAAAACCGACTTGTGGCGAGGCGCCAAGCTTGAACTCTCCGGTCAACACATAGTCGCCGAGGTCCACGATGTGCTCGCACACAGCTTCATGGCCGTTCGGGCGCTTCTCGCTCGGGCCTTCCTGCACGGCATAAGCTGCGCCGTCCTTGATGTTCCAGGTGCCGATGCCGCCGCGCCAGCCATCCGTGCCTGGTTGCTTTTGTTTCGTGAAAGACTCAGGCTTATCAAAGGCCTCGGCGGAAATGAGCTTGTCCGGCTGGCATGTCTGCGTGACGGGCGGAACGGGATCGGACGCGAAGGCAAACGATGAAGCGATGGCGAGAGCAATGAGCGGTGATTTCATGGTATGAGATGATGTCTGCGTGCCTTCCAGTAGGCGGCGAGGTGGTAAACGATGCCGCAACTGGCATTCTGTGTGTAATCGAAACTGCCGAAAAGTTTTTTTAGCAGGGCATGCTGTTCGGTGGTGACTGTCGTGTTATCGATCATTAGCAGGAGGAGGGCAGATTCGCCAGCTTCACGGGTGAGATGCCAGATTTCCCGAAACGGTCCCCACTGTGGATTTGGATAACCTTTTTGGTTCTTCCACTCGGGCACCTTGCGCCAGTCGGGGCCGAGCATCCGCATGTTCTCGGGGCTTTTCTTTGCGATTTGGGACAGAACGTTCGTGAAGCGCTTCGCTGCGAGATCGCGGACATGAATCATGCGCTGATGAATCGTAGCTTTGAGCGCCGCATCGGCTTCCAATGCGTGTAGCACCTCCAGCGAGCATTGCATCTGTAGCAGTGCGTAGGCCGGTTTGTTCTCGCCTGGATTTGCCGACTGCGCGATGGCCTCGGTGTGGTATTTGCGCCATTGCTCGCGGTAGCGCTCCTTGTTGGTCACGTCCCACGCGGCCGCGTAGATCATCGGTAATCGTGCCGCTTCATGTGGCTGCACATTCCACATCCGGCAGATGCCCAGCGGGCAGCGTGTGCCATCGGCGCGGCAGAAGTCGAAATCGTTTTCCGGCGTGACAAGGGCGATCATGCGCTCGGCTACATCGCCAAGAATGACGCTGATTTTCTTCTTCGTGGACTCGTCCGATAGCGGACTGCGGTAATACTGCCACAGCCCGTGAACGAAGTGTGTGACCTGGTCGCGTGACGAGTTGATGTAAATGCTCTTGGCATCCTCCGGGCACACATTTCGAGCCACGAACCCGCACACACCATGCACAGTCACGCAGCGCTGGAGTCCTGCGAAAACGTTAGCTGCTTTTTCGCGCAACGATTCATCTTTGGTGAATGCAAAGCGATCACACAGTGTGCTGAGTATCGCCCCACCAAGGATCGCACCGTCTTCCATGCCGGTGCTATAGCCGCAGGGATTTGGAAACTGCCGCTTTACCTCATCCGCCGTCGGCAGATGCGCTTGTTCATCGCCCTTCTCGTAGCTGCTGAGGTAGTCACCAAAAGTCTGCACCTGCGGCAGATAAAAGCGTGACCAAACCGCGTTCCAGGCTTGCTCGATGTTCGTTGCGGCTTCGTCCGCATGAACGCAGGCGGCGGCAGTCAGGAGCAAGGCGATCAAGATTTTCATGCTATGGCTTCGACTGCCAATCGGAGCTACTTTGTGAGTGGCTTTGTTTTAAATGTTCGCAGGAAATTCTTTGTCCGACTCGTCGTTAAAAGGCAGCGCTGAGTTTAGGCGGCAGGATTCCGCAGCTCTTTCAGCCTTTCAATGGGTGCTCGGACTAGGAACCCAGCATCGGCTAAATGTCGGTCACACTGACCTCGTGTCACCTGTATTTCCGAAAGTTGCCTGATGAGGGATCGAGTCTAGGAGGCTGCGTCGGTTGGAGCTTCGGCTTCGGCTTCAGCTTCGGCTTCTGGAGTGCTATCTTCCTCAGTTAAAGGAGAGACATCCTCGACTTTGGGAGCTTCTTCCGAGACGGATGCTTCTTCCGAGACGGATGCTTCTTCCGAGACGGATGCTTCTTCCGAGATGGATGCTTCTTCCGAGATGGATGCTTCTTCCGAGATGGATGCTTCTTCCGAGATGGATGCTTCTTCCGAGATGGATGCTTCTTCCGAGATGGATGCTTCTTGCTCAGCGTCGCTGATCATGGCTTCCGGCTCAGTGGTGGTTGCTTCGGCCGTTTCAGCTGTCGCTGATTCGGAGCTGGCATCCCTGGCAGATTCAGGTTTGCCGGCAGATTTTGGAGTTTTTGCTGGCTGCACTTCTCCTTGAACACCCAGGAAGACCATGCCGTCACTGTATTCGATGACATAACCTTCATTGGCCAGCCAGCGGATGTCTTTGATAACAGTGATTTGCTCATCCGTTGGGGGCGTGGGCACTTTGGCTGCCAGATCTCCACCTTCGGCGGATTCAGCCGCAGGAGCGGATGGGCAGATGGCCTCAACCAAGTCGTGCAGCATGATGCCGGACTTGCCTTTGAGGAGTTCCACAATGGTTGAGACCCGTGTGGAAAAGACGACTCCCGGATCAATGGCCTTCGGTTTGACACGGCAAACAAACAGTTTGCCTGCACGGCGCTTGAAGAGCTTCAGGCTGCGGCGTTCAAAGCCACCACCGAGTTTTTGCGACATTTCAAAAAGGTGTTTTCTGGCTGTGTCGACAGCTCCACGGAGAAGAATGAAGAGAACGTGGGAAAGTTTTTGTTTATCGACATTGCCATGCACAATCGCCTCACGCACTTCGCGGACGGCATCTTCACCATGCATACGGCGGAAATGGGACTCCATTTCTGCCCGTGTGCTTAATGTGGTAGGTTCGGCACCTTCCGCAGGCTGATCTTTGAGCCAGATCCAGCGCATGCCTTTTTTCTGCTGCTCTTTCCATTTGGTCACCAGCTCAGGATCAGACTCAACACGCACGCGGCGCTTGTAATCCTCCAGCGGCATGTTGGAAAAGCGCTCACGATGCAGGCGGATGATGGATGTCTGGAAGCTGTGATGACTTGGCGGGGCGATGAGTTCTCCGCTCATGCCGCAGACTCCGACACTTTTGAAGTCGCCCTTGGGTTCTTCGAGTTCGATCTCTTCCGTACGGTAGTAGGTTTCCAATGCAGCGCTACGCAGCACGTGCTGGGTGGCTTCATCACGGGTCAAAAAGAGACCGCCATCAGCTGGCGTCACGAATAGACCCGAGGCGCGCTCCGAGGCGCAAGTATAACGGGCCTGGAAGCGATCTCCCTCGGCGAGGACGAGGCGTGCGGCATCGAACATGCTAAAAGCGTGGCCGCTGTTGCGGATGTGGTTGGCCAGAGCTTCGGCTGATTTGTCTTCAGGCTCGATGATGACTTGCACATCCCGTGGGATTTCCACCCAGTCGCGCTGCGGCTGGCGTGGGCCGTCACGATCACTGAATCTGCGCGGACCATTGCGATCACCTCCATCGCGGCGTGGACCGCCACCTTGACCTGAAGGGCCATCGCGGCGTGGACCGCCACCTTGACCTGGAGGGCCATCGCGCCGTGGTGGACGTGAGTCTCCACGGTCGCGATTCTGGCCTCCGCCTGAGCCTCCGCCATCACGGCGTGGGGGTGGGCCGCCACGGCGATCTCCATCACGTCGGGGGCCGCGATCCTCACGCTCCTCGAAGCGGCTTAGATTGGCGGGCGTGCTGCCGATGCCGGAAACCCAGCCGGGCATCATTTTCAAATCAGAAAGGTCAACCGCGACCGACGGTTTCGGTGCGGGTGTATCGGAAGTCACTTCGTTATCGCTCATGGCCAGAATAGGGGCGACTAGTATGGGATGTAACTGCGAGCTTGTCTCCAACTTTGTTCGTCCTTTGTCGTGACAGTATTTGCCGCCACTGGGAGAGGCTTTATAGTATTTGGATACTTGACTTACCTCATTCAGAAGTTCACCACCTATTTCAACAGTCTGTTCCAGCGTGGCTTCGCCTCTCGCATGGTATCGGGATTCGCACTCGTGGCCTTGCTGACTTTGGGTTCGAAAGCCTTCTCATTTGTGAAGGATGCGGTGGTTGCGCGTCAGTTTGGCACCAGTGATTCGCTGGATGCTTTCATGTTTTCTTTCGGCTTTTTGGCCTTTCTGGCGGCTCTTGTGGGAGGCGGTATTCCCGAGTCGTTCTTACCAATGTATGCCGAGATGCGCTATCAGAAGAGTGAGCAACGGGCGAATCGTCTGGCAGTTCAGAGCTGCCTGGTTCATGCGCTTGTCCTGATTTTCATTGGCAGTGTTCTTTATTTTGCAGCTCCTTTTTATGTTGGCTGGATCGCCAGTGGGTTTACGGCAGAAAAGAAGCAGTCGGCCGTGGAAATGATGCGAGAACTCCTGCCATTGATGATGTGTTTTGGGATGAGCTTTCAGCTGAGCGCGTGGCTACGAGCGGACAAATGTTTCACTGTTGCCACAGCTGCGCCAGTCCTTGTTCCGGTGGTCATCTTGATTTTCTTTTTCAAGGATGGGGTTGAGGCTAATATGCACACCTTATTATACGGAAGCCTTCTTGGAACGCTGCTGCATATGCTCACGCTCATGCTGGTGCTCTGGAGCGGATTTAAGCCAAGCCTACGTTTTTTATGGCAATGCCTCTTCCAATGGGAGCCAGAGATGACGCATGTGGTAAAAAATGCAGTCCCATTTGTTTTTGCTGGAGCCATTTTTACGAGCGTGGTGGTCGTGGATCAGACGATGGCTGCTTGGCTAGAGCCGGGCAGTGTCGCTGTGCTGGGCTACACGGATAAAGTCTGTAGCATCATTCTCGCACTCACCGCTACTCCCGCTTGTGATGTCCTGTTTCCTTATTTTGCCGATAAGGTGGCGCGACGAGATTGGCGTGGGGTCAGATGCCAGCTGTTTAGCAGTGCAGGGATCCTCTTGAGCTTTGCGCTGCCTGCGGCATTGCTTCTTGCTTGGTTGGCTCCGTTGGTGATTCAGATGCTTTTCCAGCGTGGGACATTCTCAGAAACGGATACGAGTCGTGTGGCGCATGTGCTGCGTTATGCGGCACTTCAGATTCCTTTTTATATCCTAGGGGCGCTGGCTTCTCGGGTGGTGGTGGCACTGCAAGCGACTCGATTTATTTTGGTTCTTTCGGCGATTGGTTTGATTGCGAATGCGTCGCTGAATTGGATTTTGATGCAGAGCATGGGGGCTGCCGGAATCGCGCTTTCCAGTGTCGTGGTCCAGATGCTTTCTGCAGGCATGGCCTGCCTCTTTGTTCTACGGCAGATTCAGGAGAAGATTACGGCTGATTTAACCTAGATCCGGGAATGGAAGGTCGTTGAGTTGCGCCAGGGCTTGGTTTCACAAGGCTTCTTCGACTCGAAGCGGCTGTGTCTTGGGTGACACTGCCCGACAGGCGAAAAGCGCTGTGGAATCAATGACGGATGCAAATCGGCGGCCAGCCATTCCTGAATCTAGCAGACAATCCACGGGGCGTGGGATG
>CAMBPS010000102.1 GCA_945869675.1 Prosthecobacter debontii | reverse complement strand
ATGTCCACGCGGTCCTCGCGATTGCGGGCTTTGATTTTATGGTCGCGCTTGTTGCGACGCTCGACGGTCATTTGGCGCTTTTTTTGCAGACGCTTCAGTTTGGCGATCTCGTCCTCTAGCTGGAGATAGCCCTCATAACGGGCGGGCTCCAATGTCTGAGCCTCAACGGCGGCTCGGATAGCACAGCCGACGTCCTTCACATGCTGACAGTTATGGAAGCGACACTGGGAAGCTAGCTCATCAATGTCGGCAAAACTCTCCCGCAGGATGGTTTCGTCGGTCCACATCTGCACTTCTTTGATGCCCGGATTATCGACGAGAATGCCGCCTTTGGGCAGGATGATCAATTCACGTGCGGTGGTGGTGTGGCGGCCTTTGCCGGTGACTTCATTCACCTCATCCACGTCCTGCCATTCACCCCCTAGGATCGCATTGATCATGGCTGATTTACCGACACCGCTGCTGCCAATAAAAGCCACTGTCACACCGCGCTTCAGGTAATTCCGCAGGGTGCGCATGCCCTTATTTTCTAGAACGCTGGTGATGTGGATCTCAGCCTCAGGATTCAGGGCGCGGATCTCTGTCGCCGCCGCCTTGTTTTCCTTATCGGTGAAAAGGTCAGACTTGTTCAAGACCACCACGGCTTTGGCACCGCTGCGGCTGATTAACATGAAGTAGCGCTCCATCCGGCGCAGGCTGTAGTCTGGCCCAGCCTCAGTGACGACGATCACAGTGTCCACATTGGCGGCGATCACCTGCTCCTCAGCACTATGACCTGCAGAGCGTCGGGAAAAGCAACTTTGACGGGGCAACCGGGCGCGAATCACAGCCTCGTCATCCGTGAGCTCCACGGCCACCCAATCACCCACAGCAGGCAACTCAGCGTCGGTCTGGGCATCGTGATAGACTTTACCCCCAAGAATCACATCCAGCTCATCAAAGTCATCCCCATCGATCAGCAGGGCACCATAGGCGATCTTGTTGTCACGCAGCAGGCGAGCAGGCTTCCAGCCCTGCTCCGCATACGGCTCGAAGTCACGCGCAAAGATTTCGTTCCAGCCTAAGTCGGCGAGGGTGATTTTTTGGGCCATAAAGCGGTAAGTCCGTTAATTGGCCCCTGAATTAGAGAAGCGTATCATAAGAACGACCTTCCTTCTTATCGAAGTAGTTCATGAAGGCCGTATTGACGACCGCAAAGCCACCAGGCGTTGGGTAATCACCGCTAAAATACCAGTCGCCATACTGCTGACCTAAAGCCTCATGCAGTCCAGGAATCGTCTGATAAATCACCTTCACCTCACCCTTCCAGCTCGTATGCTGCGGATAGATCAGTTGAGCGATCTTGGCCGAGATCTCGACATCGGTGAACGGGGCGTAAATAGCTTTAACCGCGTTCCGCATCTGTTCACGAGGTTTCTTTAACTCCGCTTTGCAGGCCTCATAGGTCTCACGAATCACCGATCTCATGCCACGCTCTTTCAGTAGCTGAACCGCCGCCTGGAAGGCAATGAACTTACCCAGCTCAGACATATCAATGCCATAACAGTCGGGGAAACGGATCTGCGGGGCTGTGGAAAGCACCACGATACGGCGCGGATTGGTCCGAGCCAGAATACGCAACAGAGAAGTTCGCAGCGTGGTGCCACGAACGATGGAGTCGTCGATCACGACCAGGTTATCCTTTTCAGAAACCACGCCATAGGTGATGTCATAAACACTGGAGACCAGCTGATCACGCCCCGTCTCCTGGGCGATAAACGTGCGCATTTTGATGTCCTTCAGCGCGATTTTCTCCGCTCGCGGCCAATTGCGCAGCACCAGATCGTCGAGTTTTTGTTCATCCAGCACACCACAGCGGATCATGTCCACCAGCGCTTCCTTCACTTCCGTGCGGCGGCTTTTTCGCAGACCATCCAGGAATCCAAAATATGCCGTTTCAGCTGTATTCGGTATGAAACTCAGCACGGTGTGCTCAAAGTCATTCTCAATGGCCTCCATCAGCTGCGGCACCAACTGCTCACCCAGCATCTTTCGCTGATGATAAATGAGTGAATCATTGCCGCGAGAGAAATAGATCGACTCAAAGGAGCAGGGTGTCGGCTTCCGCTCTGGCGTGAAAGGCTGCACGCTGAAAGCTCCGCAGGACTTCATCACTGCCACATTGCCAGGGGGTAACTCCGTGGTCTGATCTTCAGCAATCTCAAAGACCGACATCAAAGCCACACGTTCCGAGGCAAAGGCCAGCACTTCATCATTCTCGTAATACCAGCAAGGGCGGATACCATTCGGGTCGCGCATCACAAACAAATCGCCACTGCCGATGACACCGACAATCGCGTAACCGCCATCCCAAATCTGGGCCGACTTTCGGATCACATCCACAACGTCTAGCTTATCGCTGATGTGCTTCGGGATCTCCGTGCCTGCGGTGCCACTGTCACGCAGTTCATGATAAAGCTGGGTGTGAGCCTCATCGAGCTGAAAGCCGATCTCTTCCAGCACGCTTTGAGTATCGGTTCCAAAAACGGGATGCTGACCGCGCTGCATCATCACCCGATTCAATTCGCCTGAATTGGTCAGGTTAAAATTTCCCATGACCATCAGACTGCGTGTGGGCCAGGTGCTGCGACGCAGGTAGGGATGCAGACAAGCCTTTCCAAGTCCGCCTGAAGTGCCATAGCGCAGATGGCCAATATTGATCTCACCAGCCAGCTCAAACTCACGCTTAATCGCCTCAGGATCTTCTTCAAACAGTGGCAGCTCCTTGCCAGTTTCATGGCGCTCCTCCTTCCGCTGCCCATCAATACGGCGGGCGATGCGTTTGTAATCCTTTTTGATGCCCTCAAAAACCTCGCCCATCTGCTCGACTGACGTGGCAAACCGCTCACGGAAAAGATAAGGTGCGCCAGCCGGCATGTTCAGTTTACAGCAGCCGATGCCAATGCCGTCCTGACCTCGATTCCGCTGCTTGAACATCAGAGCCGAGAGCATATTAAACCCATAAAGGGCACTGCCATACGTGTCCTGATAATAGGCCATAGGCTTTTTGAGGCGCACAACGGCCAGGCCGCATTCGTGTCTGATAGAATCGCTCATTCGGGTTTGGGAGCATTCATCCTTGGCAGTGTTTCAGCGGAGTGCAAGAGGTCGATGTCTCTTCTCGATCAGTTCTCGACAAAGAGACCTGATTTCGAGCTATTAAAATAAAAAAAGCTGCACCTACAGATTCGCAGGCGCAGCTCTGGTTACTTAACAGATTTTCCTCTATTTGCTTTTATGCTCGCTATGGCAGGCCTTGCAGTTTCCGGCGGTTTGCAGAGTGGTCGTGGCGCCTGGCTTGCCATCCACGACAGCCTGTGCTGCCTCAATGAGTTTCGTGGTTTTTTCCTTCCAGCTGGTGGCATCCCCTTCTGGCGGGGACTCGGCTGGCAGAGATTTCACATACGCCAACAGTTTTGCCGCATCGGCGGGTGTGCCTTTACCTGTAGCGACTTTCTTATGCAGGCTGGCATCACCTTTGAAGGCATCTTTCATGACAGAGCTGATATCGCGCTGAGTGACATCTGCCGCAGTGAGGGTGGCGGAAACGAGGATGAACAAGAGAACACTGGTCTTCATAATGGGAATTGAATAGGGTTTGGATGGCAAAAAGAATCAAAGAACCTGCCATCGTCGCGTTTTAAGCAAAGGCGAGGCCGATTGTCACCTTCAGAATGTAGCGAATTGAAAAAAGTGCTGAATCAGAAACCCCCATCAAAGTCGCTCCCGAGGTCCTAGGCGGCGCTGGCTTTCAGCATCGCTGCTGCGGGCACGCACGGTGATGAAGGCGCTGGCACTGAGAATGGCGGCTCCGCAGACGAGGCTGAGAGTCTGAAAAGACATGAGTTCGATGGCAGCAAAGGCCAGAGGTGGAGCGAGCAAACCGCGAACACCGGTGAGGAAGGAATGCACGCTCATGTATTCTGCCACGGCCTGCTTAGGCGCCAGCTTAGTGACCCAGAGACCCCAGGTGACATTACCACCGGCATTGGCCAATCCCCACAAGCCCATGCCGATGCTCCAGGTAGTGATCGTGGAACCCATGAAAAAGGTGACGATGGCAATGGCAAAAATGACATTTAAAATGGAGCGAACTTTAAACAGGCCCACTCGATCATAAATCAGGCCCCAAGGATAGGATGTAAGCATTCTCAAGATAACGGGAACCACACCGACAATCCAAGCGACGGTATGTGTGGGCAAATTGATGCCATGCTTTGGGTTAGCCAGATACTCCACGAATAAGCAGGAAGCCACAAGGTTGCCAATGCCCATCATCATCCAGGAGACGAGTAGGGTGCGGAAATCGCGATCCAATTTCACCCAACGAAGAGAGGACCAGAGGCCTTTGCTTTCATTACCTCCAGCATCCCATTCAGCCGTGGGCAAACTGTAAGTCCACCAGCCAGAAAGAAAGCCCGCTCCCGCAAAGCACCAGAGAAGCAGGCGATAGTAATCCAGATCCAAGCCGAGTAACCAACCACCCAAAAAACCAAAAGCCACCGCGGAGGCTGCACGCGTGACACCCGTGATGGAATAAAGCCGACCACGCTGTGATTCAGGATAGTTAAGCCGATAAATCTGGGTCAGCAGTGGTATCTGCATGGAGAAGCAAAACAGGCCGAGACTGAGCCCGAGAATGTAGATCCAGGGTGAATTAAAAAACACGGCCGCCATGGCCATGCAAGCACCGCCAATCATCTGAACGAGAGCTGCTGTTTGAGCGATGCTGCTTCGAATCTTTAAAAGCAGCGGGATGACAAACAAACTGGTGATCAATCCACCACTGGTAGCACTGAGAAAGATCGACTTCTCAACATGCCCAAGATCAAACACCCGCACAGCGATGAGCATTCCCAGCGTAGATGACAGCGAATCCAGCACCCCTGAGGGCAGAGATCTCCACAACTCATTGTGAAAAGTGCGGCGGGTCGCTAATGGGGTGGGCATCGGGAGACTCGAGACATGGCACAGACAGGTCTGAGCGACAAGCCCTGTGATGCATGATCGGCAGCTTGACCTTCCCACTCCCTGAGCGGAAAGGAGGCTGCCCATGCCAGCTCCAGCCAAACTACCCATTTTTGAGATTCGTGACTCCGTCATTCAGGCGCTGACGTCGGCAGCAACGATGAATCTGCTGGTCAAAGCACCGACAGGCTCGGGAAAGTCCACCCAAGTGCCGCAGTTTGTGCTGGATTCAGGCATTCTCAAAGAAAGCCAGCGCTGCATTGTCCTGCAACCACGACGCATCGCCGCGCGCATGTTGGCTCAACGCGTCGCCAAGGAACGGGATTCTCGACTGGGTGCGGAGGTGGGTTATCAGGTCCGTTTTGATAATGTCACATCTCGGGAAACACGGCTCATCTATGTGACGGAAGGCGTGATGCTGCGCCAACTCATGGAGGACCCCGAACTGGCCAAAGTGGGTTGCATCGTGATCGATGAATTTCACGAGCGACATCTGGATGGCGATCTCGTTTTAGCTTGGGCATTGGCGCTTCAGCGCACTCGGCGGCCTGATTTAAAAATCATCGTCATGTCAGCGACCCTCGTGCCAGGACCATTGGGCGATTTCATGCAACCTGTGAAGCTTCTCGAATCCGAGGGTCGAACTTACCCAGTCGAGGTTCGCTATCAGGCACCCATCCGCAATGCGCGCACGAATGAGATTGAACCGATTTGGGATCAGACCGCACGTGCCTGCGAAGCGCTCACCGCAGAACTAGGCAGCACGGGTGATATTTTAGTCTTCATGCCAGGTGCCTTTGAGATCCGCAAAACGATCACGGCACTGCAAGTCCGCAGCTGCAGCAAAGGGCGGCGTATTGTGTCTCTGCACGGTGAAATGACGCCTCAGGATCAGGATGCAGCGGTCACTCCGGGAGAACAGGCCAAGATCATTGTCAGCACCAATGTGGCGGAGACTTCCCTCACCATCGAAGGCGTGCGCGCCGTCGTGGATGCTGGGCAGGCGAGAATCGCCAGCTACGATCCGCGCCGCGGCATCAATACCCTCACGGTTCAAAAGATCAGCCGAGCCAGTGCCGAGCAGCGAGCTGGTCGCGCCGGACGTCTCGGTCCCGGCATCGCCGTGCGACTCTGGGCTGAGCGTGATCAGATTCACCGCGCGGAAAGCGAACTGCCAGAAATCCAGCGTCTAGAGCTCAGTGAAGCCGTTTTAGCTCTGCATGTGGCTTCCGACAAAGCACGGTTAAAAATCGATTGGTTCGAGCGACCCGCCGAAGCCGCCTTGAAACGTGCAGAAAGCCTTCTTCGCGACCTCGGTGCCATCTCCAGTGACGAGGCAAAGCTCACGGCCATAGGCATGAAAATGTCTGCCTTCCCGACGCACCCACGCTTTGCCAGGATGCTGCTAGCCGCCTCGGATAATGGCTGTGTGCGTGAGGCCGCGCTCTGCGCAGCCTTGGCTCAGGGACGTGAGATTCTCATGGTCGGGCGCAATAGTTCTTCCTTTAAAAATGAAGAATTTTGGGAGGCTCATGACATCAGTGAATTTCAAGCGCTGCTACGCGCCTTCATCCGCGCTCATGCGCTGAACTTTGATCCGCAGGCCTGTGGGCCTCTCAATGTTCATGCCCTAGCTTCACGGGAAGCTGGCCGCAGCTATGATCAATTTCTACGTCTGGCTCAGCGTGCTGGCTTGGCAGTGAATGATGAAGTGGCAGAACCTGAGGCATTGGCAAAAACCTTGTTAGCCGCCTTCAGTGATCACCTCGGCGTGGAGACCAGCAGTGGCAGCCGCATTTACCGCGTTGCAGGTGGCTACACCGGACATTTAGGCAAGGACGCGCACATCAAAGCTCCACGATTGCTCATCGCTTCAGAGATCACAGAGGTGCAGGGCAAAGCGCTGACCGTTCACATGAATCTCGTCACACGTGTCGAAGAGGAATGGTTGCATGAACTTTTCCCAGCCGATTTCACCGTAGCAAAACGTGCGCAGTATGATGCCATCAATCGCCGAGTGATGAACTTGGAGGAGGTGCGCTTCCGCAGTCTGGTGCTCAGCAGTCGGGAGAAAGGTGAGCCCGACGAAGGCACAGCCGCCACTCTTTTAGCCGACGAAGTTGTGGCCGGACGCCTGCAACTCACGCTCTGGAATGAGCGTGTGGAACAGTGGATCACGCGCGTGAATTGCCTATCCAAATGGATGCCAGACATCGAGATCCCAGCCATCGGTGAAGAGGATCGGCGCATCATCATCGAGCAAGTCTGCCATGGAGCTACGGCCTATCGCCAGTTAAAGGATAAAGATGTCTTCCCTGCCCTTCATCAGTGGCTTAGCCATGCTCAGCGGGATCTTTTAGAACGCTACGCGCCTGAGCGTCTGAATCTAAAAAACGGCAAGACTGCCCGCATCGTCTATGATGAAAAGCAACCCCCAAGCGTCAGCGTGGTGCTGCAGCAACTCTACGATGTGAATGAGAATCCGAAAGTGGCTGGAGGCCGCATCACCGTCACCGTTCATCTACTTTCGCCAGCTCAGCGCCCGATTCAGACCACCAGTGATCTTGGACGCTTTTGGCGCGAGAGTTACCCCGCCGTTCGGACTCAATTACGCGGACGCTATCCACGTCATGAGTGGCGTTAAAAAAACGCTGCTTTCAGTGGAACACAATCGATGCACCGAGTGGCCGCTCATCAAAGCGGGCTGGTAACGTGATGGCCTGATTCAAGATCTCCAAGTATTGCGCACAGGGGATCTCATGACCGCCAAAGCTAGCCAGATGTGACGTGGTCCACTGCGTGTCATGCAGAATGAATCCACGCTCTTTCAGGCGCCATTGCAAATGTGTGAGAGCCACTTTCGAGGCCTGGGTTTCACGACTGAACATGCTTTCTCCAAAAAAGGCGCCCCCGATGGCCACACCATAAACACCGCCAACCAACTTTCCCTCACGCCAGACTTCGGCACTGTGGGCAAAGCCGAGACGGTGTAATTCCTGATAGGCATCTAAAATCGCGTCAGTGATCCAGGTCTCTTCACGATCTGCACAACCGCGCATGACATCTCCAAAAGCCGTATTCCAGCGCACTTCAAAGGGATGTGACTTCAAATAGCGCTCAAAACGCGTTGGCACATGAAACTCCTGCACGGGCAAAATGCCACGATAAGGCGGTCGAAACCATGACACCGTTCCATCCTCTTCCCCCATCGGAAAGGCACCTTCGCAATAAGCGCTGAGGAGTTGGAGCGGATCAAGCATCAGATCAAAACAAGGATTGGCTTCCAACTTAGGACGATACACTTGAAGCAGCCACCAAACGTCTTTTGGCAAACCATCCACGCACAAGATAGATCACAAGTATCCAACCTTTCCGCAGCTTCGATAAACGGCAGCGCTCGGCAAAAACGGGGTAGCGTGTGCGCTTCAATTTCTCTAAAATCTCCGAATAGACCTGCCCCATCATTTCAGAGGCCAACAAGCTATCCACATCCTCTTTAGGTAGCAATCGCGCGGCCGCTTTGAAGTAACTTCTAGCTCTCTGATACTGAAAGTCCATGAGCTGGATAAAGCGCTGATTGTGCCGCCCCTTGAAGATCTCCTCTTCAGTCACCTGGAACTTTTTGAGATCTTCCAGAGGCAAATAAATTCGACCAGTCTCCCGCGCGTCCTCGCCGACATCTCGGATGATATTTGTCAATTGCAGCGCATAGCCAAGCTGAAGAGCATACTCACGCGCCATGGCATTCCGATGACCAAAGATATGCACGCTGACCAGTCCGACAACAGAGGCCACCTTGTAGCAATAAGCCAACAATTCATCAAAGGTCTCATAGCGCACATGGGCAATGTCACTTGCCACCCCATCAATGATCTCAGCCAGCCAGCTGCGTGGAAATCCGTATTTATCCGGCAGTTCGATCACCTCATCCAGCACAGAATGCCCAGAGACCTCAGCGCTGAGAACGCACTTCCTCCATCCGGCCAATTGCGTTTCTTTTTCAGCCTGACTCAGCGTCGGCGAATCTGCAATGTCATCGGCGACACGGCAAAAAGCATAAAAGGAGATCATGTCACGTCGCCGCTCCTGAGGGAGACATGCCAGAGCTAGGGCAAGATTCGACTTCGCACGTTGAGCGATTTCAGCAGAGGATTGGGTGCTTCCAGAAATCATGCTAAATCAATTGTCTCGTCCTAGTGGACGGCTTAAAACCATGGCGGAGAAGGGTGAACACACAGGCTAGAAACACCCAGTTACGCACTGTGGCAAGCACCAAAGCGTGCAAGGGTAGCAAGACCCACGTCAGCCAAGTCCCAGGACCCGTCATCCCCTGGATCAAAGCACTGGCATAACGAGTCAGCATCAACAACAGAACAACCGTCACCGTCATGCCCAATAGAGGCAGCAAAGCGCGCCAGAGAATGTGCATGGCCTTGGCACCTTGATTCAAAAATGCACCCGGCATACGAGCCACAGCCGTCGGTATCGCTAGGAAAAATAGCATGGCCTCGATCATGAACCATTGGGACAGCCCACCAAGCCCCCCCTGAACCTGGATCAACAGCAACCATAGCAGATCCAGCGCCGCTAGCCCCACCAAACTGCGCCAACGCACAAACGTATGCTCGAGAGCAAGACCGATGTCTTTTGGATCATCCCGATGCTTAGGCTTCTCCCAAGCGATAACAATGCGAATGAGTATCACTTGAGTTAAAGCCATCGTCAGAGAACAAAAAACAGTGCGCATAGCCAGCCGTAAAGTCTCTAACCACTCGGGAACCAGGCGCGACACATGGGCAATCTCTAAAAATACCCAGGCCCAAGACAAGACCATGCCTGCCGCAGGCAGCCAGCGCTCGAAAGATTGTTGTCTGCGCGATCCATAGCGAAAAGGAAAACGAATCACCCGCCAAGTCAACAGCACCAATACCAAGGGTAAACACAGCGCCAAAGGCCACACAGATAAGAAACCATGCATCATCCGCGCTTCTTCTAACAAAGCTTGCAAGAGCAATGGCTGAGCCACATCCCGCCACACCAATAACTCATGGAATGACCAGGCTGGCCTCAACCAACGCTCACCTGCGAATTCAGCCATCAACATCAAAGCCGCACTCAGCACTATCAGCCAGGGCATGCCCATCATCAAATTCCAGGCATCTGAAAAATGCTGACGAAGCGGATGCCACTTCAAATGCAAGATCATCCCGATGACCACAGCAAGGATCGACGCGCCCGTTTGAAGCCAAAGTGAAGATGGAGAAACGGCCATGTCCAAGTTACTTCATAACCTCCCGGTGACCGCCGAATTGAGATCCCATCCGTCCAATGACTTCATAAACCTTGAGTCTCTTGAGAAACCTCACAGAAACCGGGTCCCCAACAAGAAACAGGTCGGAAAAATGATCCCGCAAAGCATCTCCACGCAGGCAATGCCGCAGAGCCCTGAGCTCGGCGGAGACCTCCTTCTGGACACTGCTGATGAATAGGCGGATGATAGACACAAGTTGGCATCAAAGCTGAGTCCTCAACTTTTGGCAAGAAAAGGCTGCTCGGATCCTTGAACATCGACTTCTCTCAAGAATCCCAGTTGCACTTAGACTCTGGCGTGATGAAGTCCGCCCCACACTGATGGACTGGGCCTCACCAAAACTACTCCTGCTGGCGCTGCCTGCCTTTGCGCTCCTGCTGTGGTTTGAAGCTAACTCAGCACACCCCATGGAGGGTCTGCGCAAACGCTTGTTGCTTATTGTCCGTGCCCTGATCATTCTGCTTATTTTAGCGGCACTAGCAGGCCCGGCACGCGTTTCACAGACAGGCAAAAAAGCCCTAGGCATCCTGGTAGATACCAGCCAAAGCATGGGAAGCGAGGGCCTGGAGAAGGCCCTAAAAACTGCGCAAAGCTTGCAATCCAAAATCGGCACTGATGCAGAGACCTTCATGGTGAGGATCGGCGATCAACCCCAGCTCTACCCCCCAGAGTTGCCGACCACCGCAGAAAAATCCAAAGATTGGCAAACCAGCCATGGGGGTGACAGCCAGTACAGCGCTGCCGTGGAATATGCCTTGGCATTATTTCCCGCTGGGACTAGCCGCGATCTGGTCATCATCGGTGATGGCCAAGAGACACGCGGCAGCCTGCTGGAAGCCGCACGAGAAGCTGCCGTCTCAAACACCAAACTCCACGCCATCCCTGTCGCTGGACCCCGAAAACCTGATGCGCGTGTGCTGGATCTTGTGCCCAACCGATCCCGGCTCAATGAAGGCGCCACACTCAAGCTGACCACACGGATTGAATCCACGCTCGAGGCCCAAGGCATGCTCAAGCTTTATGAAAACGGGGTCCAAGTCGATCAGCGTGCCATTTACCTGAAACCCGGAATCATTCGAACTGAGACCTTTAACCGTTCTCCGGCCTCACGGAACATTTACAAGTACCGAGCCGTGCTGGAAGGGGTGACCGATGATACTTTACCCGCCAATAATGATGCTTTAGCGCTCGTGGATGTGCGCGGAAAGTTGCGACTCCTCTACATCGAGAGCGATGCTATTGAAGGTCAATACCTCATGCAAGCCATGGAAAAGGAAGGCGTCCAACTAGAACTGCGCCAACCAGGCAACATGCCCAACGGCTTGGATCAACTGGCAGGTTACGACGGCATCATCCTCAGTGACGTGCCAGCCCATCAACTCGGCGAACCGACCATGAACGCCATGCGTGACTACGTGGATAAACTCGGTGGCGGACTCATCATGCTAGGCGGCCCACAGAGCTTTGGTGTCGGTGGTTATTACCGCACCCCGATTGAAGAACTCCTACCTGTGAGATTGAAGTCACCCGATGAAGAGGAAAAGCAAAGCGCTGCTGTTGCCCTCATCATCGATCGCTCCGGCTCTATGGCGGGGGAAAAACTTGAGATGGCCAAGAGCGCCACCATCGCCACAACCGAAGTGCTCGGGCGCAATGATTTCATCGGCATCTATGCTTTTGATAGCGAGGCGCACGTCGTCGTCCCGATGACACGACTGACCTCTATAGCTGCCGTTGCTGGACAGATCTCAGCTGTAGCCTCTGGAGGCGGAACCAATTTACAGCCCGCTTTTGAACAAGCCCGCACTGCTCTGCAACGGGTGAAAGCTAAGGTCAAACACATGATTATCCTCACCGATGGACAGACCACTGGAGGCGGCTATGAGGCCTTAGCCTCCCAGTGCCGCGGCGAAGGTATGACGATCTCCACCGTCTCAATCGGTGAAGGGTCCCACGTAGCCCTTTTACAGGCCATCGCCAGTGCTGGTGGCGGACAATCCTACAGCACGATGGACGCCAGCAGCATGACACGGATTTTCACCCAAGACACACTGATGCATACCGGTCGCATGATACGAGAAGAGCCCTTCACGCCTGAGTTTGTCGAAAAGCATCCCATGCTGGCAGGCTTTGAAAAATGGGAGTCACCTCCCCTGCTGGGTTATGTCAAAACCCTGCGCAAAACCAGTGCCCAGATCCCACTTGTCACCGATCTTGGAGATCCCCTGCTAGCCCATTGGCGGTTCGGCTTGGGCAAAGTCACCGCTTTCACGAGTGATGCCAAAAGCCGCTGGGGATCTCTGTGGATCACGCGCTGGCCAGGCTTCAGCCGCTTTTGGTCCCAAGTCTTGCGTGAGACCGCGCGCCCACCCCAGGGCCGCCACATGGATCTAGCCACACAAATGCAGGGAGATGCAGCCCTGCTGCGTGTCGATCTTCAGGAAGACGCCGGCACCCGCGCCAACGAGGCACGCGTTGAAGCCGAAATCTTCTTCGTCGCCGCAGATGCACTCGGCGCGCCTTTGAAATCGGTGCAAAAAATCACGCTTGGTCAAAACGGCCCCGGCCTTTATGAGGGCAGCTTCCAACCCAATCAGGCAGGAGTGTACCTCATCCGCGCGCAGAGCGGCGCCGAGATGGTCTCCGCCGGCATCGTGCATAACCCCAGCTCGGAAGCCAGTTTTGGCACCGTCAATGAAGCCCTGCTAACCGAAGCCACCCGCCTCACTGGTGGCACGATGCTCAAAGACGGCCAATTACCCAACCTGAGCACCACAAGAGCAGTTCAATACGTCGAGATTTGGCCATCCATCATCGTTGCCATGCTCCTGCTTTTCCTCATCGACATCGCCATACGCCGATGGGAACACGTGACTGGAATTTGGGAGATCCTAGTGCATCGCGGATAGATTGTCTGAGAACTCACACTAGAAATGCAAGTTGCCAAAACGCATCGCGTGATCGAAAGGCCGCCTGTGATGAAACTAAGCTTAGTATTTAACAGCAACAAAGCTCGCTTTCAATAGTCAACCACACATCACACAACCTTATTAAAAACTATGACTGAAGGCATCTTACCATTTCTCACCCAGTTGCCTATCGCAGCCGCGATCACAGCCATTGTGTTCTTTCAATTAGGGTGGTGGCTACACTCAAAGAAAAAGAAAGCAGCCACAGCCTATACCGAGCTTCAGTTTGAGCGCAATCGCAGCAAAACACTGCAAGACAAAATCAAAGAAGCCAAAGACCGCGCAGAAAACGCTGAAAACAACATCGCCAAAATCCAAGCAGAAGCCAAGGCCCTGCTTGTCGGCCGAGTTCCTCTGGCAGATGTGACCAAGGCCCAAAATCAGCTGGCCGAAGAGCAGCGTAAATCACGGGAGCTTAGTGCTCAGATCCAACGTTCTGAAGACGGCTTCAAAGCCCTACTAAATGCTGAAGCCAAAATGATCGAAATCCAAAACGAACTCTCACGCAGCCGTGAAGAAGTCGCTCGACTCAAATTGTCAGTCATCACACCTGTAACGCAGCTCCCCGACTCTGAAGCCATGCGTATCAAAGAGTCCATGAAAACTGCCGAGACTCTGGCGGGCAACGAACGCCGCCGCGCGAACGAATTGGAAAAGGAAAAGACAGCTCTTCTAGAACAGCTCGACAAAGCCAAGGAAGAACTAGCCAAGCTAAAACCCTTCGATTCAGATTCAGAGATCAAAGCCAAGGCTAAATTAGAAGCCGATCTAGCCACAGCTCTCGCAGCACAGCAAGCCAGCGAAGCCGCCTTGACTGCAGAAAGACAACGCCTAGCCGCAATGGATCGTGAATTTAAGCTCAACAAAGCTCAACTCACCATTGCTCGCCTAGAAGCAGAAAAACTTAAAGGCGCCAACAACCAATCCCCAGAAGCTCCCATAGACCTCGCTTAGACCAATTCGGAGACCCTACTTATTTACCGACTGCAAATGGCTATAAAGACCTTTTGCAGACTGCGCATTTTGACTTTCGGGATTCCGATAAAAAGTTCTTGTAAGAGACTGCTAACCCTCCCGACTAACTTGCCCTAAAGTTACGCGAAGTTTCGCCCGCCATGGATGATATGAGACTGTTCGTGATTCGAGTTTCTAATCACAGGAAAA
>CAMBPS010000101.1 GCA_945869675.1 Prosthecobacter debontii | reverse complement strand
CATGAAAAGGCTTTATGCTGGGTGAGAACCATGAAATCCTGCCGACGCGCATTCAGAAGAAGGTGAAAAGCCAAAAGGGCGATGATGAGCCAACCGATAACCGTACGCGCCGCCTCATTGTCGATTTTACCGAGTAAAAAATAACCGATTACCACGCCCATGATGGCTGGAGGCACCATCGGCAGAATTCGCCGCCAACTGCCACCCTTTCGATTGATAAAAAACCCCATGATGTCAGCCACGATGAGCAGGGGCAAGACAAGACCGACGGATGCTTTAGCACCAAATGCCTGGGCCATGAGCACGACATTCAGCGTCGCAGTGCCAGAAAGTCCGCTTTTTGAGAGCCCAATACAGACTGCCGCAATCGACGCGAGAATAAAGACACGGATGTCTGCCGTGAAGAGCGTTTGTTCTTGGAGCCAGCCTGGGAGAATCACACCGATTTAGTGGACAATAGTCACTTGGGTGCCTGTGGGAGCCAGTGCATAAATGGTTGCCGCCATGCCATAGGGCAAACGCACACAGCCATGAGAAGCCGGGGATCCAGGGTTTGGAATTCGACCCGCATGCATGCCGACGCCGTTACCTGTCAGGCGCATCCAGTAGGGCATCTTGGCACCCACAAAACGTCCGCCTGATGGGATGCGATGCACACCAGCCGTCGCATTGCTATGAACGGTGTTGCCATTGCCATCGACGATGGTCCCATAGCGGTTAGAACGTTTATCGACAACCTTTTCAGAGATGCGGAAAGTGCCTGTAGGAGTAGTAAAACCCCTGCGACCAGTGGCTACATAGGTCCAAGCGACGTTTTGGCTATTTTTAAAGATATAGGCCTTTTGCTCACTAAGATCGATTGTGACGCACACCGTTCCAGGCTGGCCTGAGCCATGCCAGACATAAAGAGGGCTACTAGATGAATCGGCAGGCTGAACAAGAATAGGCTTACGTATCACTTCTTGACGCACAAAGGTTTCAGGAAACTGGCAGGCGCTCAATGCCAACAAAGTTAGACCGATCAAAGCTAGACGAACACTCTCCATAATACCTGCCGATGTAGCGAAAATCACATCATTGCCAAACAACTTGTCAGAAAATATGAAGCCATCAATTATGGCGATTTTTTCAAATTCCAATAGATCTTGATATTGTGACTAGACCTCCCCGCTGCAACGATATCAACATCACGATCTCCATCAAGATCTGCTCCCAGAGCGTCTTCGCAGGCCATAGAATTATCGTCTAAAAGATGCTGCTGCCAGCCACTTCCATTTTCTTTTGTGGTATAAAAAAGTTTCACTCCAACTCGCGTGCCAATTTTATGATGCGCACGCCAGCCGACGACGATTTGGCGGTTGTTCAAGCCTAGCAAATCATGGGCAGCTAAGGCATGACCATCGACTAAAGTATCATCCAGGATTCGACGACTCCAAAGACCATCTTTGGGCCCCTCGGGCGGTGGTGTATAGAGCACTAATTGATTCCCGTGCATCGGCTCAATGGTAGCCACATAGGGCTGACCACCAGCAAAAGCTCCCCAACGCACTTCCCCTGCTCCCTGTAATTCCGGTGTTACATGCTTAGAGATCCAATGTGGACGCCATCCTGATTCGCTGGGATCTAAGCGAAGCACACCCTCACGCCCCGCCAGTAGAATGGACTCGGCCTCATCATTTGTTCCTGCTGGAATAACCTCAAAATTATGAGTCATATGCATCGCATCCGTGACCAAAGTTGTATTCCAAGGATTGGCCATATCTAACGGCTTATGATAAGCCAAAATCCTGACTCCCGCGCCCGAACCATTCTTATTGGCTCGGCCATGAAGGGGAGCTACAATGAGATCATAGCGTCCGGCTTGATTCCGCACCCATCTCATGCGGTGAGTCGTCGGCTCGTGGCTGAGTTGAATGGGTTTCCAAAGTTGCTTCCTGTCCTCTGGCGCCTCAAGGTAGAATACAGCTCCACTATCCAGCGTATCTACAGGATTCCACTGCGCACCGATAGCAATTTCGCACTTGCCATCCCCATCGATATCCCTTGCTGCGATGCAGACATGGTCCTTATCCGTTAGCTTTTTGGCAATAACATGCTTTTCCCACGAAGGATTCTGATACCACACAATGAGGTCTTGATCCGCCAACAGGATGTCTATACGTTTATCTCCGTCCACGTCTGCCAAAGCTAACCCGTAGCCAATGCTAACCTGAGTATCAATCTCCTGAGCCTTAAAGTGTGGAGCTACTTGAGCTGATAGAACACTGGCTAAAAAACCACAAATCCAGACCAGTCTTGTGGCTCTCGCGTTAAAATGGGATAAATGCATCAGCATCAGTGGTATCGAGACAATCGGATGCAGGCGAGAAAAATTTCATCTCTCATGCGAAAGAATTGACTTTGTAATCACAAACTGGCACTTCTTTTCCAACGAAACGTGGGGTAAGCGCTGTCTATTCTTTTACTTATCCGACCTTACTGATTATGAATGCTTTCAAAGCCTGCTTATGCCAAATCACAAAAGCTTTATTCCTGTCGGCTACACTATGGAGCCTCACAAGCACTTTGCATGCCGTAGCACCCGCTAAGCCAATCATTGATCCTAAAGTCGAGTTTACCCGTTCCGGATTTAAAGGTTCAGCTGTCGACAGCAGTGGCAACACCCATTCATTTCTCGTGAAATGGGAAGATCAGTCTGTCGACGAGGAAGGCTTTCGAATCAATGTCACAGGGGCCGTCGTCACCTCACAACTTGCCAACGCAAATAGTCGCAGCGCGATTGTCTCCTTACCTGGACTTGCAGAGAAAGTGAAACTTAGCTTCAGCGTTACGGCTTGGAAATACAATGGCACTCTGATTGAGACCAGCAGCTCTTCGACTGTTTCGTTTACGATTCCAGACGGATTAAACCCACAAGGCACATTGGCAGCTCCAACAAACTTCAGCGTCAAAAAAAGCACTGAAGCGCTGAGCACCGGTGGCACGCAAACTGATGATGGCATCATCGAATTTAGCTGGACTGATGGAAGTACAGCCGAGCTATACAATCAAATTCAATACAAAGAAGCATCGGCCGCGGAGTCCGAATGGAGTCATCTTACCTTCACAAATTTTTCGACGCTTGGAACTCAAACTCAGCTGGTTCGTCCAGGCATTCTTGTTCCTTCTAAAACCTATCAATTCAGAATACGCGCAACCCAAACAGCCGAAGGAAGTGGCAATGTGACCTTTTTCTCAGCAGTGACACCGACTCTTACCATGGAGCCGCTCAGGGAACCTCAATCTTTAAGTGCACAAGCTTTACGTGAGAATTTAATTCGGCTCACTTGGAGAGATAATTCCAACAACGAAACAGGTTATGAAATTGAATACAATAACGGCTCTGGAACTTGGGCTTCGGCAGGTCAACTGGCAGAAAATATAACAGGCGTCAATATTCCCGTTAGTCAAGGCTCCACGCTGGAATGGAGAGTCGCTGCCCTTTACCAATATGAAGCCGCAGGCAGCAACACAACAACGACCATTCGAAGTGCCTATTCCAACACAGTTTCCTTTTCCACCTCATTCCCCGCTCCAACGGAAGTAACAGCAACGACCTCAGGTTTTGCCTACTCTATTGACGTCTCGTGGAAAGACAATGCGAACAGTGAATACGGCTACAATGTGTTCACTCGACCTGTTGGAACCAGCACCTATTACTTTGCTAGGGCCGTGCCAGCTGGCGTCACTAAAGTCACCGTCAACAGCAGAGCAGAATCCTTCACTCAAGCGCCCGACGAACAAAATCCAACTAGGATAGAGGGCGTCCCCATTTACATTCCACTCGAAGTGGGAATACCCCACGAATTCGTCGTGCGAACAGTGGCCCAAAACGAAACGACAGTCTCTTTGGATAGCACGCCCGCGAGTTCAAACTCCAATCAAGCGACCGCAAAAGATGGGTTTACCATCAGCACCAGCCCACCCGCTGACTTTATGAGCCAACTGCATAGAGGGGCTGAATCGGGACAGTCGTTTAGTTACACGGTCACGACCTCCAATGAAAGCAACCGCACAGCTTTAAATGTCACAGGCCTAGAATCAACGGGACTTATCTTCAATGCAAACACGGGCCTTATCTCTGGCTCACCATTGTCACCGGGTATCTACAAGCCAACTCTAACTGCTACCTTCAATGACGGAACGCTAGCTACGGTAACGCTCAATCTACGAGTTACTGGAGCAACGAGTGCCCCTGTGGCCAGTATTGGTGCCTTTCCTGCAAGGACCTTAGGTATTGGGGCAATCTTGGATATCAATTTAGCAGATCGCATCAAAGATTCAGACTCAGAAATGGCTGTGCGAATGGAGACGACCAAAGGAAATATCGACATTCTACTTTACCCCTCAGCTGCCCCCAAAGCTGTGGCTAACTTCATGGCCTATGTCAACGCAGGCGATTACAACGGATTGATCTTCCAAAGACTTGCATTTGATGGATTGACACCATTCGTCCTTCAAGCTGGCAGTTTAAAAGCTCTGCGTGAACCACGCACTTTTGCGAGTGTGCCAAGCCGCACGGCAGTCGAAAATGAGACGGGACTACGTCCGGCACCTTGGACGATTGGGGCTGCGAAGCTTGGTGCGCGAAGCTCTTTTTACACACCAGCCACAACAAGCACCAGCATCAATCGTGGCAGCCCGACCAATGGCCAATATTATGGCTACGAAGGCAGTCCTAATAGCGCCACCACCGACTTCTTCATTAATTTAGGGGATAATTCCTCAGCCCTTAACAATCAAAGCGGCGGATTCACGACCTTTGGACGCATTACCGACAGTTCTCAACCCACTGTTTCAAGCATCAAAGATCTCCCAAGAGGAAATTACACGGATACGAATACCAGCAATAACTACGATGCTTCATTGGACAAGCGGATCATCGTTGATGGTAACGCCATAGACTACCGAGATATCCCAATGGATGTCTCGGTAGCAGCTCCGATTGATATGGACATCAATCAAACGGTGCGCATCACAAAAGTGACACCGATAGCTTCACTGCTCAGCTTCGCCGCTAACGTAGCGACATCTCCGCCCGGAATTGTCAGTGCCAGCATCACAGGCACAACATTAAGGCTACGAGGACTCAAAGACAGTTTAACTCCTGTGACAGTGACCGTTACAGCCAGGGACTTAGACAACAAGCTGTTGAGCATTGGTTTCCCTGTAACCGTGACAAAAGGACACCTTGCTCCCGTCATTACAAAACAACCAGCTACTCAAAATGTAACGATTGGCAGCAGTGCCACCTTTAGTGTCATCGCCACTGGAACCAATCTCAGCTACAGTTGGAGGAAGAATGGAACCGCCCTCAATCCACCTGAAACAGGCGCCACCGTGACGATTCCCAATGTGCAGGCAAATAATGATCTCTATGATGTGGTGATTTCGAATACCACTACCACCATTGCCAGTAACAAGGTGCGTATTGATACAATCGAGCCTGCTGCCCTTTTGCCAGACCTAACACATCAGATCATCGAAGTTGGTAAACCCTTGCTCCTAACAACCACGGTCACAGGCACACCCATTCCGACCATTTCATGGAAAAAGAACGGCATTGCTTTTGCTGGGGTCAATAGCCCGCAGCTCAATGGCAGCGTGATCACCAGCTACAAAGTGGCCTCAGCAACGCTGGCTAGCGCAGGTGCTTATCAGGTCTCTGCCACAAACTCCAAAACCACACCCTTAGCACAGAGCAGCCTGGTCAATGTGAGCGTTGTCGATAAAAAAATCACCAAACTACAAGTCACCTCCGCCACCAAGACGGTATCACTTACGGCCCCCTTTTTAGCCCCACCCCAGGCCATCGTTTCCTATGCTTGGAAAAAAGATGGGGTCGATTTAACGGGAACAGATGACAGTTACATCAATAGCCAAACGAAGATTCTGACCATTAAGCCAATAGCTCCAAAATCCTTCACTGGCAGCACGCACACAGGTCGCTACACCTGCGTTATTACGCTTCCAGATAATCTAGGCACCGTAGAAACCGGCGCGGTTGAACTCACGGTTGTAACCAAGCCATACATGCCAGCACTGCTTAAAGACAATGATGCGTTACCAAACGGCTTCATTGGAGTTTCCTACACAGCTGCCCTTCCCTACTCAAAATTGGCGCTGCACACACCAAGCAGCTTTACCTTCTCGGGCTCGATTCCAGGTCTAACGTTTAATACCACGACAGGAATCCTGTCGGGTGTGCCTACCAAAGCTGGCATTTATGCCTTCAGTGCTTCGGCCAGAAACCTTGATGGCAGCAACCCTGCTTCAACTGGGCAGATCATCATTTCACCGCTTCCCGCAGCCAATATTGGTAGCCTTACCGCAACGATTGCGGCTTCCCAAGCGCTGAATGGAAACATGGGTGGCCGACTTGATCTAACCACCTTAGATACGGGTGCATTCACGGCTAAAGTCACTTTAGGAAAAGTCATTCTGAGTGCAGCGGGTCGGCTTTCCGCAGGCACTGGACTCTACAACCCCAACACAGCCACCTTTCAAAGCCGCGTCACGATACCGCGAAAGGGACTTCCATCACTCAATCTAATTTTTGAGATTGATAGTAACGGCGGTTATGTCTCGGGCTCAATCAATGACGGCAACACTTCTGCCAGCATCAGCGGCATTAGGCAGTTTTGGAGTTCAATCTGGAATCCCTGCCCCTATTTCACGGCGAAGAGCCGATTTATCAATCTGGGACTCACTCTCACAACTCCGGGAGGCACAGGCCCTCAAGGCAATGGTTACATGAGCGTAAGTCTCAGCAGTGCAGGCAAAGCTACCTTCGCGGGGCGCTTGCCAGACGGAGAAATCATCACAGGTAGTTCTCTGATTGGGCCAAGCGGTGAATGCCTTTTATTCAATATGTTATATGCTAACTCTGGGGCACTTTTGACCAATCTAGATGTCGGAGAATATAACTTTGGCACGACTGCTGAACCCATTCTCCGCACCAAAGGTCAAAGCCGCTGGATCAAATCACCACAGCCTGCCACAACCAGAACTTATCAGAGTGGTATCGCCGAGACGTTTCTTAAAATCGAAGGAACACACTACTATCCTCCCACCACGGGAAAAATCATCATGGGAGTCGCCGACGTGCCGACGAATGAAACCAACTTACGCATGGAATTTGACCAAGGCGGACTCAATCCCCCCGTGACGGCGGATCCCGACATCGCTTTCCGACTAGCCACCAATCATGTCGCTAGCTATCCGATTACCCGAACAGAAGCCAATACCTTTGCGATAACGACTGCGACGGGCTTCTACTCAGGCACATTCACTTTGCGTCCAACCTCTCAAACTCCGGTCGATGCTCGAAAAGTGACCTATCAGGGCATGATTATTCCTAGCATTCCATTCACTCCAATTGGCGGCTATGAAAATGGCCAACAGATCACCACGGAGATTCCAGGTTCAAATGCCTATGGCTCAGGTTACTTCCTCATGCCTGAATTAACTCCGACCATTAGAACATCTAGGATCAATAGCGGCAAAGCCAGTTTGCTTGCCCCTACATTTATCATCTCGACTCAACCAAGCCCAGCGGCACAGGCAGTCAACCCTGGAACGGCCACCGTAAGCTACAATGTCGCCATTACACCCAGTTTAAGCGGCATCACCTATCGCTGGCGTAAAAATAAGATTGAAATTCCTGGGGCCACCACAGCTACACTTACCCTTTCAAACATCACCGAAAGCAATCAAGGTAGCTATGAATGTGTCATCTCCAACGGTCCGGTTACGCTGATTTCTACTGCAGCGGATTTGAGTGTTAACGATCCTGTATCCGCCGTTAGTGCCAGTAGATCTCCCTCGGGAAGCATCCTCACTGTGGGAACGAAAGTCACTTTCATTGTTTCGGCTCAAGGCACTGATCTCATTTACCAATGGCGAAAAAACGGGATTAACATACCCAATCAAACAAGATCGACTTTCGAGATTACCTCCGCCGTTACAGGCGACACCAGCACCTATGATGTTCTTGTCTCAAATTCTGTCACCACAGGAGGCATCGCTAGTAATTCGATAGCTCTAACTGTTCAATAAGTCATCAATCATCAATGAATCCAAACAGACAACCTATCATGTCTCGGCTGAACCTCGTTTTCATTCTTCTCACCCTCGTTTGCCCGCTTAAACTAGCTTTGGCTCTGCCACCGGGAACACCCACGGATGGCAGCATCAAATTTACTCGGGTAAGTGTGACTGGCTTGCCAGATACTGAACACTCTTACCATATCACTTGGCGGGACAATGCCACCGACGAAGAAGGCTATGAAATTCAAATGCGGCCTGGCCCAACGGGCACCTTCAACACAATGGCGCGCTACGGATCTAACACGGATCAAACAAGGCTCCTAGAGGCCATTATCTCCAGAAGCGCTCTACCAATCAACACCCAAGTTCAGTTCAGAATCTTGGTTTGGAAAATGAACAATGCAGTCATTGAGTCTAGTTTCCTGACGATTCCCTTCACCGTGCCAGATTCTGGCGTACAATCTCCTTTCGTCCCACCGAGTGCAGTAACCGCGACCTTGGATAATAACAGTGATGGTAGGATTAATCTAACATGGATGGATAATAGTGACGGCGAATCTTTTTTCCAGGTCTTACTACAAGAAGGCACCTCTCCAAACTTTACCTATTCTCACGTATGTTTCGTGCCCTTTGGCACAACTTCACTCGAACTCACTAATTTGATTCGTCTTGGTTTCAGCAACAGCGAGTTTGCACGCCCATTGCTTGTTCCAGAAAAAGCCTACAGTGCCGTGATTCGAGCAACTAAAACCAATGTTCTTGCCCAGCTCACCAACGCGACGGTTACAAATTTCAATATTTCCCCAGTCTTCACGATTCCACCTCTTCGTGGACCAACCAATCTTTCTGGAACCGTGACGGATGAAAGCACGGTGCAACTCCGCTGGAACGATAACTCCATTAATGAAACAGGTTATGAAATCCAGTATCGAATCATCACAGGCGGCACACCACCCGCCTTTGCGGCTTTTACCGAAACGGATGAAAATGCCACTTCGGCAACCTTGTCGATTGGTCAATTTTCCACGGTTGAATTTCAAGTCTGTGCTGTTTCTCGTTATCGTCCTTCTGGAGCCAGCGCTGACACTGTGATTCGTTCTCCGGTAACTCCGACAACAGTTCAGCTCAGCACCACGGAGTTTCTGCCACCCACAGGCGTCGTTGCATCAACTTCAGGGATCTCGAATACAATCGATCTTGTCTGGCAAGACAAATCCACCGCAGAAGCAGGCTTTGATGTTTTTTGTCGTCCTACGGGCAGCTCAGGCGATTATTCCCGCTGTGTCTCGGTGCCCAATAATGTCACCAAAGTAAGTGTGAAGTCCTTCACGACTGAGAATGACACCTTGGGTGTGCCCATCTTTACCGATTTGACCATTGGCACTAGTTACGATTTCATTGTTCGGGCTGTGGGTGTTAATGAATCTGTCTCTTCCGCCAATAGCAATGTGTCATCTGCCACACCCCAGAATGGCTTCACCAGCCGAATGTATCAGCCGATAGCTCAAGGAGTGGCTTTTAGTCACACTGTGACCACTTCGAATTCCGAACAACGAACCAGTATTACAGCCACAGGATTACCAGCTGGACTTCAGATTATTCCAGATACCGGGGTCATCAGTGGCACACCCAGCGAGTCCGGGCGTTTCCCTGTCACCCTCACTGCAACATTTAGCTCAGGTCCACCAGCTATCTCCACACTCATGCTGAGAGCCCAACCTGCCGCAACAGCACCAACGGTTGGTGCTACGATTCCAAATTTGACCATCGGCATCAATGATCCCTACATCATCTCATTGGCTGACAAGTTCATCGATGCCGACTCAGAAATGGCGGTCCGCTGGGAGACCACCAAGGGCAATATTGATTTTCTTCTATATCCAAGCCTTGCTCCACTCGCTGTGGCCAACTTCATGGCTTATGTCAACGGAGGCGATTATACCGATGTTTTTTTTCATCGTCATGTTTCCGATTTCGTTTTACAAGCAGGCGGCTTTGCTGCCAAAAATAATGCACTGGCAACGGTAGAAGGTCGCCCAGCACCCCTCAACGAACCTGGCCTATCCAATCTACAATGGACAATCGCCGCTGCTAAACTTGGAGCTCGCAGCACGAGTGCTTTCGATGCTGCAAGGACAGCTTATCAAAACGCAAATTCAGGACTGCCGCTAAGCGATGAAGCCATTGGTTATGTCGGCAACCCAGACAGTGCGACAACGGATATTTTCATCAATCTTAATGACAACGCCTCTAATTTAGACAATCAAAATGGAGGTTTCACTGCTTATGGTCGCGTCTCCGATATGACCCGGGCTACTGTCTCTAGCATTCGCGAATTACCTGTTGGAAATTATGGCGGAGCACTTTCAAGCCTGCCGGTCAATGCAGCTACAGCACCAAATAGCCCCACTTTTGCACAGCTCGTCAAAATCAATCAAGCGATTCAGATTCCGACGCTCAATTACAGTATCGATAACCAGTCACCATCCGTTGCGGCAGTCTCAATCGAAAACAGTCAACTGAAGCTCACTGGACTCACCGCGGGCACGCGCACTGTCACCGTCACAGCCAGAGACTTGGACAATAAGGCCATCACCCAGACATTCACCATTACGGTGGATACAAGTTACCAGACGCCGACCATCACCAAACAGCCAGTTTCGCAGACCATCACTGCATCAGGAAATACCACCGTTACTTTCAGTGTCGAAGCCACTGGATCCAACCTTACGTACCAATGGAGAAAAAATGAAGTGCCAATCAATACGCAAAATTTCTCCACTTTAACTTTAACCAATGTAACTGCAGCCAGCGCTGGCAGCTATGATGTCATTGTCTCCAACGCCAACACAACCATTGCAAGCAGCAAGGCATCGCTAACGCTGCTAAGCCCCATCACCATTACGAAGCAACCAATCTCGCAAACCGTCGTCGCAGGCGCAACTGTTACTCTGAGTGTCTCAGCCACAGGATCAACTCTGAGCTACAAATGGCGGAAAGATGATGTGGAAATAACGCCACCTCAAACTGGCAGCAAGCTTGTCCTGCAAAACCTCCAAAACAACAATACTGGAAACTATGATGTCGTCATTTCGAATGCCGTTTCCATCACGACGAATACATCTGTTACTAGCGTTAAAGCACTTGTGAACCTGCGCAGCCCAGCCGTGCTTTCAGGTTCACTGACTTCACGGTTTGTCGAAGTAGGTAGCCCGATCGAAATCGAAGCGTCCATCACAGGCGCCCCTACTCCGATTTGTCTTTGGAAACGGGGAAACACGATCATCAAAGGTCAAACAGGGCGTAAGTTACTGATCCCTGCCGCTCAACTGACTGACAGCGGCATCTATTCTGTCAGTGCATCAAACATCGCAGGAGCCACAGCCCCGGGTAGCGGTGGTACAGCGAGTGTCATTGTCATTGATAAGACAACAAGACTGCAAGTCGCCAAACCTGGCACAACAGTCAAACTCATCGCTCCGGTCACAGGACCTGGATTGACCTATACTTGGTCCAAAGGAACAACGGTAATTGATGAGAATACTCCGCGCTATTCCGGCATGAGGGATGCAACCCTTACCATCACGGCGGCCGATCGCAGCACCGATAGTGGCGATTACACCTGTGCCATTGAATCCTCGACTTTATCGCAGCCTGCTGTTACTGGCATCATTCGCTTTGTCGTTGCAGATGCTCCAGTGCTCCTTCCCATGACTGGAACCAATGCGCTGCCCAATGCCTTTGCTGGCATTGCCTACGTTGGATACAGCATTCCTCGTGATATAGCTGCAACGAAGACGCCTGCTAGCTACAGCATCACAGGCCTACCCAAAGGCCTAGTTTACGATGTCATCACAGGGCGCATCACCGGGATCCCTGAAACCGTAGGCCTATTCAGCATCAAGGCTACAGCGAGTAATCCCTCAGGATCCAGTAGCACCATGACTGGAACGATGCGCGTTTTACCTTTGATTGAAGGCAGCACAGGAACGTTTGTCGCTGCAGTGGCTCCGTCACAGGTTCTCAACCTTAACCATGGAGGACGTCTAAGTTTGACCGTCAGTGATACCTCTGCTTTTAGCACCAGCTTACAAATGGGTGCCGAAACTTTCAAATCTACGGGCACTCTACGATACGTCGGCACGGACGACAGTAGTGGTTATCCCGTTTACCGAAGCATCCTCAGTTTCCCGCGTTTAAAGCGAAGCGCCTTGACCCTTGATCTTCTTATCAGATCCGTGAGCGGAGATGTCAGCGGCACAATTTCTGACGGCACCTCAACAGCCAATATTTCTGGTTATCGTCTTGTTTGGAGTTATCAATTTAATCCAGGTCCAGTGACAGGATCAGCTCTCTTTGTTGATCAACCGCCGACTACAAAATTCATGTATCGATTGAACATGGCACTGGATCCAGAAGAGGGACGTTTAGAGACACCTCAAGGCAGCGGTTTCGCCGCCTTAACGGTGGATAATAACGGCGTAGCGACCCTTGTCGGTAGACTCGCCGACGACACCCCGATTACTGCCAGCACTTTGATCAGTTCCAATAGCCTCATGACGTGGTTTCAAATGCTCAATTCGAATAAAGCTTCCTTTGGCGGCTATTTATCATTAGGCACGCTGCGGTATTCAAACAGTTTTAGCAACTCCACCAAGCCAGAACGTGTGATTGGCAGCCCTCGTTGGTATAAAGAAGGTCAATCCATCACTGAAAAACGCTATCAAAGTGGCTTCTCGCCAACCTTTTTAAGAGCAGCGGGAACTCCGTATGTAGCTCCTGGCACCAATCAAACGGTCTGGGGTATTGCCGACACGCCAAACAATCTCAAAATCGACTTTAGCAGCGGCGGCCTCACTTCTGCAGTCAGCACATTAGCACGTCTGAATTTTGATAACTCCGTTACGCCACCTGCTGCACCAGGCAATCCAAACAAAGTCAGTTTAAAAGTGACACCGAGCACTGGCTCTTATACCGGCACCTACGAAGTCATGAATGGCACCGTTCTTCGCAAAGTGACTTTCAACGGCCTAATGCTATCTGCATTAAGAGATCAGGTTCGCTTTGGCTTAAACCACCTACCTCCACGTGGCGCAGGCTACTTCCTTTTACCAGGCTTGACGCCGAGCGTCACCACGGCCCCCATCCTATCAGGGAAAGCTGAACTCAGCACTCCATGGACTGTCTCTTTCAGCACCCATCCACAATCACGCAGTGCTGCTCTGGCTAGCGATGTCACGCTCACGGTAGCCGCGACATTAAGCTCAGGCTCAGAAATGAATGTGAAATACCAATGGAGAAAGGACAATGTTGAAATTGCAGAAAGCATTCGCTTCACTGGAACCACCACAGCTAGCCTTAGAATTACGAATATCAATTCTACTGATGCTGGTAGCTATACTTGTGTGGCTACAGCGACCGTTGGTGCCGCAACGACCGGTCCACTTCAGGCGATTAGCAATGCTTCTGTTCTTACAGTTTCGCCTACTCCATAATTTTCAAGCATCCACCAGCACTCACTTTATTTCATGAACACTCGCAGCATTGCTTTTTTTGTCTTCAGCTTGATAGGTCTATTTGTCTTACCTGATGCCAGAGCATTGCCGCCCGCCAAACCTACCGATGGCAGCGTACGCTTTACCCGAGTTTCTTTAACAGGCTTTACAGAGACCTATCATTCCTACCACCTTCGCTGGAAGGACAATGCGCCGGATGCAGATGGCACCGAGATCCAGTTACGCTTCGCCAATGCAGGCTCGTTTTACTTTCTGACCAATGGATCACCTACCCCTATTTCAGAGCAAGATTCACAAGGCTATCGTGAAGCCATCATTTCTGTTGGCAGCCCGCCGCCAGGGACAATCTGTCAATTCCAAGTCGTTGCGTGGAAATTCAATGGATCAAAAACGGAGTCCAGTAGTTTGCTCATTCAGACACGAGTGCCAGCTGCGCCAGTGCCAACGGTGCCGCCGACTAACAATACGTTTTTAGCACCAGCTAATCTCATTGCTGAACCAATTCCCGCTGGTGAAGATGGTCGTGTTAAAATTAGATGGGATGATAAAAGTGACATCGAAGCCTTTCACCAACTTTTTGTCGGCGAAGTGATCACCACCGACGTCAATAACACGCCCGTCAGCACCGTCTCCAATTACAATCACGTCGGTTTCATACCCTTTGGCAAAACTTCAGAAATCCTATCCAATGATATTTATTTACCCTTTGGTGGCATCGCCCAGCAGAGTCCAAATTTAATTCCTGGTAAAACCTATCGCTTTGGTCTTCGTGCGACAAAAATTGGCGGTGCCGGCCTTCCGACTAAGTCTTTCCCAACCGTTGCGAATGTGCCCGCTATTCCTTTAACGAGCGATAACGTCACGCAGGTAATGGTCTCTGGAAATTTCACGATGCCAACACTCAAGGGGCCAGAAAATCTAACCGGTAGTGTGACTGGTGAAAATACGATTCTCCTTAACTGGACTGATAACTCAAACAATGAAACA
>CAMBPS010000100.1 GCA_945869675.1 Prosthecobacter debontii | reverse complement strand
AGCAATGCAGGCACCCATGCAATAGAGCTGATGACACCGATGATGGGATAGGAGGCGAGTCTGCGAGGAAGGTCCAACCAACCACGTGCATGCCCCATGCCGGACATCTCCCAATAAAGGAAACTGTAGCCAGTGTCCGAAGGCTCCGTCCATGTAGCAATCCGGTGAGCAATGGTCCACTCTTCAGCGATGGAGGTGGTGACGGCCAAAACAGGCCACATGAGCAAAACGGCAACAATACACCGAGTGAAGTGCGAAAAGTCTCTGTCTCGAAGCCCACGGACTGACATGACCAAAGTCATCAAGAGCCATGCGATGAACCAAGCCAAGAAGTAGAGAGGAACCCACCGACGAGCCATGTCCCCTGACGCCCCGATCATGAGATCATCAACCTTCCAAATGCCCGCGAGCACCGCTAGAGAAACAGGAAGAAGAATCAGAGCGTCCCGCATGGCGTGATGTGGTTGGGCGAACACTGAGCGCAGCGGACCGGCTGCGATGGATAAACAATAACACCTACACCGCGCCCCAGCCGGTTCGCTGCCGCGCCCTTGTTCAGCCCTTTACCCTACCACCCATGACATACTCAATAAAGCTAACCAAAGAGGATACCAACTGCTTGAGGAAGACCGTCGCCGAAGCATTCCGAAACGGCCAAGAGCACTCACTCGGCGATGACACAACCAAGCGCGGGTGCTCTGAATATCACGCCCGATTGCTGGCGCAAATCGAGCAGCAAGCGCAGAGCATCGCTGAAGACGCTTTTGAAGCTGGCCGTAAAGCCGCGACGATTGGCTGAACAATTCAGATCAGAGACAATTTTGTTCTGTTCGTCAAGATCGTTATGGGCCACAGAATTGTGGATTTAGGACAGCTTGATGGCTTCATGAGTGTTGCTTTTTACGCGTCTTTGATTCTGTAGCAACTTTAATGTTTATTTGAGATCTCATGCGTGTTCATATATGAGTGAAACTATTGACATGAAACTCGAAGATCAAATCCGCGATACGATGCGGTTTAAACATCTTTCCTTCAAAACGGAGGAAAGCTACGTGGGCTGGTATCGCCGGTATGTGCTCTGGCACGGCAAAAAGCACCCAGCAGAGATGGGGGCAGTGGAAGTCGAGGCCTTCCTCACCCACCTGGCTGTGGAGAGGAAACTGGCGGCTTCCTCCCAAAATCAGGCTCTCAACGCGCTCGTGTTTCTTTACCGGGAGGTGCTGAAGGTGGAACTCGAAGGTGTGGATGCCCAACGGGCCAAGCACACGAAGCGGCTGCCAACGGTGTTGACTCGCACGCCTCCTCCGGCGTGTCTCGCCCTACGGGCTGCCTAGCGGCAGTCTATCTCGCGCCTGCCTCCGGCGCTCGGTTCACTCAGGCTGAGGTGGCGGAACTGCTCAAGGTAGTGAAGGGTGATGCAGGCATCTTGTGCAAGCTTCTTTACGGTTGCGGACTTCGGGTGGCGGAAGGCCTGGCTTTGAGGGTGAAGGATGTGGATCTGAATGGCGGCACGTTGACAGTGCGTGGTGGTAAAGGAGATAAGGACCGCATCGTCACACTGCCCAAGGTCCTGCTGCAACCGCTGGCGGAACATCGGTCACGGATCGAGCAAATCCACAAACAGGACCGAGCTGCCGGACTGGCGGGCGTCTATCTCCCGAACGCGCTGGCGGTGAAGCACCCGGCTGCGTCAGAGAGCTGGGAGTGGTTTTGGCTGTTCCCGAGTCCCAGCTTATCCGTGGACCCACGCAGCGGCATCCAGCGGCGGCATCATGCCAATGACATTAACATTTCCCGCGAGCTGGCACGGGCAGCGAAGATGGCAGCACTGACCAAAAGGGTGACAGCGCATGTGCTGCGCCACTCCTTTGCCACGCACCTGATCCTGCGCGGGGTGGACATCCGCAGCATCCAGCAGCTGCTCGGGCATGTGGATGTGCGGACGACGGAGATCTATACAGCACTCGCCAAAGCCATGCGCGGGGAGATCACTAGCCCGCTGGATGATCTGTAGGCAATGGGGTCGAGGGAGCCGTTTGCTGTGGCTGAAGGGCGCTGCGCGCCGTTGGCGGTGGTTTGCCATGGTTTGCCAGACTCCAAACAACCGCCAACGGCTCATCAAGTCGGCTCCCGTAAACCAGCGCAAACAACGGCAAACGGCGAAGCCAGTTTTGGGGCTGCTTACCTGGGTTTGCCTTCAACGGCTCATCAAACAAGGGCTATTTGCAGGGGCGGACGTGGTTCGGCTCATCAAAAGACAGGGCTTAGGCACCCACAACAGAAGAGACTTAGGCTACAGGATTGACAAGATGGGCAGGATTTACAGGTCTGAAAATCCTGTTACTCCCGTACTTCTTGCCAATCGTGTGAAAAAACGGCCGCGAACCCGATTCACGGATTCATTTTATCCGTCAGCCGCGATCCAACGACGGTGACTTTTCTCAAACGTGCTTCTGCAGCCAGCGGGTGCTGCGCTCGAGTTCGGCTTTTTGGTAGGTGATCTCGGCGTCTTTCTTGGCTGGGCCGTCGGGGGCTTTGAAGGTGGGGATGGGCTTGCCTTTTTGGGTGAAGGCGACCCAGGCTTTGAAGGCGGGGGTGTCGCGATAGCCAGGGAAGGGGGCCCAGAACTCCTCTTTCTTCCAATTCATGGGCTTGGCAAAGCCGGAGATGGTCTCGACCTGAAGCGGCACGCCTGGGGCGAGCTCGGCAAAGCGTTTGGCATAGGCTGCGAAATCGACCAGACCCTCGCCGATGGCGGTCCATTGAATGACGGCACCGTTTTCGTCTTCCCAGGCCATGCTGTCGCGGACGCTGGAGCAAAGGGTGTAAGGTCCGAGGGCTTCGAGGTGGGCCATGGGCTCTTCCATGGCCCAAACGGCGTTTCCTGGGTCGATATTGGCACCGACATAGCTTTTACCGGCGGCTTCAATCAGAGCGACGAGCTCGTGACTTTGCATATCGCCCGCGTGGTTTTCGATAGCGATTTTGATGCCTTCAGCTTCCGCTAGGGAGCGGTTGGCTTGGATAACTTTGAGGGTGGCCTCGATGTGCTTTTGGATGCCGCCGTCGCTGCTGCGGTCTTTTTGGTTGCCGAGATAACAACGGGCGACGGGTGAACCGAGTTTTTTGGCCGTTTTGAGGGTGAGTGCCAGGGTTTCTTCGGGCGTGCCATAAGTCGGCTTCCAGGTGTTGGAACTAGGGCAGACGCCACCGGTGCCGACATAGAGTTTGAGTCCGGCTTTGTCGGCCTGGTCTTTGAGGCCCTGCAGGTAGGCGTCTTCAAAGGACTCGAAGACGCTGAGCTCGGAGATGAAGCAGGTGTCCAGCTTCAGGGAGGCGGCGTACTCGATCTGCTGGGCGGCTTTCCAGCCGGTGGCGCGGACGGAGAAGTGATCCATGCCGATCATGAGCTTGGGCTGGGCGGCACGAAGCTGGGCCGTGGCAGCGGCGGCGACGGAGAAAGCGGAGGACTGAAGAAAGTGACGGCGATTCATGAGGTAAGGGGTGCCTTAGAAAACGGGATTCAATAGAGAATCTTCAGGCACTTTGTCTTTATCCTCCTCCCGACAAACTTGTCCCTGAACTGACTTTCTGTTTTAAGCACCGTGGATGAAATGAGACCGTTCGTGACGCGAGACTTTGAATCACAGGATTAACAAGAGAACAGGATTCACAGGAATAGATTCAGACCTGTAAATCTTGGTAATCCTGTTTTCCTGTCAAATGGACTGCCGGCGTTGCTTTGTCGTCTCCGACTCATCTGACCATGGTGACTCTCCGTTCCACATCCCAATGCCGTGGATTGTCTGCTTATCAAGAAATCAGAGAGATTGGGTTTGGTTTTATTAGCGTCTGGTTAGCGTTCCATCAGCGGTGAAAAAATCCGTGAACCATCGCAAAAAGCCCCAATGGAGGGTGAGTCAGTATCGAGGAAGGGAAGATGATTAACCGCTAACCCTCTCAACTAACCCTAAAAACGATTATAGCAATACACCGCAGAGACTCGATGGACGCAGAGATTCAGGGGCTTGTGACGATTTTCGGATCAGAAAATGACTCACCCTGAAGGTGAGCGGGAAACTCTAAGTATTCCTTCTGTAAATGGTTGATCCTCTGTGTCCATCGAGCCTCTGTGGTTAATCTCATTGCTGAATTTAGGTTAACTTGTCCCTAGAGTTACTCTCTGTTTCAAACGCCGCGGATGAAATGAGACTGCCTGGAATGTGAGCTTTTAACGGATGATGATCTTGAGGGCGGCTTGGCCTTGGCGGTCGTCGTCTGAAGAGACGAGGAGCTGGCCGAGGTGGTGGCCACTGCGCCAGGGGGCACCGCTGCTGGGCCGGGTCTGGAGCAGGTAGGCTCCGGTGCCGGCATTGCGGAAAGAGGTGATGCTGTTGCTGAAGGAGGAGCCTGATCCACCGATCTCAAAATGCTCCATGAGCGTGAAGTGATCTTTGTTGAGATCCACGACAGGCTCACCACCGCTGGTGATGACGACCAGGATATTGGCCGGATGCGTGTTCCCATTGGCTGCGGCTCCCTGAGAAGTCTGAACGCTGAGCGTGAGTGATCCGGCCGTGGCCAGGGTCGTCTTCGGCGCGAGTCGGGCCGAGGGAAGTGGGGCTGGTGTCGCGGTTACGGCCGGGACTGGTGCGGGATCGGGTTTCTTCACGAGGGGAGCTGGCGCGGTTTTAGCCGCAGGCGGTGCTTTAGCCGCAGGCTTTGGGGTCGATTTAGCGGGTACTTTGACCACGGTTTGGGTCGCTGACTTTTTTACAGCAGGCTTTGGTTTGACTGTAGGTTTGGCTTTCAGGGGAGACTTTTTCACCGCTAGTGCGGGTTTTTTCGAGGCCACTTTTTTGGGAGTCGGTTTTTTAGCCATGTCGTGATTTGTTACGAATTATTGGAGACTAACCAAAAATGAAGGAAACTGTCGAGATTTGTCTTACCTCCTGAGCAAAAAACAAGATCAGGCTAGCCGGGCAGTAGATAACCCTGCGCAATGAGCTGATAATCTTGGAGTTGCTGCTGCTGCCAAAGCCTGTCTTTGCCCAGTTCCGCGGCCATCAAGCGTGCCACGACAGGCGCTGCTTCGAGGCTGGCGCGGGCATCCAGCAGCAGGGCTCGGGTGCGGCGGGCGAGGACGTCTTCTACGGTGCGTGCCATTTCATGGCGGACATGCCAGAGGACTTCGGCTTTGAGAAACTCTAGCTTTGGGTGCAGTCGATCTCCGAGCGCGGGATCGGCCTCGATGAGGGCGCGGATGCCTGATGCGTCACTGCCATAATAGTGCAGGTGGGTTTCATCGCTGGGGGTCTTTTCGGAGCCGTGAATCGGCAGCTCGTGCGTGGCGCAATGGCGGTGATCCAGAGCACCGATCATCTCAGCGTGGTCGATGACCTCCTCAGCCATTTTCCGGTAGGTGGTCCACTTCCCGCCAGCCAGGGTGATGAGTCCTGAGTCAGAGATGGTGATGAGATGATCTCGTGAAATGGCGGCGGTGCTGCCAGCCTCGGCTTTGATGAGGGGCCGTAAGCCAGCAAAGACGCTGAGCACATCGGAACGCTGGGGATCGCGGGTCAGGTAACGGCTGACCTGCGTGAAGATGAAGTCGATCTCCTCCGCCAAGGCACGAGGCTCCAGACTGGCGCTGGCTACGGGTGTATCAGTCGTGCCGACGACGACTCGCCCATGCCAGGGCAGGGCAAAGAGCACGCGACCGTCATCGGTCTTTGGGATCATGATGGCGGTATCTCCTGGGAGAAACTCGCGCGGCAGGACGAAATGGATTCCCTGGCTGGGACTCAGCATGGGTTTGGCCGAGGCGTCGTCCATCTGGCGCACGGCATCGGCAAAGACGCCGGTGGCATTGATGACGACTTTGGCCTGGACCTGCATTTCGTTGCCGCTTTCTTCATCCCGCAGACGCACGCCAGAGACATGCGGGCCGTCTTTGAGCAGGCCGCAACAGCGCATGTAATTCACCAGCACGGCCCCTTTTTCCACGGCGGTCTGCGCTAGATTGATGGCGAGACGCGAGTCGTCGAACTGACCGTCATGATAGAGGATGCCGCCATTGAGCCCCTCTTGCTCGATGTTCGGCAACAGCTCGATCACGTCTTCACGATTCAGATAGCGGGAGGGTTCGAGGCCCAACTTCCCAGCCAGTCCATCATAGACTTTCATGCCGATGCCGTAGAAGGGTCCTTCCCACCAATGATAGTTCGGGATCACAAACGGCAGGCTGTGCACTAGATGCGGAGCATTCTGCACCAGCAGGCCACGCTCGCGCAGCGCTTCCAAGACGAGGGAAACGTTGCCTTGTTTCAAATATCGCACCCCGCCATGCACCAGCTTGGTGCTGCGGCTGGAGGTGCCTTTGGCAAAGTCGGATTGCTCCACGAGCAACACGGAATGGCCACGAGACGCCGCATCCACCGCCGCGCCCAGTCCCGAGGCGCCGCCACCGATGATGACAAGGTCGAAAGCAGCGCTGCCTTTGATTTGGGAAACGGCGTGATCACGGTTCATGAGGTGAGCCTAGCAGTTGGGGGGCGCTTTGAGCGAGATAAATCCTCTCGCTTGATGCTGGCTAATAAGTGGCTAGCCTATAAGCCCTAATCCTCAATCCAAACTACATTCATGTCCGACATCGCTCTCGCCAAAGGTGAAAAATTTCTCGAAGACAACGCTAAAAAAGAAGGCGTGCAAGTGACCGCCAGCGGTCTGCAATACCTCGTTCTCACCGAAGGCACGGGCAAGAGCCCGAAGGCAACGGACACCGTCGAAGTGCACTATGAAGGCACCCTGATCACAGGCACGGTGTTTGATAGCTCGTATCAACGGAAAGAGTCCATCGAGTTCCCCCTGAACCGTGTCATCGCTGGCTGGACCGAAGGCGTGCAGCTCATGAAAGAGGGCGCCAAGTTCCGCTTCTTCATCCCTTCCAAGCTTGCCTACGGTTCCCGTGGTGCAGGTCGCGACATTGGCCCGAATGAGGCGCTGATCTTTGTCGTGGAACTGATCAAGGTGAAGTAATCACATTGCGCAGAACTCCTCAAAACGCCCGCTGGGATTCCGATCTCAACGGGCATTTTTGTTCTATTCGTTGAATCGTCTCAAAGATTTCTTGTCAGGATAAGACCGCTTTTGTCAAAGTGATCCGATCAACCGCGCACTATTAATGAATCAACGCCCCCTTTCACTCACACCCGGCGGTTATCTTTGGCTGGTTTGGATGCTGCTTTCTCAGGGTGGATGGGCTCTAGCTCAAGGCACCGCGCCAGAAGGGCACAATTTTGGTGAGATCAATCAGCTGGCGCAGCTTGGCAGCCCAGTCAGCCTCGTAGCGGGTGTAACCAGTGATTCACCCATGACCTTCACCTGGACCAAGGACGGACGCACCGTGCGTGATGCCGAGACGATGACACTGACTTTGCCCGCCGTCACCAAGGAGAGCGCGGGTACTTATCGACTGAAGGCTAAGAATGCGTTTGGATTCTGGGAGTCGCCACCTTTCTTGGTTGCCGTGTATGAAACAGGGATTGCAGAGGTCACGCTAGAGGCGGGGAAATCAATCCGTTTAGAGCCCCGTGCCTGGGGGCCTGGACTGAAGTATTCTTGGACCGGTAACGGCCTTGAAAGCACGCCTTCGCACCAACAGCCAATCTTTCAAATCGACCGAATGCCGCAGGGCATCCAAACCGCCGCTTTGTATCTGATGATGGGAGAATCAGGTCCAGAAGCCTCGGGCTTCGGCTACCGCATTAAATCCGTGGGCAAGCCACGGGCACCTACCGCAGAACGTGTCCGCTGGATGAGGCTTAACCAAGCTTATCTAGAACAGGGCTACCTACCCAGCGATGAAATCCCCGTGACCTTCCAGGCCAAAGGACTGCCACCGGGCATCACGATCAATGCCACGACGGGCGACATCTCGGGCACACCCACTCAGGCGGGGGATTTCTTGGCTGAGCTGTGGACGTCTGATGGCTACGGCAGTAGCCCACGCATTCAGCAGATTTACTTTGTCGGCTCATCAAAGATCGACCTCTTCACGAGAACCTACAGTGGCACACTCTATCAACTGCCAGTTATCAATGGACAGAGTGGCTATTTAGGAGAGATGACCGTGACTCCGAACGGAGGTTTTTCCTGCAAGCTGACCTTTAAATCTCGTGTCATTCGACTGAGTGGAAAATTCACGGGTGATGAATCTGCGTTTGTGGCTCAGGCAGAAAACGTGGTTCAAGGATTGAATCTCAAAATGACGCTGCGGCCCGCTGCTTCCATCTTATTTGAATGGACCGATCCTGATGGGGAAATCGAAACCACTTCTGCTATGTTAGATGTCGTTTATCGCCGCACAGGGGATGCGTATATCGACCCAGCAGGGCGTCACGTGGTGCTGCTGCAACCCGAAAAAAGTGGCGAGGTGGTAGAGGCCGAAGATGTGCTGCGCGGCACGGGCTTTGGCAGCCTGCAAGTCAACGCCAACTTCTCGACCACCTTCGTTGGCACCTTGCCAGATGGTCAAGGCATTACCTGCAGCAGCTATGTCACGACGAGCGGAACGGTTCCAACCTTCATTATCCCGCAATCTAGGCGGGATGTTTTGATCGGCGATATGAAGGTGCCGACGCGTTATGAAGGATTCTATCCGCAACCGGTGTGGTGGTATCGGGACGCCAATCCTAGAGATCCCATCGCCCCGGCTGGCTGGAGTCGCAGTCTGATCACCAGTATGACGCCATACACACCACCCAAGACGGGTCAGCTTCTGCTGCCTTACATGGAGTCACGACCCAACAACGCCTATCTCTCACTCTCCGCAGCAGGCCGTGATTTGGAAGATTCCACAGCTTTCATTGATACAGATTTCACGCTCTCTGCTGCTCATACGGCTCGGTTTGCCCAACCAAATCCCGACAAGCTCAGTCTCAGCTTCTATGCGCCCACGGGCTTCTTCACCGGTCAAGTGACCCTTGATGATCCACGCCGCAGCGTTGGCTTCCGTGGCATGATGTTTCCCAATAATGAAGTCCCCCATGGCGAAGGTTTCTTCCTAGCCCCACCGCCCAAGGGAACTCTGCCCTCTGGGTTGGTCTCCGGCCAAGTTTGGATCGGAACTACCTTTGGTGAGTGAATCAGGCGGCTCGAAAAACGAGGATCAAGCACTGCGTCTGCGCTGGGTCAAAGTGCTCCACCTACCAGAAGCGTAAAAACAGCCAAGTGCCGATCATACAAAAGAAGAACTCTTTCACGAAACTGTTCGGTTCTCCTTCTTTTTAGTTTATTAATCGAAGTTGCTGATTCATATTCGAAATCTGACTACCCGATCTTATGCGTATTTTAATCACCGGCGGCGCCGGATTTCTCGGTTCCCATCTTAGCGAACGACTCCTCAATGAAGGCAATGAAGTGTTGTGCTTGGACAATTTCTTTACGGGTAGAAAGCGCAACATCGAGCACCTGCTTAGCCACCCAGGTTTTGAGCTGGTTCGTCACGATGTCTGCGATCCCTATAAGTTCGAAGTCGATCAGATTTACAATCTCGCCTGTCCAGCTTCGCCACCGCATTATCAGTTCAACCCGATCAAAACGACCAAGACATCGTTTCTTGGGGCCATGCATGCTTTGGGTTTAGCGAAACGCACGGGTGCTCGGGTCTTTCAAGCCTCTACCTCTGAGGTGTATGGTGACCCTGAAATGCATCCGCAACCAGAGTCCTACAAGGGCAGCGTGAACCCCATTGGCATCCGCGCTTGCTATGATGAAGGTAAGCGTGTGGCAGAAACACTGTTCTTTGATTATCATCGTGAAAATGGGGTCGATATTCGAGTCGTGCGTATTTTCAATACCTACGGACCGCGCATGTTGCCCGATGATGGTCGTGTGGTTTCTAACTTCATTGTTCAGGCACTGAAAGGTGAAAACCTAACCATTTATGGTGATGGAACCCAGACTCGCAGCTTTTGCTATGTGGACGACCTGATCGAAGGCTTTGTGCGTCTCATGAATCACCCCAGCTGCACAGGCCCGGTCAATATTGGCAATCCGGGTGAATTTACCATGTTAGAGCTGGCGGATCTGGTGCTGAAAAAAGTGGGTGGAAAGTCCAAAATCACCCATTTGCCACTTCCCGGCGATGATCCAAAGCAGCGCCGCCCAGACATTACCCTGGCTCAAAAAGAACTGGGGTGGAACCCCACCGTGCCATTATCGGATGGGCTAGATAAGGCTATTGCCTACTTCGCAACCATTGTCGGAGGGAAATAAGAGCCTTGAATCGGCTTTAAATTCGATAAAAGCGTGGTCTGACAAAAGCCCTTAGAGTTTCGTTGTTGTTGGATCAAGTATTGACGAAGTGGGCCATTTTTGATTAACTTTTGATAAACAAAGATCATGCAGTGGACGTCAGGTGGCAGACATTGCTGAGCTTTCCTATCCCCCCAACAAAAACCATGAAATCGAATCGCCTAGATTATCGCTCTTTGAAGCGTGGCTTCACCCTAGTGGAGTTGCTCGTTGTTATTACCATCATCGCCATCCTTGCTTCGCTGGCTGTGCCGGTGACCAATAAGGTCATGCAGAATGCCAACGATCTACGCATTAAGGCGACGATGAAAGACGTTCAGGTCGCCATCAGCCGTTACCAAGCGGAGTACAATCGCTTTCCGATTACCAGTGCTGGCACCTCGGGTGGAGATGACGCCGCACCGCTTCTCACCAATGGCCAAACTCCGATCATTAACATTCTGATGGCCCAAACGGATCCAGGAGCCTCCCCGAATCTGAATGCTCGTAAAATTAAGTTCATTGATTTACCTTTTGCCAAGAATGGCCAATCCTTTGGGGTAATTGATCCAAGTGGTGGCACTGGTACCGGAGCGCCTATGCAACTCGTCGATATCTGGGGCATGCCATACAACATCCGTTTAGATACCAATTTTGACAACCGCATTGCCAACCCAGATGCGAGCAATAACGACCAAAGAATCTCAGCCCGGGCACCCAAGTTTCTGTCAGTAACTGCAGCCATCCAAAGCTACGGACCTGACAAGATTGCTAACACCAAAGACGATATCGTGTCCTGGCGTTAATCTGATCGCTTTCGGATTGCCAAAAAGCGTAGCTTAAATAGGGCTACGCTTTTTTGTTTTACGGATACTTGGCGAGAAGCTCAGCCGCTTTACTTGGATCGACTTTTTCAAAGAAGTCGTCTTCGACCATGCAGACCGGACCAAAACCACAGCTGGCTAAACATTCAGCGAACTCGATGCTGTATTTACCATCTTCACTCACGGCGATGGGGTGGTGGTGATCGCAATGACTGCGATCAATCTTAGCTGTCTGGCAAAGGGTATCCATCAACTCATAGCTTCCTGCCATTGCACAGGAAAGGGTGCGGCAGACGCGGATATGGTATTTACCTGGAGCTGATTGGCGGAAGCCCGGGTAAAAGGTAACAACTTCAAGAACTTGAATGGGCTCTAGACTGAGTTTAGCTGCGACCCAGTTCACGATTTCGTCGCTGATGAAACGAAAATGCTCCTGCATGAGGTGCAGGAGTGGCAAGACTGCACTGCGCTTTGACATGGGGTAATGCGTGATTACCTCGTCCATTTGTGTTTCGAGTTCAGCGGATATTGCTAGAGCCATCGTGTTTACAGATAAAAAGTTGTTTCTAGCAGTGCAGGATTACCGGTCACATTCACCCATGACGAAATCTAGGCTGCCAAGAATAGCGGGAACGTCGCTTAGCATGTGGCCTGGCATAATTTTTGAGAGCACGCTTAGATTGAGGAAGGATGGACTACGGATTTTGAGACGATAAGGAACGCCACCGCCTTTGCTGTGAATGTAGAAACCAAGTTCACCTTTCGGATTCTCAGCCCCGAAATAAACTTCTCCAGCAGGAGCATCAATGCCTTGAGTAGCAAGGATGAAGTGATGGATCAGTTCCTCCATCTTCATCAGCACTCGTTCCTTGTTTGGAAGCAGTCCCTTAGCATCTGAAACATTGATTGGACCGCCTGGGAGTTGATCTAAAACTTGGCGAAGGATGCGCACGCTCTGGCGCATCTCTTCCATGCGCACCAGATAGCGGTCATAACAGTCGCCATGAGCGCCCACAGGAATGTCGAATTGATACTTCTCGTAATCAAGGTATGGGGCCGCTTTACGAAGGTCGTGTTCAACGCCTGAACCGCGTAAGTTGGGGCCGCTAAGGCCATAGCCGATCGCGTCTGCTTTGGAGATGATGCCGATGCCCTGGGTGCGACCAATAAAAATAGCATTGCGAGAAAGAAGCTTATCGGTCTCATCAATCACAGGCTCCACCTCATCCAAGAACTTTCTGACTGCAGCAATAAAGCCGTCTGGTAGATCCCGAATCTGACCACCGACACGTGTATAGCTGGTGGTGAAACGAGCGCCCGTAAGTTGCTCACAGAGATTGTAGATCTTTTCACGCTCCGTGAAGGTGTAGAGGAAGACCGTCATCGCACCCACATCCATGGCGAACACGCCAACACCGAGCAGATGGGCTGAGATACGCGCTAGCTCGCAACAGATGACGCGAATCGCGCGACCACGTTCCGGCACTTCCCAGCCCATGAGCTTTTCAACGGCCAAGGCATAGGCGACGTTGTTTGCGAGTGGAGCCAAATAGTCCAACCGATCCGTGTAGGGCACGAATTGATTGTAGTGCATGTTTTCAGCGATTTTTTCGTCTCCACGATGCAAGTAACCCACATCTGGCTCAGCCTTGGTGATGATCTCACCATCCAGTTCTAAAATCATGCGCAGCACGCCATGCGTGGCTGGGTGAGATGGGCCCATGTTGAGGACAAGTTTTTCACCGACGAGATCCGTCGTTGTCTCTTCCATGGTTTCAAGATGCCGCGCCGCTTTGGTAGCGGTGTCTGGAGATTCGTAGTCGCGCGTGACGGTAGGCATCAGATGAGGGGGTAGTTTAGACTATTCTACGCTGCTGAAATGGCGGCAAGATGTATTTGTGAAAAATTTCACAAGCTCTCAGCTTCTTATGCTCAGCCTGTGGGTCTGGATAAAGGCCCCGTGGAAGGCATTAGTTCTCTCCAAGGACACTGACCACAATGTTTCGGGTGTGCGAGGCGTGGCGATGCTCAAACAGAAAAACTCCCTGCCAAGTGCCTAGTGCCAGCTTTCCCTGCAGGACGGGAATCACCTCGCTCGTCCGCGTCAAAGCCATCCGCAGGTGGCTAGGCATGTCATCCGGTCCCTCATGGGTATGGATAAAATAAGGCGTTTCTTCTGGTGCAAGGCGATCAAAAAACGCATGAAGATCTGTGCGGGCTGAAGGATCAGCATTTTCGAAAATCAGCAAACTACAACTTGTGTGCTGCACAAAAATCGTCGCTACACCTGTCTGAATCCCAGAAAGCTGCACCACCTGCTCACAGCGATCGGTGATTTCATACGTCCCTTTCCCAGCAGTGGTGATTGAAAATTGGGCAGCATGGGCAGGCATAGGTGGCCGCATGATACCAAGTTCGCTCATGGATCAAGCCCCAGATGATATCACTGGGATCGTTTCCGTTATTTCCCTGGTTTCGGTGTCACCGTATAGCGGCTGGGACTTGTCTTGTAACTTTCCATGCAGTCAACGCAGCAGAAGGCAACCGTGCCTGCATCCGTGAAGACACGGTAGATGATGCGGACGGTCTTGCCATCCACAGGGCATTTTTCATTGATAGCTGGTCCGCCTTTAGCAAAGACGGCCGTGACACTAATGATGGCGAGGAATAGGGCTGGTAAGACTGCTTTCATGGGCTTGGGTTGGTGTTCCGCTGGTCATCATGAGTGGCGGTCTAACTAACAAACGAACAACCCTCTAGTTTCCTAGAGGGTTGCCAAAAGCTGCTTATTGTTGCGCAAAGGACGCGCAAGCCAGGCGATCAAAAAGGAATGTCGTCACCTTCCATACCATCAGTGATCGGCCCTTCACCAAAGTCATCCTCGTGGGCTGGAGCCGGACGTTGAGGCTGTGCTTGTGGGCGCTGCTGTGGAGCCGAGCGTTGGTAACCACCGCCGTTACCACCACCGCCGCCACCCATGGGGCGTCTTTGCTGAGGGGCCGGTGCCGGTGCGCTGTAGCCACCTTCACCACCATCATCGCTTCCTTGATAGGATCCGCCAGCACCACCGCCAGCAGCTTTGTTGTCGAGGAATTGCATGTTTTCACAAACAATACGGATTTTGCTGCGTTTTTGGCCCGAAGCTTTGTCTTCCCAAGTATCCATTTGTAAACGGCCTTCGATGAAGACCGCTCGTCCTTTAGCTAGATACTGCCCAGCAAGCTCGGCCTGTTTATTCCAGAGGACGATATCCAGATACGTCACTTCTTCCTGACGTTCACCGCTATCGGTGACATATCGACGATTGACCGCAATGGCCATATCACAGACCGCGCTACCTTTTGGCGTATAACGCACTTCGGGGTCACGGGTGAGATTGCCAATGATCATGACTTTATTGAGAGAGGCCATAGCCTCTACCTTAGCCAGTTTCCCTGTCAGACAGCAACCATTTTGTCACGCAAGTGCATAATCAGAAAAAAGGTCTCCACAGGACTGGAAAACTCAAGAACTGTGATTTTGCCGTAGTCCTCTGGAAAAAAGCTGCTAAGATAACTTCCCCAACTCCACGCCGCTGTGGTGAAATGGTAAACACAGCAGACTTAAAATCTGCTGGGATAACATCCCTTGTCGGTTCGAGTCCGACCAGCGGCACCCCTTGAAACCCTTGTAAAATCAAGGCTTCTAGCCTGAAAACGATTTCCGAGGGGCCGAACTGATGAAAGAGATTTCAGCAAAGGGGGCACT
>CAMBPS010000099.1 GCA_945869675.1 Prosthecobacter debontii | reverse complement strand
CCTACTCTCTGCACTATGTCGGAGGCGTCAACGGTGCCGATGTTTCTGCGGATTACTTCGGCATGTATTCAGAGGCCCTGAAGCGTCTGCAACCCAATAGCGCCAACGACGATCTACCCTTTGTCGCCATGATGGCTAATGGCACCAGTGGAGACGCCAACAACATCAATTTCCGTAGGCCGCAGCCACGCAAACAGCCCTATGAACAAATGCGTTATGTTGCCGAAGATGTTGCCGCCAAAGTGAACGCCGCTCTCGCAAAGCTGACTTGGGAAACCTCCGCGCCTCTGGCCGCGCGGTATCGTGAACTCGATATCCAGTGGCGTAAGATGGACCAAGAACTCTTGAATTGGGCCAAAGAAACCGAAGCCAAAGCCCCTCGCATCCAAGGTGGCAAAGCGGATCTCCCTCTAGCCTACGCAGGCCGCGTGCAGCGGCTTGCACAGGCCAGCCCAGAGACAAAATTTCCAATTCAGATTCTACGTATCGGTAGCATCTGCATCGGCACTTCCCCTTGTGAGACCTTTGCCGAGACCGGCAGGGAGTTTCGGAAACGCAGCCCACTTCCTCACTCCTTCATGGTCGAGTTAGCCAATGGCTACTACGGCTACATGCCCACTCCGCGCCACTTTGAACTCGGTGGCTATGAAACTTGGCCCGGCACCAATTATCTCGAACCTCAAGCCTCCGTGAAAATGATGGACGCCCTCATGAAGATGGTCCAAGAAATCAAAGAAGAGTGAGGAGCGTTATGCTACTGTCCAACAACCTGAGCTGCTCCATCGAGGATCTCGACGCGGAAGGACGTGATGTCTTTGGCATCTCTTGAAATCACGGCGCTGATGGGCGTAATGCCTGCAGGTAGATCGAGAGTTATCTCAGGGGTTGTTTCATGAAGGGCTTCACCACCGACGACCATCGTGATGGCTTTGGTAGAGCTGAGGCCTAGTTTGACTTTGCCTGGAGCGTCCATCTTGAGACTGAATTGGGCGATTTTTGGGAACCAAGAATACATCTTAATTTCGAGTAGTTCCGAGAGCAGCACTTCACCGCTGACTTGGGAGAAGAACATCTGCCACGGATAAGAAGTGTCTTTTTCATGCAGCGCGTGGAGGCCGACATGGCGGACATGATCGATCTGGTCTTTGGGCATGTCTCCCATGACCTTCCAAGTGCGGACAAAACGGTTCGGTTTGATCTTGTAATTGCCTTCTCGACCAAGCTCGGAAAGGAATCTCACGAGATCGATGAATTCGTCTTCACGGAGGCTGGCGGTGAGGCCGGGAGGCATCATGCTAGCTGGGCTCATTTGACGACTGGCGATCTGTGCTTTGGGGACTTTCTGCAATTGATTGGAAGGATCACGAATCACCACTTCGTCGGCACCTTCCTGCACAAGGCCACCGGCAAAGACTTTACCATCCTTCATGCTGAGGATGATCATGTGATAGCCTTCTTTGATCTTCTTGCTCGGCTCTAGCAGGCTTTCAATCAGGTAGTCCACTGGCGCGCTGCTGCCGATACTGACAAGGTTTGGCCCGAGCACACCGCCGGCGTCACCAATGGCGTGGCAGGACTGACAGAGCATCGCTTGGCGGCGGTAGATAGCTTCGCCACGAACTGGGTCTCCCTGAGTTTTGACTTTATCGACCATCGCGGTCATTTGCTCTGGCGTCAGAGCTTGATTCATTTGCTTTACACCACCGGCCGCTCGCAGCGCTTCTTCCAGCGGGCCTTTAATGCCTCGTGTTGAGACCAGTCGGATGGCGTCTAAAGCCACAAACTCAGGAATCGTTTTGCCTGCCAGTTCTTTGGCCAAGATGCCAGGTAGTTGCTTGTTTTTCAAAAAGGCGGTCAAAATCGGTGCGGCCTCTTTGGCTGATTTGGCAGCCGCAAAAAACTCAACAGCTCGCTTAGCCGCAAGCTGAGGACCAACGTCGGTTAAGCCCTGAACCGCGAGTCCGCGTAGGCTGGCGTTTTCTTGGAACAGCTTGTCAAAAAAGTCGCGCGACTTCACTCCGCCCAGACGGGATAGACCCTGAACTGCGCCGTCACGAATCGCTGGAATCGTGTCAGCCTTCGTCAAAAGAGCCATCAAGGTTTCACGTGTCGATTCCACTTTCCAAGCGCCAGCTAAAAGGGTGGCGCGATGAAGAATCTCAGCTCTGGGACTTTCTAGCCAAGCTTTGACGATGGCTTCAGCACCTTCAGGTTTCACCGCACGGGTGGTCCCTGCTTTGACTAGCGCATCCATCAGGCCGACGACCTTATCGGACAGGGCAGGGTCATTGACGAGATCTGCGATTTCTTTGGCTTGGCCTGCATTGGCGGCATCGCCCGCCATTGCCATGACGGCGGCTGCGTCATCTGGAGCCAGTTTACCTGCTTTGAGAGAGACCAGAAGTGGCACCAAAGCCTCGCTTCGGCCAGTGGCTTTCATGGCATAGACAAGGTGCTTCGGATTGTCATTGAGCTTTAGCTTGTCGCTCATTACTAAGGGCAACCACATATCGGCTTGTTCACGTGCGGTGAGTTCCATAAGGAAGTCGAGGCTCTCGTCCATTGGCTGATCCAGAACTTTAAGGGCTAATTCAAAGGGCTTCGGCTGCCGCATGTCTGCCAGCACCGCCAGCGACCACAGACGAACCTGCGCATTTTCGTCAGCAATGCCTTTGGCCAATAGGTCCATGGCATCGGGTAGCTCACGCCAGCGATGTGTCAGGATCCGCATGGCTGCTGCACGAATTCGTGCATCGCTGGAAGCAAAAACGTCACGCCAAAGCTTGGCGGAAAATTTGTTCAGGCCTTCGCGAGCCCAGGCGGCCTCCAAGAGATGATGGTCATGATTGGTATCCGCTTTGTCTAATGTCTCTACCCAGGTTTTTAGCAGCGGAACGACTTCATTGGCTCCACGAGAACGCAACTCTAGCTTGGCAAATTGACGGGTCCAGCCACGGTCACTCTTTAACATCTCAAGCAACTCCGCTACTGGGGCGCCGACAATCTTTGGCATCACACTGAGTGGACGCCCTTTAGCCGTGAGTCTCCAAATACGGCCATGCACCTGATCACGACGAGGATCACGGAAATCGACCTCACCATGCTGGATGATCGGATTGTACCAGTCCGCGATGTAGAGCGCACCATCGGGTCCGACGCGGATGTCGATCGGACGGAAGGCCCGGTGATTCGAGGCTAACACATCCTCCTCTTGTTTAGCGATGTAGCTGCTGCCACTAGGCGTGACTTTAAATCGATTGGTGCGATTGCCACGGAAGTCATTGGTCACCCATGACCCCTGCCAATCAGCCGGCCAATGCGGCTCATCAATGTATTCCAGACCGCACTGTTTCGGCTGACCAGGACTGAGGCCACTGAGGACGCGCGCGGCATTCGGAGAAGTGAGGAAAACACTGCCAGGGAAGATGTAATTCAGGCCCTGACCGCCAGCGCCATCCGTGGCAAAAGATTGACCCCAGCGATCAAACTCATAGCCCCAGGGATTGACAAGGCCCTTGCTCAGAATCTCCAGACGCTTGGTTTCTGAGCGGAATTCCCAAATGCCGCCGCCCATGAGCCGCCGCACGCCATAGGGAGTCTCGATGTGACTATGGATGTAAATGGATTGATTGAAGGAGATCATGCCTTCTGGTGTATGACGAAGGGTATGCACCAAGTGATGAGTGTCCTCCGTGCCAAAACCGCTGAGGATGACGGTGCGCTCGTCGGCTTTCAGGTCGCCATTGGTATCCTTCAGGAAAATCAGCTCGGTTGAGTTGGCCACATAGGCCCCGCCATCCGCAGGAATCACTGCTGTCGGAATATGCAGCCCTTCGGCAAAGACGGTGGATTTATCAGCCTTACCGTCATGATCGGTATCTTCTAGTACCAGCACCTGATCCTTGGTGCCATCTCCGGGTTTGATCTGCGGATAAGTCGTGCTGCTCACGATCCACAAACGTCCCTGTGCATCCCAGTTCATCTGCACGGGTTTAGCAATCATCGGCTCCTGTGCCCAGAGCGTGACTTCTGTGCCTTCCGGAACCACAAAGCCCGCTTTTTGCACCTCAGGATTCGGGTCAGGTAAATCCGCCGTGGACTTTGGTTGGGAGCCAAGAGCGATCGTTGCAGGAATCGTGAATAAAAGAAGAAAACGTGCGATCATGAATGGAATCTCATGATACGACGGGGAATCCCCCATCTGGCAAGTCTATTTCCTGCTCAAAAAACAATTCATAACACTCTCAGTCTGCGCAACCGTCTGTAGGGCGGGTGTAAAATGATTTACCGGATCGCCGCCGTCTGAATTTCCGCACCCAAACCGTTGATGGAATTTAGTGCAGAAGCTGGGGAGGGTCGCATTTTGGGCGCGTGCAGGCCTTCGTATGCGACACTTTGAGTGAGTTCTTTCAGGGCCTCTGTGAAGGCGGCTACTGCTAGAGCTTCTTCGGAGCGATCATACTTCAGGCCATTCAAAAGAGCCACATGCTCATAGCGATCCATCCACTCAAGTGACCGCGCACAATATCGCTCTAGGACCAGCTTTAACAAAGCTTCTGCGGCACGGTCCTGAGATTCACGCAGAACATGATAGGACAAACAGCGGGCGACATCTGCTGCGGCAGCGACGAGGCCCGGCTCTAGAGTGCCGGCTTCTAACTGACGATGCCGATGCTCGTAATGAAAGCCAAGATCGACCTGACACATTTCATTCACCGCGAGATGACGATGCACTTCACAAAGCATGGCCACTTCTAAGCCCCAAGCGGAGGGTATGTTAAAGCTGGCGAGAGTGTGGCAGTCACCGGAAAACTCACCGGACAAGGGATAGCGAAAGCTTTCCAAATGCTGCAGGAGAGGCGTAGCGCCAAGCACTTCCTGAAAGGCCTGGATCAAGGGGAAAATGAGCAGGCGGGTGACACGACCATACAGGCGATCAGCCACACGGCTGTAGTAACCTTTGGCAAAGCGGTAGCCGAGTCTGGGATGGGCTATGGGATAGCCTAGTTTAGCCAGTAGGCTAGGGCTGTAGTTCATGATGTCCGTGTCATGACTGATGATGATGCCATCATGACCTGCGGCTTTGAGATAGGCGATCCCCATCCAAATATTGGCACCTTTACCACCTTGGCTGCCAGCCTCAGCAAAGTGCTGGTTCACGGATTGCAAGGCAGGGCCGTCATTCCAGAGTAGGGTCATTTTTTTATCACCAAGCCAGGTGCGGCAGACAGCATTGGCTTGAATCATTTGTGACTCGTTCATGCCATTCATGCTGAGAACGACCTCAGAAATGTAGGGCACTTTGGCCACTTGATTTAAGATGGCAGGCAACGCAGGACGTCCAACTTCCTGCTGTAGGGCAGGCAAGAGCAGTGCGATGGGGCGCGTCTCGGCCAGTTGAGTGAGTTCTGCCTCGCGAGCACTGCTGTCTGGCGCGGAGAGGTGATGAAGGGTCGGTAAACGTGCGTGCTGATAAAAATCGGCCATTCGGGAGAGGTCGGGAGAAAAACGGTCGGTGGTGGGCGCGCTAAATTTGCGATGCCGCGTCCTTTGGCAAGACCTCATCTTTGGATTCTTGCACGCTAGATAAATCTGAAGTGATGGGGTCATCTCCACCATCATACTCGATTTCGATGTGCTGCCGCACACGACGGGAGACCCAAGGACGGACAAGTCCATAGATCAGATAACTGACAAAGAGCACCGAAGGCATCCATTGCCAATTCTGCACGGAGAAGGCAACAACGATGATGGAAATCACCACCCAGGCCGGGGAGCGGCGGGTGCGCCAGTTGATCGACTTGAAGCTGGGATACTCCAGATCACTCATCATGAGGTAGGAAAGCATGACCATGAGCGCTGCCAGTCCATATTTCCAAGGACCAATCTCCTTATTACCCTCCTCTAACCAGAGCATTAGCAGAGTCAGGGAGGCGATCACGCCTGCAGCCGCTGGGATCGGGCAGCCACGAAAATGCTTACTGCCTGTGCCGTCGTTGGCCGCTGAAATACAGTTAAATCGGGCCAAACGCATGGCCCCGCAAACGAGATAGACAGAGGCGATGAGCCAGCCGAGTCCAGCCGGTTTTTCGATGTCTTTCAAAACAATGTCATGCACCAACAAGGCCGGGGCGACACCGAAGCTAACAATATCTGCAATGCTGTCGAGCTCACGGCCGAAGGGCGATTCCTGACCTCCCATGCGAGCGACTCGGCCATCCAGCACATCAAAGAGGCAGGCTGCCAGAATGGCAATGATGGCCCAATAGTAATGTTCAGTGATTTCTCCCTCACGACCTTTGAAAATCTGAAGAATAGCGACAAATCCGGCCAGGATATTTCCTGCCGTCATCATCGTGGGGAGCACATAGATGCGTGGTTCGCGTTCAAGCATGACGCGCAATTCTAGCGTGTTCGAGGACATTGCACAGACGAACTTTAGTGTTTCGCCAATTCTTTGATGAGCTATGGGTTGCCCATGCCTGCCACAGAACTCCCTCCATTGACTCCAGAAACGACGCTCGGTGAAGTGCTGCGCTACTACCCTGGTGCTCAGCGCGCCCTTTTCGCTCGCTACCATATCGGCGGCTGCAGCAGCTGCGCTTTTAGCCCAACAGAGACTTTAGCCCAGGTCTGCTCACGCAATGAAAACATTCCAGTGGCGGAAATGATCCAACACATCCACGACAGCCATTCTCAGGACGATCAGCTTCAAATTAGTCCACGCGAGTTTGCAGAACTCATGAAAACAGAGCCTAAACTGCAAATCCTGGATGCCCGCACCCGAGAAGAACACGAAGCCGTGAAGATCCCTGGAGCGCAATTCATGGATCAGACGCTGGTGCAGCATGCCTTTTCGAATTGGGATAAAACCACGCCTATTGTCCTCTATGATCACACCGGCAGCCGCGCCTTAGATGCGGTGGCTTACTACATCGGCCATGGCTTTACCCAGGCACGCTGCCTGACCGGCGGGATCGATGCCTACAGTCAGCAGATTGACCCGACGCTGCCGCGCTATCACATTGAAATTGAAGCTTAACTCTCATCCGCGCCCTCACTCATGTCTCGCATCCATGACATCCCCGAAGAAGATCGTCCACGCGAGCGCCTGCTGCGCCTAGGAGCAGGGGCCTTGTCAGACGCCGAGTTGTTGGCGATCTTTATCAACACGGGGATGAAGGGGGAAAATGCGCTGCAAGTCGCGCAGCGACTCCTCAAAGAGCAGGGCTCCCTGCGGAATCTCTCCAGAATCGAAGCCTCTGCTCTCGTGGACATGCGTGGATTAGGGCCGGCCAAAGCGGCCAATCTCGCTGCTGCGTTTGAATTAGGGCGCCGCGCCGAGCAACAAGAGGCTCGGGAAATGCCCATCAACACACCCGAGCTGGCTTACAAGTTCATCGGCGCAGAACTCCAGGCGCTCACTCATGAGACAGTGCGAATCCTCTTGCTGAACACTCGGCTCTGTCTCATGCGCCACGAAGAGTTGTTTCGCGGAACCCTCAACGAAACCACCGCGCACCCGCGCGAGGTCATCCAAAAAGCGCTGATCCATAAGGCCTACGCCTTTGTGCTGGTTCATAATCACCCCAGCGGCGACCCGGATCCCAGCGATGCCGACCGCCGTCTGACGCGCCGCATTAAAGACGCCGCTGATCTCTTTAACATCGTCTTTCTCGATCATTTGATCGTTGGCACGCCCGCCGAGGGACGCAGCCAGCCCTACTTCAGCTTTCGAGAGTGCGCTTTACTCTGACTTCCTGACTCCTTGCAAATCGGCTGCTTTCCCCCATCTTGGCGGCCCTTTATGCCCGAACTCGAAAAGACCTACACCCCGGCCGACGTGGAATCACGCTGGTATCAGCGCTGGCTGGATGACAAATGCTTTGAAGCCGATCCCGCTCGTGTGAGCGAGACGCGCCCAGCCTACTCCATTGTCATCCCGCCGCCGAATGTCACAGGTGTTCTGCATATGGGCCATGTCCTGAATAATACCATCCAGGACATCCTTTGCCGCCGTGCACGCATGGCAGGGAAGGAAGTGCTCTGGCTGCCAGGCACCGATCACGCCGGTCTGGCCACGCAAAATGTGGTGGAAAAGACGCTCAAAAAACAAGGCGTGATCAAACACCGCGATGATCTGGGCCGTGAAAAGCTGATCGAAAAAATCTGGGAATGGAAAGACAAACAGGGCGACATCATCATCGATCAGCTCAAGAAGCTTGGCTCCTCCTGTGACTGGAGCCGCCAGCGCTTTACCTTTGATGAAGACTACAATCGCTGCGTCATGCGCGTGTTTGTGGACCTCTACAAAAAAGGTCTTATTTACCGTGGCAAACGCATGGTGAATTGGTGCCCTTCTTCCCTGACTGCATTGAGTGATGAGGAAGTCATCATGAAGCAGCAGAAAGGCTTCATGTATCATTTTAAAGTGGAAGTTGTCGAGGAACCCGGTACCTGGCTCACCATTGCGACGACGCGTCCTGAGACCATCCCTGGCGATACCGCCGTGGCCGTGAATCCAAAAGATCCGCGCTATGCCGATCTCGTCGGTAAACACATTCGTCGTCCGTTGCCTTTGGAGAATCAGGCTTCGATTCGCATCGTGGCGGATGACCATGTTGATTTCGAATTTGGTACAGGTGTATTGAAAGTGACGCCCGCTCACGACAAGGCTGACTTTGAAATCGGCCAACGTCATAGCCTAGAGGTCATCGACGTGCTGCATCCGAACGGTGTTCTCAATGAACTTGCTGGCAAAGACTTGGCTGGCTTGGACCGCTTTGAAGGCCGGAGGAAGGCGGTCGAGTTGCTCACCGAGATGGGCGACATGATCAAAGAGGAGCCGCATCAAAACAACGTCGGCTACTCCGAACGCGCCGACGTACCTATCGAGCCACGCTTGAGTGAGCAATGGTTCCTGAAATATCCGAGCGTGAAAGAAAGCCAGGAAGTCGTGGCAAACGGAACCATGCAGTTCCACCCCGACCGCTGGGCCAAAGTGTATGACCACTGGATGGGTGGCCTGCAAGACTGGTGCATCAGCCGCCAAGTCTGGTGGGGACACCGTGTGCCGGTGTGGTATCGCGGCGAAGAAACCTACTGCGGCATGGAAGCACCGGCTGGTGAAGACTGGGAACAGGACCCCGATGTCCTCGATACGTGGTTTAGCTCTTGGCTGTGGCCGTTTGCGACCATGGGATGGACTGGAGACAAAGCCCATGACTCAATCATTCCAACGCTTCGTGCGTTTTACCCCACGACCGATCTCGTTACCGGTCCAGACATCATCTTCTTCTGGGTTGCCCGCATGATCATGGCTGGCTTCGAATGGATGGGTGAGCTGCCTTTCAAAAATGTCTATTACACCGGCATCATCCGCGACAAGCAAGGCCGCAAGATGTCCAAGTCGCTCGGTAATTCGCCTGATCCGCTGGACCTCATCGCCACCTACAGCGCGGATGCTCTGCGTTTCGGCATCATGCGCAGTGCGCCGTTGGGCCAAGACATTTGCTTCGACGAAAAGAACGTCGAGCTCGGTCGCAACTTCTGCACCAAGCTCTGGAACGCCGCCCGCTTCCGCCAGATGCAAGGCGGCGAGGTCGAGACCGAAATCAGTGCTGCCCTGCTCAGCAGCGACGACAAATGGATCCTCCTGCGCCTCAACACTGCCATCGCCGAAGTCAGCATCGCGCTCGAAGAATATCGCTTCAGCGACGCCACCGCCACGCTCTACCGCTTCTTCTGGAGTGAGTACTGCGACTGGTATGTTGAGGCGTCTAAAGCCGTCCTTCAAGGAAGCGATGAGAAGCGCAAAGCGAACACGCTCGCCGTGATCGATTACGTGCTCGGACAGACACTGCGCCTCTTCCATCCTTTCCTGCCCTTCATCACCGAAGAGCTTTGGCACGGGATGGGCTTCAACGCCGACCTTCCTGAAAACCAAGGCGGCAAGAGCATCATGTTTGCCGTTTGGCCGAAACCCCTGGATGCTGACGAACTCGCGCACTTCGGCATCCTTCCCGAGGACGAAAAGACCGCGAACGAGAAGTATGAAGCCGTCAATTTGGGCCGTGGCCTGAAAAGCACCTTCAACATCAACAAGAAGGTCCGCTTTGTCCTCCAGCCTAACCAAGAGCTGCCGGCTTACGAGATTGAAGTCCTGCGCATTCTCCTGAATGCCGAGCCATTGGATGTCGATTCCGCGTATGTCCCCACCAAAGGCACGCCAAGCGCGATCACTCCGCTTGGCACCATCTTCTTACCCTTGGATGGGCTTATCGACATCGAAGCCGAACGCGCCCGTATTGGCAAAGAGCTGACCAAAGTTGAATCTGAGCTGGAGAAAGTCACCGCTAAGTTGGCCGACGAAAACTTCACCAGCAAAGTTCCGCAAAAAGTGCTCGATGAGCATCAGCTCCGCAAAACGGATTGGCAGGAAAAACTGGCCAAGCTGCGCGAGATGATGTCCGCCCTTGGCTAACAGATCTAGGATGATTGGGTGCAGCACGGACAAGGCTGCACCCAGTGTCCTGGGGAAACCTCTTTTAGCGTCAGATTCATGCCCACACTGGCCTGCCATTGTGGATGCTTCATGCGGTGTCCAAAGGCACAACCCGCTGGCGGATTGATCGGCGATGGCACATCTCCCTGCAACAGTTCTCGCTTCCGGCGTTTGGCTGGATCAGGCACAGGGATTGCATCTAAAAGAGCCTGGGTATAGGCATGGCGCGGATGGTGATAAAGCTCCTCCGCGGGGGCTAGCTCGACGATCTTGCCAAGATACATCACTGCGACACGGTCACTCATATGCTTCACCACGCTGAGGCCATGCGCGATGAAAAGATAACTCAGGCCCATGTCGCGCTGAAGATCGAGCAGGAGATTCAGCACCTGACTTTGCACGGAGACATCCAGCGCCGATACGGGCTCATCACACACGATCAACTTCGGCTTCAAAGCGATAGCACGGGCGATGCCAATGCGCTGTCGCTGGCCACCGCTAAACTCGAAGGGGAAGCGATCCATCGCACTGGCTGGTAGGCCGACTTTGTCGAGCAAGTCTAATACCCACTTCCGGCGTTCGTCCTTCTGGCCCATCTTTTGCACGATGAAGGGCTCCTCCAAAATATCCCGCACCGTATGGCGAGGATTCAGAGACTCCGCCGGATCTTGGAAAATCATCTGCACATGTCGGCGCATAGGTCGCAGCTCTCCCATGCTAGCCGTGGTGATGTCTTGCCCATCAAACTCGATCTTCCCTGAGGTTGGTTTCAGCAGGCGAACGATCGACTTTCCTAGCGTGGTCTTGCCACAACCGGATTCACCGACAAGCCCAAGTGTCTCGCCTGCGCCTAGAGAAAAGCTCAGGCCATCCACCGCCTTGCATGACGCCACGGAGCGACGAAGCAAGCCGCCACGAACGGGAAAATGCTGCTGAAGATTTTGGACAGTGAGGAGGCTCATGAGACGCAGACGGGACAATTTTCGACAAAGTGATTCGGTGAGATCTCCACAAATGCAGGACGTTGATTAAGATGCGTCTCTGCATGTGCTCGGCCCGAGCGCTCGGCAAAACGGCAGCCTGGCTTAAAATTGGCAATGCCAGGGACGTTGCCAGGAATGGCTTTTAACAGAGTCTTTGGCTTGCTGTCTAGCCGCGGGATGCTCTCCAGCAGACCTTGAGTGTAAGCGTGGCGCGGGTTGGCGAAGAGATCAAAGACGCTGGCTCGCTCGACGATACGCCCCGCATACATGACAGCGACCTCATCACAGACCTCAGCGATGACGCCGAGGTCATGCGTGATCAAGACCACGCTCATGCCCATTTCCTTTTGAAGATCTGCAATCAGCTCCAAAATCTGCGCCTGCACAGTGACATCCAGTGCGGTCGTTGGTTCATCGGCGATGAGTAGCTTGGGTGTATTGATCAGCGCCATGGCGATCATGATCCGCTGTCTCATGCCGCCACTGAGTTGATGTGGGTATTCATGGAGCCTCTGCTCTGGTGCAGGAATACGCACCTTCTTCATCATGTCGATGCTGCGGGCTAGAGCCTCCGCCTTACTGCATACAGCGTGGAGCAAGATCGCTTCTGCAAGCTGCTTGCCGACGGTTTGAACGGGATTCAGCGCCGTCATCGGTTCTTGAAAGATCATGCTGATGGCATTGCCCCGGATGCGCTGCATCTCCTGCACTGGCAACGCTGCAAGGTCACGCCCTTCAAAGTGAATGCTTCCTCCGAGGATTTGCCCATGTGGCTGAGGCAGCAGTCGTGTAATGGAGAAAGCCGTAACGCTTTTCCCGCAGCCGGATTCCCCCACGATGCCGAGTGTCTTCCCTCTGGGGACGTCGAAGCTAATGCCATCGACCGCTGTCATGCGGCCTGCATCGGTATCGAACGCAGTGATGAGATTTTCAACCTGGAGAATGGGCGCGCTCATGGCTTGTTCTGGTATTGGTCAAAGACCCTGCTCATTTCACCGAAGCTACGGCCTTCGCGCATGGCTTCCAATGTTTCCGCTTTGATGTCATCGTCGATCCACCAAACGAAACTATCGAGCGCTTCACGGGTGTATTTGCAGTTCCCATCCTTCGGCCAGCGCAGCCAGCGCCAATGAAAGTAGCGGAAGAGCGGGACTTCCCAAGTGGGAATTTCAGAGGCCTGTTGCTGAGCTTTTTCTTCGAGAATCCAGCTCAGTCTTTGCATTTCATCTTCATTCGGTGCTTCGCGCTGTTGATCGATGATTTTATCCAGCTCAGGATCGGCAGTTTGGGTGAAGTTATTCGTATCAACTTTTGGCTTACGACTGCCATCTGCTGCCTTTTCATAGGCATTGTCACTGTGATAGAATTGCCAAAACTCGGGATAGGGAGGTGTGGCTCCGAAGCCTGCCAGAATAAGATCGTGCTTTTTCTCCGCGCCTTTTTTGAAAAGCTGAGTGAAGTCCAGAGATTCGATTTGCAGATCCACGCCTGCTTTGAGCGCGCCTTCCTTCCAAATGAGTCCAGCCTGAGAATACAACGGCATATTGCCAAGGCTGAGAGTGAAGCTTAGTCGCTTACCCTCAGCATTCGTCAGAACGCCATCTTGGCCAGCCTTCGTAAAGCCAGCCTTGGTAAAGAACTGACGAGCTTTCGCTGGGTCATAAGCACGAGCTTTGAGCTTCGGATTCGTGAAGCGGCCAAAGCCGGAGAAGGCACTCTGCATCCGAACAGCGTCATCACGCAGAACGACGGAGATGACTTTTTCAATGTCAAAGGCGTGATGCAGTCCCTCGCGAATGTCGAGCTGGTCCAGTAAAGGGCGACTTTGATTGATAAAAAGGCAGCGAGGGATGCGTGGATACTGATTGTAGAAGGAGTAGCGTTCGATGTAGCCATTCAGCAGTTCGGGTTCATCTCCACGATCATACCAGAAGTTTGGCGGCAAAAGTTGGGCACTGCTTGAGAAGTGATCAATTTTACCTTGCCGGAAAAGTTCAAAGGCTTTGTCCATGGTGCTGACCATCCGATAGACAAGCCGATCAGCATTAAAGCGATAGCGGTAGTATTTCTTGTCTCTGGCCCACCAGTTCTTCACTCGGGTCAGACTGATGCTGCGGCCAAGTTTTACGTCTTCCGGCAGAACGTTGTAGGCTCCAGTCGTCGGCATTTTACGCCACTGATAGCGTGCTGGGAAGTCATCGGTGAACTCGCGGAAAAAGTGCCTTGGCAGTGGGTTCATGGCAGCGATGAGCAGCGGATCTGGATTCACCTTGGTCATCGTTATGGAGAAGGTGAGATCATCGTACTTGGTGATGCTTTTGAATTCCTTCGGAAAGTAATCTGCCTTGAAAGGATCCTTCGCATGCTTCGACATGGATACATAGAAGTTCATGAAGAAGTCCTCTACTTTCACCTTCACACCATCAGAGTAGGAGGCGTCTGGGTCGATCTTATAAAAAGCGGTTTTTCGATCAGCGCTAATGGCCCATTCCTCGGCGATGCAGGGAATCCATCGATCCGTATTCGGGTGCCGTGCCAATGTGGCCATCTCGATATTGTCGTAATGCTCACTTCGAAAAGTATTGCTACCCTCTGGCCCGATAAAGCGCAGCGTTGGCGGGAAATTTGGCATATCGTAGTTAAAGGTGCCACCCTTCTTCGCCGCTGAATCACCGATCTCCGGCTCATCAAGCCCAGTTTGCCATTTCAGGTCCGCAGGTAGGTCTGCCAGCGTTTTGAATTGATACAGTTCCGGCTTTGATTTCCACTCCGCCTCGACTTCAGCCGTGTTATCATAGGGCGGGAATCGGGTGTCCTCGGAGTCGGAACATGCAGCGAGAAAAATGACGCAGATGAGGAGCGTGACTTTGAGCGCACATAGAAACAAATGCGCTAACTGCAATCGGAGAACTGCGGATGGAGAACGCTTCATCGGTAGGTCGTGAATTTTTTCGGATCAAATGCCTCACGCACGGCTTCACCGACGAAGGTGACAAGAATCAACACTGAGGCCATGGCAGCAAAGGCACTGCTGACGATCCAGGGGCTGGAAAAATTATCTACACCCTCATGCAGGAGGCGTCCCCAGCTTGGCTCATCGGGCGGCAAGCCAAAACCTAGGAAGTCGAGCGCGGCGAGTGACGTGATGACGCCAGCAATTTCAAACGGAGCCAGCGTGACGAGAATGGCGATCACATTTGGCAGCACTTGGTGGAAGATGATGCGTGGTGTGCTGGTACCTAGCAACCTGGCCGCAGCCACATAATCACGGGCCTTTTCCTTAAACACAGCCGTGCGCAAATAGCTGGTCGTTCCCATCCAACCAAAAGCGGCAAGCACGCTGACGAGAATGGTAAGACTCGGGGTGATTAGTGAGCTGATGATGGCCACGATGAAGAGAAACGGCAGGACGCTCCAGATTTCGATCAGTCGCTGGCCGATGATGTCCACCCAACCACCAAAGTAGCCCAAGGTGCCACCTATGAGAATGCCCATGCCAAAG
>CAMBPS010000098.1 GCA_945869675.1 Prosthecobacter debontii | reverse complement strand
ATTGCTGGCCAGTGGAAAATTTGCTTCGGCCATCTTGGATAAGCCCGCCAATTGCTCTTCACCTGGCGCTCCATGCCGCGAAATCGCCACACTCATAACCCTCAGTGCCCTCAGTAGTTCTTCTGAAGAAAGCTCGATTCTAAGGAGCTTCGAAAGGATCGGGTTCAAGTCGCTAGCGGTGCCTACACGTGCGAGTTCAAGCATCGCCGAGATGGCACGAGCCTTATCTTCTTCCGCCAAAGCACGCTCACGCCACTGAGCAACGGGCGTGCGCTGCACCCACTGCCGTGCCGCTAGCCGCGCAAAGGGATCGTCAATCCCCAGATTTCTCCAAGCATAATCAAAGTCAGGCTTTGGCTTTAATTCAGGCATGCCAGGGATGTATGGAACTCGCTCTTCCAGCACATCACGGACCTGACTGGAGCCTGACGAGACATAAGAAAAACCGGTTCGCTTTGGCTCACGCTCCGGCTTGAGGCTTGTCACCCGATACAATCCACTCTGGGTACCGCGCCCTCCGGTAATGAACCACATTGCCCCATCTGGCCCGATACAGCCATCGGTGACGTTTAGCGGTCTGCCAGCAATGAAGGTCTCCTGTTCGGCTTTGTAGCTTGTGCCACTGCCACTCCTACTCATATGAACCGCGATGATTCGCCCATAGCTCCAATCGAGGATGTAGAGAGCCTCGCGATATTTTTTTGGAAAGCTGCTTTCATAGCCAAAGTAAATCCCCGTGGGCGATGCTAGTCCGATGTCGATGACACTCGGTAACGTGTCCACATACCAAGAAGGAAACCGCCCCGTGCCCCGCCGCCAGCCGAAGTCAGCTCCGGGGACGACGTGCAGCACACGAGTTGGCATGTACCATGGCGCGCCGACATCGCGCTCCATATCGGCATCAAAGGTAAAGAGTTCTCCATCGCGGTTGAAGGCAATGTCGAGCGGGTTACGCAGTCCACCTGCCAGTAGCGTGATTTTGCTACCGTCGGGCCTCACGCGGAGAATATGCCCAGCAGGCAGCTCGACGTTGCCGTCAAACATGCTGCTGTCCCAAGAATTCGGGATGAGCTGGTCATTCGCGTAGTTTTTGAGTGGCGATTCGGGATCAAGGTTCTTCGGCAGCAGGACGTTGTTACCATGGGCGACGTAGATGTCACCGTCTGGGCCCAACTTGATGTGATTTCGCCCATGCCCTACACCGCCTTCACTGCGCATCAGCTCCTCTTTCACCTCAAAGACGCCATCCCCATCTGCATCACGCAAACGATAAAGCCCCTTGCTGTTGTTCGCATTCGCATAGAGCACCCCGTGTGCATACAACAAGCCTCGGCATTCTAGCAGCGAGCTTTCAATCTCGCTCATGGCCCCTGATTTTGAATCATAGCGCAGCAGTCCCTTCTTCTCCTTGGCCAAAGTGACTCTGCCTTCTGGATCAAAAGCCATTGCCACCCATGAATCTTCTCCAGGCTGTGCTGACCGCAACAGTTCCACTTTAAATCCTGGCAACAGGGTAAAAGAGGATGGATCGGTCGCTTGACTCTGCGCCCCGGGTTTGGCCAACTGCCAGGAATTATAAGCATCAAAGGTCTTTTTCAGATCGAACGGATTCTTTGCCTCGTTAAGATCCACCCGCCCGACGACAGCCACTTTTCCTTTTGGCGAGGTCCAGGTCTCATCCGTCGGAATCCAGCGAACCTGCGCCAAATCCCCATTCAATTCCAACCGCGCAGCGACACGTGAAGAAGATGAAGTGATCGAGAGCACATTAGGGCCCTGCTTGATCAAAGACGTCAGATCAATGCTCGTGGCAATCCCATCGACCATGGGCCCAACCTTTGCCATGGGACGTTCATTCACTAGGACCTCAGCTGAGCCTTCGACGGCCAATAGAAGGATGGCTTTCAACAGTGCCCCTTTTTGTTCAAATCGCACCTCTACGGTGTCCAGAGCTCCTCCTAATTCAAGCCATTGTGGCACAGGCGGCTGATTGGCCATTTGTGCATGACCAAAACCGACACCCAACATCCAAAGCATCAAAACGCGTTTCATATCTCATAAGATCAGTGCAGCAGCAGCATTCCTTTCAAAACTCAACTTAGCTCCACCTCGAGACCGAAACTACTTTCGGAAAAGCAGTTGGCGCGCATCTTCCCAAGCACATGCTGTCTGCTGTCATTTCCATCATCCAAAAACTCCGCTCTGCTGGCCATGAAGCCTTGCTCGCGGGGGGCTGTGTTCGCGATCATTTGTTAGGATGCGAGCCCAAAGACTATGATGTCGCCACCAGCGCGACGCCACAGCAGGTGATCGCTTTGTTTCCTGGGGCGCTGACTGTCGGGGCTCATTTTGGCGTCGTGATTGTTCGACATGGCGGTGAACAAATCGAGGTGGCGACCTTCCGCACAGACGGCAGTTACCAAGATGGCAGGCACCCTGAGAGCGTGACTTTTTCCACTGCTGAAGAAGATGCTCAACGTCGCGACTTCACGGTGAACGGCCTCTTCCGTGATCCCATCTCTGGTGACATCATTGACTACGTGGGTGGTCAGAGCGACTTGGATAAACACCTCTTGCGCGCCATCGGCGATCCATCCAGACGCTTCGATGAAGACAAGCTGCGCCTACTGCGTGCAGTTCGTTTCGCCACGACACTGGGCTTTGAGATCGATCCTCTCACCTGGCAGGCAGTTTGCGTGCACGCGCCGGCCATCCAATTCGTCAGCGCTGAGCGGATTCGTGATGAACTCATCAAAATCTTCCTGCATCCAAACCGTGTGCGTGGCTTTGACCTGCTCGTGGATAGCGGCCTGATGGCGCAAGTGCTGCCAGAAATTCTAGTGCTAAAAGGGGTCGAGCAGCCACCCCAATGGCACCCTGAGGGTGATGTATTCATCCACACAAGACTCATGCTTAGCCTGCTGCCAGAGGTGGTTTCCGAGCCGCTCGTGCTGAGTGTGCTCCTGCATGACATCGCCAAACCAGCCACCTTTACTGTGGATGAAACTGGCCGCATCCGCTTCAACGGCCACGACAAACTCGGTGCTGAGATGGCTGGCGAGATCCTACGCCGCCTGAAATTTCCGAATGACGTCATCGAGCCTACTCAGATGGCTGTAGCGCATCACATGGCCTTTAAAGACGTTAAAAAAATGAAGACAAGCACGCTGAAGCGCATGATGGCTCGTCCGACTTGGGCAGATGAGTTGGCGCTGCACCGCGTTGACTGCCTCGGCTCAAATGGTCTGCTGGACAACTATGAATTCATGCAGGCCAAAGCTGAAGAATTCTCCCACGAACCGCTCATTCCTCAGCCTTTGCTCAATGGTCGCGATCTCATGGCTCTGGGCTGGCAGGCTGGCAAACAACTCGGCGCTGTTTTGACCGAGGTGCAAAACGCCCAACTTGAAGGCATCATTAGCAACAAAAACGAAGCATTGGCTTGGCTAAGAGCAAACCACGCCCAACCTTAATGCCACCTCATGCAAGTCGAGCGTGAAAAGATTCAAATTCCCAGCGGGCATTCTTTTCGCCTACTGCGATGGTCACGCTCAGTGCGGGATGTCGAGTGCGTGGTGGCCCCCGGTAAGATCGAAAAGGTCATCGGCGAAGGCACGCGCTGGCATTTCCACGTGGAGATGGAGCTGACGCTATTCGCAGAGGGCAGTGGCTCGCGTTTTATTGGCGACCATATTGGTTCCTTTGAGGCAGGTGATCTTGTTCTACTTGGCAGCAAATTGCCGCACTACTGGCACACGAAGGGAAACTCCAGCGGCATTTCCGTTCAATGGCATTTCCCAGAAGGGCATCCCTTCTGGGCTTTTCCCGAAAATTTAGCGCTGCGAGAGCTTTTCGATCAAGCAGGCCGCGGATTGAGACTGAATGGAGCCACCGCGAAAAGGATCTCTGCTTTACTCCATGAAATGATGCAGAGTCAAGGCGTGGAGCAACTCGCCCTACTGATGCGCACTCTGGCTCAGATCGCAACGTCACCAGAAGCAGATCGTCAATTCCTCTCTGTTCGCTCCTTCGCCCTAGCCTCAGAGTCCCACTATCAGCAGTCGATCTCAAAAGCCATGCGCCACCTGATCGCCCATTTTCGCGAGGAGGTTAGGCTGGAGGATGTTCTTCTACTTACCGACCTGAGTCGCCCCACTTTTGCCCGCCAGTTTAAAATACACGCAGGCCGCACGATGAGCGAGTTTTTGAATCATCTGCGTCTGCAAGCCGCCTGCCGCGAGCTTTTGGAAAGCAATCGCAGCGTGCTGGAGATCGCCCTTAGCTGCGGCTTCACTCAGATCTCCTTCTTTAACCGCCTCTTCCGCCGCCTGCAAAAATGCAGCCCAACAGAGTATCGTGCCCGACAGAAACGGGAAAACGAACGTCGAAAGTCAGCATTTTAACGACTCCACTCGTCAACCGGAGACGTTGCTTCTTACAAGCGGCATGTTTGACAATGCCAGCTGACACTCTTCATTGCTGCCATGTCCCAATCCTCATCTGATTTCCCCACCATGATCTCTCCGCCCTCAAACTTCATCGTCCCGATGGTGATCGAGAGTGAAGGGCGCATGGAGCGCTCTTACGACATCTATTCCCGCCTGTTGAAGGATCGCATCATCTTCCTCGGCAGCGATGTGAATGATCAAGTGGCCAATGTCATCATTGCCCAATTCCTCTTCCTACAGATGCAGGACCCGAAGAAAGACATTCATTTTTACATCAATAGCCCTGGTGGTTCCGTCACTGCCGGCCTAGCCATCTATGACACCATGCAGTTCGTCACCTGTGATGTGAATACCTATTGCATCGGTATCTGCGCCAGCATGGGTGCTGTCCTCTTGGCTGCAGGCACGAAAGGTAAGCGCTTTGCGCTGCCAAATAGCGACATCATGATCCATCAGGTCTCGGGTGGGGCCCGAGGAACGGCAAGTGATGTGGAGCGCACCGTGGACTTCATGTACAAACTGAAGCGTCGGTTGAATCGCATTCTTGCCCATCATTGCGGAAAGACACCTGAAGTGATCGAAAAAGATGCCGATCGCGACAACTACATGAGCGCCGAAGAAGCCGCCGCCTATGGTTTGGTGGATAAGGTTCTGGTCAGCAACCGCGACCTCGCCGCCAAAGAGTAATCGGAGACTTAATTCCATTTGAATAGGCGGACCGAGAGGCCCGCCTGTTTTGTTGAAGGAGGAAGCCGTGTGGTTCAGTAGAATGCAGAGCAGCTCAGATTTAAGCCTCCCGACTAACTTGACGGGATAGTTGGGACTTTCAGAACGGAGGTTGCATCAAGCAAAAGACAAAAGAATCATCTGCTTTAAACCTAGATCCGGGAATGGAAGATCGTTGAGTTGCGCCAGGGCTCGGTTTCACAAGGCTTCTTCGACTCGAAGCGGCTGTGTCTTGGGTGACACTGCCCGAGAGGCGAAAAGCCTTGTGGAATCAATGACGGATGCAAATCGGCGGTCAGCCATTCCTGAATCTAGGTTAAACACAAAAAAGACATCCAACTTTGTCCGTGGCTGGCCAATTTTCAGGGGCGAAGATATAAGGCGCTAAAACGAATGTCTGCGTTCTTTTTACCCATAAAGGTGACACGAATGCGAATTTGCTTGGGTAGAGGCATTGCTGCGTTGGACCATTCAATTAAGGCTTGAAAGCCACTTTGCTGAAGATCTGCACTGTATCCTTTGATTGGATGTTCCTGATCGTCCAACAGCTCTATTTTTAGAATGGCTTCAGGACCTAGCCCCTCAGCGTTAACATAAAAATGAGAAATGTTTTCTACCGCGATCGCCGTGGTAACAAACTCGCTGGTAACATCAGGCAACTGATAGTCGCCGTAACCTTTGCCGCTATCATCGACCCGAAGCACACCGAAACGATCTCGTTGCAAAGTAGCAATACCGATGCCGCCACGTTTGACTTCTGGCCCGCCAGTAGCTCGCGGGTCCCAGGATCCGTAATAGATAAACGTTTGTTCGTCTATGTTTTCAAAGCCTTGTCCTTGTAGAACGCCACCTTGATCCCAAGCTCCATCTTTGCCGCACTTTAAAAAAGTCCATTCATTTTCGGGTTCGCGAAAATGCAGTCCGTCATTGCTTAAAACAAAGCCGAGATCAACTCGGACGTCTTTCCATTCGGAGGAACCATGCCAGCGTCCGTAAATGCCGAGCAGTAAGTTGCTACGATTCCAGACACTGATGCCCTCATGATTTTGTTCACCTTGACGACTTTTCCCAGCACCGAGATAGGAATACTGAAGAGAGCGAACAAAGGCGATGCTACTGGTCGATGACCAGTTGATGAAGTCTCTGCTGCGATAAGTCCGCGCAACGCGTCCCTGATAATGATGCACACCAGGCAGGGCATTTTGACCAGTGATTAAATACTGCCCCTGCCACTGATAGAGACCACCGCAGGGCTCAAAGTGCACACTAGGAAGAAGCAGATCTTCTTTTTTCATTTCTCCCTTCACTGGCCTCACATCCTTCACGGGTTTCCAGGTCAATCCATCTGCACTGACAAAAGGAAGTAAGCTGCCCAGCCTACTGTTGTGACGAAAATAAACATGAGTCGTCATTTTGTAGCGACGTGACGGATTTGGATCAGCATCATCTCGGATGACTTTCAGATTCACAAATCCCCAAGACTCACCCCCCATATTCAAGAGATTGTTGTTTGTGTTCCCGGCATACTTCACGAGTCCAAGATTGGGTTTCGTCCAGGTCACGCCATCCACACTTTCAGCATAAGCAGCGCGCCAGCGAGCTGAGGCCACCTTACTCTTCACCTGATCATCAAAGGCCACATACCACAGGCGATACTTGCCTGCTTCCTTGAGGATCGATCCATAAAACTGAACGCCATGCGCGTCGACCGATCCAGCGTCTCCGCGCTGAACCACGGGATTGGCCGGATGCCGCTGAGGCTGGTACATTTCCAGCTTTAAATTCTGAGTGTGCGGGATGGTTACTTGATCAAAAGCAAATACGGTTATCCCCGTCGATTCATCAAAATAGTCAGCTGCAACGAGCGACTTAACGCTAACCAGAATTGCGATCAAAAGAAAACTCCATGAGTAACACAGACGATAAGTTCGGTTACTCATGGAGTTAAGTGAGTCGGATTAACCGTCGATGGACCAGCCTTCGCGGTATTGTTTGCCCATGAAGATGTTGGCTTCCGGTGTGTCCGGGCTGGTGCCGGTTTTGGGATCGTATTGGATCTTTTTACCGACGCGATAAGCGACGAGCCCGAGGAGCATTTGCTCAATCATGTTGGAGCTGTAACCAAAATCACAGGCTGTCTTTTTGCTCGGATCACGGCAGGCGTCGAACCACTGCTTCTGGAAGACGCCCACTGGAGGCAACAATGTTTCAGCCGTTCGCGGCTTGTAGTAAGTCAGATCAGCTTCGTCGCCGAATGGAACAATCATGCGTGAATCAAAGTCTGCCACGAGGAAACCCTTCGTGCCTTTGAACATGACACCATGACCGATCTTAGTGAGATCGATAAAGGGTTTAGGGGACCGTGGCATGGCGCCTCCTTGATACCAGCTCACGGTAATTGGTCCACGCCAGTCATTGGCAGGATGCTCGAAGTGAGACTCACACTCGACAGGTGTGACGTCTGAATTCATGGCCTCTCCTTTAGCTTCAGCCGAAGTCGGAAGCTCAGCATCAATCGCGTTCCAGAGCAGGTCCATCGTGTGGCTGCCCATGTCACCGATCTGACCCGCGCCGAAATCCCAGAACATATTCCAAGACAAACAGTTGGCCCCAGCAGCACCTGAGAAATAGGCTGGGTTATAGGGGTGATAAGGCGAAGGCCCAAGCCAGAGGTCATAGTTAAAGCCTTTGGGTGGAGTGCCTTCTTCAGGGAAATAACCAGGCTTTGGCAGCTTGCGATTGCCCCAGGCGTAACTGGACTTCAGTTCACCTATGGCACCATCGCGAACGAGCTCACGGACACGATTAAAATTCTGCTGAGCATGACGCTGCATGCCGACCTGAGTAGCCAGCTTACCTTTTTTACTTTCCCAAGTGGCCCGCACGGTTCGAGCCTCATTCACAGTGATTGCCAGCGGTTTTTCACAATAGACATGTAGATCACGTTTCAATGCCCAATTGGCAATAAAAGCATGCGTATGGTCAGACGTGCAGATCACAACTGCATCCAGACCTTTATGATCCAGGCATTTGCGCCAATCAACATAAGTCGTGGCATTTGGAAAACGCTTAAGAGCATCCGGGAAACGGGCTTCGTTAATGTCGCATAGAGCAACGACATTTTCTTCGGAGATGGCTTCATAATGAGCCAGTCCACGTCCCCAAACACCAATGAGGGCGACGTTGAGTTTATGACTCGGCGCATCAGCACCAAAAAGCGGGCGTGTGATCATGCTGCCAGCGACGAGACCAGCAGCGCCGACAAAGCGACGACGTGAGAAAGGTTGTGAATTCATTGGATTAATAGATCGGATTGAAAGCATGAATTCCTGCGCAAAAATGATCAATTCAAAAATTCGCGCAAGTCATTAAACAAACTTGGCCTCTTTGCCATAAGTGACATACTCAGACCTATGAATCTTCATTTGCAGGGGCAATCAGTCGCCGTAATCGGCGCAGGAAATGGAATCGGTCGAGCCATCGCGTTGGGCTTTGTCGCGGAAGGTTGCAATGTGTATGGCTTTGATCGCGACGTCAAAGCAGGCGCAGTCCCAGGCATGAAAGCTCTCGTCACAGGAGATGTAAGTCAGCTGGATGAAGTGCAATCATTTGCGGATCAAATGGCAGAAGCCGACCATGTGATCTTTTGTGTCGGTATTGGCTCGGGAAAGTGTGGCTTTCCCTTCTGGAACTTGAATCCGACGGACTGGATGCGCGTTCTGGAAATAAACTTGGTAGGTGCGGTGAATGTCGCGCATGCGTTTGCTCCAAAACTGATCGCGCGAAATAAAGGCTCCATGCTTTTTCTCGTTTCGGTCGCGGGCCAAATCGGCTCACAAACTGACCCGCCCTACAGTGCCTCCAAAGCTGCGCTAATTAATTTTACTCAATGCGCCGCCAAGGATCTGGCACCTTATGGTATCCGCGTGAATGCACTCTCTCCAGGAATGGTGAAGACAGAGCTAAACCAGTCGATCTGGGCTGCCAGTCAAAAAATGCTTCCTGAAGAAAGACAAATCAGCTTCGACGAATGGGCCGCTGAGAAGATCAAAAAAGTTTCTCATCTCGGGCGCTGGCAAATGCCGGAAGAGTTTGCCGCCATGGCCACCTTCTTGGCCTCAGACCATGCCAAAAACATCACTGGTCAAACCCTCAACATTGACGGCGGACAGGTCATGCATTCCTAAACTACTCCATGCTCATACAGCCGGAATAGGCCAGAATGATCAAGATCACCGCAACCTTTTTCATGAACGAAGGTTTCCCATTGAGCGAGCGAGTTTCTCAACGTGGGTGAATCAAGACCGACGGAGTCAGCTAGCTCGGACATGAGGCGCACGTCTTTGAGTTGAAGCTCTGCGCGACCTCCAGGCGCGAAATCACGGCGCACCATTCGGTCGCCATGCAGATCAAGGATGCGGCTTTCGGCAAACCCTCCGAGTAAGGCTTTACGCACAAGCGCAGAATCGACCCCAGAGAGTTCAGCAAGCCGTAGCGCTTGGGCGACGGCATCAATGGTCTGAGCAACAATGAGTTGATTGGCCAGCTTGGTGACCTGCCCGGCTCCGCATGCGCCTAAGTGAGTGATGTTTTTACCGAGAATCTGAAACAAGGGCAAGGCACGCTGAAAATCCGCGTCGCTGCCGCCTGCCATAATCGTAAGCGTAGCCGCCTCCGCTCCGACCTGGCCACCAGAAACGGGGGAATCCACCCAATTCACACGCTCAGCAAAAGCCTTTGTCTCGGGCACACCTGTAGTGCCTAAATCGATAATCAGAGCCTCTTTGTGCAGTCCCTCGATGAGACCACCCGGGCCAAAGACGACCTGCTCAACAACCTGCGTCGTCGTCAAATTGAGGCAAATGATGCCACAGCCAATTTCTCTAGCCAGCTCTGGCAGCGATGTGACGCGCTTCATGCCCAAAGCAACAGCTGCGGTAGCGGGGCCGTCGCTACGATTCCAGACAACGACTTCGGCTCCGGCATCATGCAAGTGGCGTGCATTGGCGCGACCCATGTTACCGAGTCCTACAAATCCGATCTTGTATCTTGTGAGTGGCTTGTTCATGCTATTAACACCACACAGCAGGCGGCCTCAGTTGGCAATTAACATCCCTCTCTCTTCATGAAAATCATCATCACCGGCGGTGGCGGCTTCCTCGGCTCCCAACTCTGCCAAAAACTTCTAGAACGCGGCACCTGGTCCGGCCGGCCAATCACCGAAATCGTTCTACTGGATGCCTTTTTCCGTGAAGCCCCCACCGATTCAAGGATCAAGCAGGTGACCGGTGATATCGGCGACCGAGCAACTGTTTTTTCGGCAATGGGATCTACCTTTGACGTGGTCTTTCATCTAGCCTCCATGGTCAGCGGCGAGTGCGAGGAACGGTTTGAGGATGCCATGCGAGTGAACTTGGATGGGGGCAGGAATGTCTTTGAAGCCGCCCGAGAAGCGACTGGCAAACCGCGAGTGATTTTCGCTAGCAGTGTCGCCTGTTATGGTGGTCTTGAAATGTCCCAAATGATGTCGGATACAACAAAACTAATGCCGCAAACCACCTACGGCATAACGAAGGCTATTTGTGAAATGCTCGTAAATGACCACAGCCGCAAAGGCCACTTCGACGGGCGTAGTGTGCGCCTGCCGACAGTGATTGTGCGCCCAGGAAAACCAAATGCAGCAGCCTCCAGTTGGGCCAGCGGCATGTTCCGTGAGCCCCTCAATGGAGAAACCTGCCTGTTACCGATCCGCCGTGATCAGCCGCATCCGATGACGGGCTACCGCACGGTTATCGACTCTTTCATCGCTTTGAGTGAAGTTTCTGAAGATAAGCTCGGCAAAGATCGCGCCTATGTTTTACCTGCCCATCGAGTGACTCCCCAAATGGCGGAGCAGGTGATCCAGGAAGTCGCTGCTGAGCATGGACTCAAACTTGGAGCGATTACAGATGCCTTTGATGCAAGAATTCAGGGCATCGTCGATAACTGGCCTCAGCAGGTGGACGGCGCGCGCGCACTGGAAATCGGCCTGCCAAAGCCACCGCCGCTCAAGCAAATCGTCTCAGATTATTTAGCGGACTTTGGCCCACGCTGACCTTTTCCTCTATTTCCATACCGCCTAACCGTTGCGCATTCGCTCGGTAGCGTTTATCGCTCAACCTGCTTTTTAATCAATCCCCCTGACATGTCCGCCAAGCCCATCATCATCTACACGAAGACCGACGAAGCTCCAGCTCTCGCCACTTACTCACTTTTGCCGATCATTCAGGCTTTCACGAAGCACAGCGGAATCGCGGTAGAGACAAGAGACATCTCGGTTGCAGCTCGCATCTTAGCGGTCTTTTCGGACCTGCTTCCAGAATCACAGCGCGTGAATGATAACCTGGCCGAACTTGGTGCACTGACACTCCTCCCAGAGGCAAATATCATCAAGCTGCCAAACGTCAGCGCCTCGATCCCCCAGCTCAAGGCTGCTATCGCCGAACTTCAGGCCAAAGGTTACGCACTGCCAGACTTCCCAGAAACACCTGCCACCGATGCTGAAAAAGATGCCCGTGCGCGCTATTCTAAAGTCCTCGGTTCCGCCGTAAATCCAGTTCTGCGCGAAGGCAACTCCGACCGCCGCGCGCCCAAAGCTGTCAAAGATTATGCCAAAAAGCATCCGCACGTGAATGCGAAATGGGCCTCTGACTCTAAGACGAATGTGGCCTCTCTGAGCGCTGGCGATTTCTTCGGCAACGAAAAGTCGATCACTGTGCCTGCGGCCACAAACGTGCGTATCGAGTTGGTTAAAGCTGACGGTTCTGTCCAAGTGCTCAAGGATAACACCCCCCTCAAGGCGGGCGAAATTCTTGATGCTACAGTGATGCGTCAAGCCGCTCTGGTCTCCTTTTATGAAACTCAGATCGCTCGTGCCAAGGCGGAAGGTGTGCTGCTTTCTCTCCATCTCAAGGCCACGATGATGAAGGTCTCTGACCCCATCCTCTTCGGCCATGCGGTGAAAGTTTTCTTCAAAGATCTCATCGCCAAGCACGCAGCAGTTCTTCAGCAACTTGGAGTCGATTTTAACAATGGATTCGGCGATCTCGTGGCCAAAATTCAAACTCTGCCTGCGGATCAAAAAGCGGCCATCGAGGCCGACATCCAGGCCGCTTATGCCAATGGCCCGGGCCTTTCTTATGTGAACTCGGATAAGGGCATCACCAATCTGCATGTGCCAAGTGATGTGATCGTGGATGCTTCTGTGCCAGCTCTGATCCGCGCTGGCGGCAAGGTCTACGACACAGAAGGTAAGCTGGGAGATACGCTCGCGCTGATCCCTGATCGCAGCTACGCCTCAGTCTATCAGACCACTTTTGATTTCTGCCGAAAAAATGGTGCGCTGGATCCAAAATCCATCGGCAGTGTGCCAAACGTCGGCCTCATGGCCCAGGCGGCAGAAGAGTACGGATCGCATAACAAGACCTTTGAAATCGCTGCTGCTGGCACTGTCCGTATCGTCGATGACACAGGCAAAACTCTGCTACAGCACAACGTCGAGGTTGGCGATATCTGGCGTGCCTGTCAGGCCAAAGACGCGCCAATCCAAGATTGGGTCAAGCTTGCCGTCAAGCGCGCACGCCTCAGTAACACGTCCGCTGTTTTCTGGCTGGATGAAGCGCGTGCTCATGATGCCCAGATCATCGCCAAGGTGAATACTTACCTCAAAGACCACGACTTGACCGGTCTAGACATTCGCATCATGGCACCCGCTGCTGCCACTCAGTTCACACTGGAACGTCTAGTCGCTGGGCAAGACACCATCTCCGTCACAGGCAACGTGCTGCGTGACTACCTTACCGATCTATTTCCGATCTTGGAAGTGGGCACCAGCGCCAAGATGCTTTCAATCGTCCCCCTCATGAATGGCGGCGGCCTCTTTGAAACCGGTGCAGGCGGTTCCGCTCCGAAGCATGTCCAGCAGTTCACCGAAGAAAACTTCCTGCGCTGGGATAGCCTAGGCGAGTTCTTTGCACTTGCTGCTTCCTTTGAGCACCTGAGCGAAACGCTGCAAAACGCCAAGGCCAAAGTTCTGGCTGAAACACTAGACGAAGCCAACGGTAAATTCCTGGAAAACGACAAATCACCCGCCCGCAAAGTCGGGGCCGGCATCGATAATCGTGGCAGTCACTTCTACCTAGCACTTTATTGGGCGCAGGCATTGGCTGCACAAACCCGCGATGCGGAACTTAAAGCTCAGTTCACCCCGATTGCCGAAGAACTCACAGCCAACGAGCCTAAAATCGTCGCTGAACTTATCTCCGTGCAAGGAGCGCCCACCGACATCGGCGGTTACTACCAGCCAGATGACATTAAAGCCAGTGCCGCTCTCCGTCCAAGCACTACATTCAACGCGATCCTAGCCAAGCTTTAAACCCACAGTCAGCCTTTTAAAAGAAAGCGCCTCGGACAAAAGCCGAGGCGCTTTGGGTACCCACCTGTGCCGTCCGATCTGAGGGCCTCGTATCCCAGGGAGACGAGGTGGGGGCTCATGAACAAGGGCGCTGTCTTCCAGTAAAGGCATGACAAGACATCCCAGGTCGCAAACCGCCGGTGTCATAAAAACGGGCCGGGCCACTAACAGCTCGATGACGAACACTGCAGGAAAGTAGGTGGCGGGAAAAGAGTTCTCCCGAACCACGAAAAGTTTTCAAAGAACAGACCGCCGAACTAGGGCGAATCATTGGGCTTATAGCATAGGGACGACCAAGTCTTGGTTCAAGATCGAAAATGTCAGCATCGGACAGAATTAAAAAAAGTGAGAATCCTTTGATTATTAGCTTAAGTTTGATAATTTTAACCAATTATTATAATTTGAGACCACTGTCCATCCATCGCCTACGTTACAGCCAGACCGCCAAATCGGCGGTTGTGACTTTTTGTGGACTCACATGGATCGCTCAGCACCAGAGAGATCCTACGGGTGCAGTATTGACCTTTCATGGCTTGCGCGAGGACAATGCCCCCTGCGGCGCGTTAAATGGTAGCCTTCATCAGCCCATTGGGACGTTTCGAAAAATCTGTGGTTTTTTGGCCAAAAAATACCAAGTGATGCCTCTTTCAGAAATGGTGAGAATCATTCAGCAGGGAGACAACCTGCCTGCAAGAGCCGTAGCGATCACCTTCGATGATGGCTATGCATCGAATTACGAATTGGGTTATCCTGTGCTGCGTGAACTGGGATTACCCGCCACCATTTTTGTCACCACGGGCTTTCTGGATGGCACACATGCGCTTTGGTTTCAGGAGGTGGATCTCGCTTATCAGGCCATGGGGCGCAGCGAAGCTGAGTTGGCCAGAGCTTTGGCGGAGCTGAAAAAGCTACCCAACATAGAGATGCGAAAAGAGGTCAACCGCATAGTGACCTCCAGCCAAGCGAGCCAGAAACTGCCCGCTGTTATGCAGCCAATGAGCTGGGATAATGCTAGAGCACTTCAGCAAAGTGGACTGATCGAGCTAGGTGGACATACGCACACACATCCAATCTTGGCGCGCTGCACGCTTGAAGAGCAGCATGCTGAGATTAGAACCTGCCACCATCGGATGACCGCCGAACTTGGCCGAGCTCCAAAACTTTTCGCCTACACCAATGGTGGCCCGATAGACTTCACAGCAGACACTCAAAGCATCGTGGCCGAATACAAATTCGCGGCATCTTTCACGATGGTGGGTGGAAGATACAGTCCTGCATCTGCCACTCATGCCTTACCACGTTATGGTTCGCCTGAAACAGTTTTAGAGGCTAATGCCATGGCCTCAGGCGGCTTTGAGCTGCTCAAAAAATGGCGAGGAGGCGCCGC
>CAMBPS010000097.1 GCA_945869675.1 Prosthecobacter debontii | reverse complement strand
CCTGAGTTGTGTCAGCAAGGTTGGCACAGGTGTCGCTGTGGCTCATCCAGACCTGGGATTCGTGCGAGATGCCGTCAAAGAGGTCCTCGTGGTCGGTGACGACGAGTTTAGCGGGGCCATACTCGCGGGTGACGCCGGGTTTCACGGTGCCGCCGTGTTTGATGTTGAGGAGCTGCATGCCGTAGCACACGCCGAGCACGGGGACGCCGAAGGACATGAGTTTGTCGTAATCGACATCCGGCGCATCCTTTTCCGAAGTGCTGCGTGGGCCGCCGGAAAGGATGATGGCTCCGGGGTTGGTGAGCTTTGCCAGCTCCGCAGGCGGATAGAGGTGCGAAACGAAGCCGAGCTCGCGGACGCGGCGGACGATGAGCTGGGAATACTGGGAGCCGTAATCGAGGACGGCGACTTCTTGGGCGGTCATGAGAGGGAAATGACGAATGATGAACTCAGAACGACAAACGGGGAATGCATCAATGCGGCTCGTAGTTCACGGGTTCTTCGGTGATGACGACATCGTGAGGATGGCTTTCTTTGAGGCCGCCAGCGGTGATGCGCACAAAGCGGGCTTTGGTGCGGAGTTCGTCCAGCGTATTAGCGCCGACGTAACCCATGCCTGAGCGCAGACCGCCCATGAGCTGGAAGACGACATCTGCCAGCGGGCCTTTGAAGGGCACGCGGGCTTCGACACCTTCTGGGACTAGTTTGCCTGAGCTGTTCTGGCCATAGCGGTCACCGGCGCCTTTACGCATGGCTTTGAGGCTGCCCATGCCACGGTATTCTTTAAAGGTGCGGCCTTGGGCCTTCACCATGTTGCCAGGACTTTCAGCGGTACCTGCCAGCAGGGAGCCGAGCATCACGCAATCAGCGCCTGCTGCCAGAGCTTTGACGATGTCGCCCGAATAACGGATACCACCATCGGCAATCACAGTCACTCCGCGCTCGCGGCAGACGGAGGCGGCCTCCTGGACGGCCGTAAACTGAGCCATACCAACGCCGGAAATGATACGAGTGGTGCAGATGGAGCCTGGGCCGACACCCACTTTGATGGCGGATGCGCCCGCATTGATCAAATGCAATGCCCCATCGGCAGTGACCACATTACCGGCGACGATCGGAATGCTACCTCCCAGTCGAGCGCGTAATTTGGCGATGACATCAGCAACACGAGTCGTGTGACCCGTGGCAGCATCAATGAAGAGCGCATCTGCTCCTGCGGCGACTAGGGCTTCACCGCGATCCGCGCAGTCATCACCCACACCGACGGCGGCACCGACTCGAAGTTGGCCATTGGTATCTTTGGCTGCATTGGTAAACATTTGGCGCTTCACCACGTCCTGCTTGGTGATTAGGCCTGCCAATTTGCCGTGGGTATCGACGAGCGGCAGTTTCTCAATCCGGTGCGTGTAGAGAATTTTTAAGGCCTCATCAAACGTCGTGTCTGGTTTGCCCACGGCCAGCTTCTGGAAAGGGGTCATGATGGCAGAGACAGGGGTGCTGTCGTCTTCGATGTACCAGAGGTCGCGACTGGTCACCATGCCAACCAGTTTACCCTCAGGATCCACGACAGGAAATCCGCTGACACCTTTTTCATGCATCAAACGCTGCAATTCAGCCAGCGTCGTTTGTGGCCGAACGCAGTGCGGGTTCTGGATGACCGTATTTTCAGAGCGTTTTACCTTGGCGACTTGCTCGGCTTGGTAGTCGATCAGGCAGTTCCGGTGAATCACGCCCAGTCCACCCTCACGGGCTAGGGCGATGGCCAGTTCGGCCTCGGTCACCGTATCCATGGCTGAGGACAGCACGGGGATGTTGAGTTGGATTGTCTTTCCGAAGGTCGTGCCTAGGCACACTTCTCCGGGCAGCACTTCGCTGAGTCCCGGCAGGACTAGCACGTCATCAAAACTTAAAGCAAGGGAAGGAATATCGCCCATATGCCACCTAACTGCCCCTCAGCCACCTGTCACGCAGAAATTGCATTTTGTCCTGCTACGAGAGACAAACTCCAGTCCGCTACCCGAGCCGTCACATTCTTTTGAAGACTGGTCTGCCAGCCTTCCCAGACCAAGAGGCGTGTTGCGGAAATGGTCATGTGCGAAAAATAGGGCATCTAGGTTTTATTTACTCCGAAGAAAAGCCAGCAAATCACTCATCTGCTCTTTCGTAATCGCGGCTTCGAGGCCGTCGGGCATCAGCGTGCGGTCGAGGGACTTCATCTCTTTGATGGCACTGCGTGAGAGGGTCTCACGAAGGCCCCCCATCATGACAAGTTCAACGGCGTCGGTGGTCTCGTTGGCGATGAGCCCGGAGAACGAGCGCCCGTCGTTGGTGTCGATCTGGTAGGCCGTCCAGCGGGCTTCAAACATGCGATTTGGATCGAGAATGTCTGACAGCAGGCCCTCGGGGGGCTTAACCTTCACGTCTGCTAGCGATGGGCCGACGTCCATACCGACTCCGCCTGCTTGGTGACAACTGATGCAGATGGAGGAAAAGACCTCCTTGCCCTTGGTCGCATCGCCAACTTTCTTGGTGGCATTCATATAGCTTGCGATGACGGCTGCGCGGTCAGTGCTCGCCTCGCCAAAGAGCTTCTTAGCGAGGTCGGCCATTTCGCCTTTACCGCGCTGGTAGCCCCAGCGTTTTTCGACATCGACCCACGCGGTAGGGAACTCGCCTTTTTCCATGCGCTTGAAGAGTTCGAACGCAGTAGTGGCGTTGGCGGTGAGGAGGGTCACAAGGTCGCGTTTCAGCGCGGGACCGGCTTTGGGCAGGAGTTCGTAAATGAGCGGCGAGGTGTTAATAGCGCTGAATTTCTTCAACAAGGCCACAGCGGCAGTGATGAGTTCGGTGGGCTGGTTGCTGGTGAGCAGGTTCTTCATCACCGGTTCGACCGCAGCCCATTTCCGTGAGGCCAGCAATGGTAGCACGGCGAGACGTTGATCGAGCGGGGCCTTGGCATCGGCGAGGATGATGTCGATCTTCGTTTGAAGCGCGGCGATCTCTTTGGCGGCTTCTTCGTGGCCTTTCGGGAGCTTGGCGAGGCCTTGCAGGAGGGCGGGTTTCCACCAAAGAAGTTCACCGGGGGCGATTTTCAAGACACTAAGCAACTTCTCGATATCTGGAGCATGCTTCGCTGCGATAGATGCACTGGTGAATGACCGAATCGTGTCGTTACGATTCGGTGAGTAGGTTATCGAGAATCGCTCGTCGGCTAGCAACTGGGCTAAAACATGGCCTGCGGTATAGTTGCTGGAGGAAAGGGCCGCCTTGGCCATCCATGGATCATCTGGATACTGGCAGATTGCCTCAGTTCGAATGCCGAGAAGCTGGCCGTCTGGATGATCATCGGCATCTACTTTGAGCAGCAACTTCTGGAACACGCTGCGGCCTGAATGCTCCTTTGGCACTTCTCCCCAACCCACTTTAGGAATGGCGTGATATTGACCCGGCGTCTTGGTGGCGAGTTGTTTCGTCCCCTTCGGAACGACTCTCCAGATGCGCCCATGATTCTCGCCTTGGCGCATGTCGTGGGTTTTGACAAACTCTTCGGGGAAGAAGCGGGCGTGATCGATCCAGCGACGGTAGATGTCGCAGATGTAGATGGCACCGTCGGGGCCGGTGGTGAAGTTCACGGGGCGGCACCATTCGTCACTGCTGCGGAAGAACTCGGTGCGATTGCCGACGCGTGTGGCTTTGAGCGAAGCGCCGTTGGGTTCAATCTTGTAGCGGGTGACGAGCTGGCCGGTGGGATCGGGCACAAAGACGTTGTTTTTGAGTTCGGGCATCAAGTGGCCGCGATAGACGCCAAGGCCGCTGCACGCGGTGTTGGTGCCAGCGTGCGCATCGGCGGTGGTGTGGGTGATTTGCAGCGGATAGACGCGGGTCTCCGCACCGGGCGTGGCGATGTCCTCATGCACCTGGGTGATGCCAGCATGCGGATTCCGCTGCATGACCTCGTAGGGCATGACGGTGAACATGAGCGGGTTACGGTTCGAGCAGTAGAAATGATGGCCCCAGTCGTCGAACGCGCCGCCGTATTGGCCTTTGCCGCCGGTGGGAGTGATCTCGCCGGTCTTGGGGTTCCATTTGAAATTGGAACCGGGGATGCCAACAACCTTAGTCGGTGCATCGGCGGGATAGATCTCGCGGGCATCGAGGCCATTGTTGAAATGCACGCAGCCATCCGGACCCCAGCGCGGCGCACTGACTTGAAGCTGGCTGTGCTTCGGATTGAAGCCGCGGATGAGGGGCTTGATGAGGTCGGCCTTGTTGTCGCCGTCGCTGTCTTTGAGAAAGAGAATCTGGCTGCGCGTGGTGGCAATGAGGCCGCCATCGTAAGGGAGCAGGCCCTGCACGTTGTCCAGGTGGTCGGCAAAGGTCACAGCCTTGTCCATGCGGCCATCACCATCTTCATCGGTAAGCAGCTGGATGCGGGAAAGCCAAGGATCACCTGAATTCGGCGGGCCGAGTGGGTAGTCGCGCATATCGGCGACGAATAGGCGGCCTTTTTCATCCCAGGTGGCCTCGACGGGATCAAGCACAAGCGGTTCAGCAGCGACGAGCTGCACTTCATAATCGCCATCGAGCTGGATACGCTTCATGCTTTCTTCCGGAGAAAGGGCTTCGCTTTGGCCATCGCGCACCGCGTCGATGTCGCTGCCGCCGCTGGCCTGGATGGCGGACCATTTCTCTTGGAAGGAGCCGAGCGGATACAGCTCGTAACGGCGCACGATCATCTCCGCGCCTTCCGTCTGGAGGAGGATTTTGCCTTCGCTCGGTTTGCAGTCGAAGACCTCGTTCACCATCGCGCCGTTGACGAAGTATTGCAGCATGTCGCCTTTGGCGATGACTTCGAGGCGATTCCACTCGCCGCTGGGGCTTTCGACATCGTTTTTGCCGCGAAAGCCGACCGTATCGCTCCAGTCTTCATCGCGACCTTTCCAATTGATGCGGCCTTTGGTGACGGTTTGGCGTGGAGAGCCTGCTTTCCAGATTTTTTCTTTGTCGCGGTCGAGGGTGAACTCCGAAGAGAGCGAAGTCGTGAGTTCAGGCGTGGGGGAAAGTACCAAAATATCCCCTATCCCACCCTCGATGATCTGCGCTTCGATGCTGGCCATCCAGGTGTCGCTGTAGGCCCCATGCGGGCCGTAGGCGTGGAGGAGGAGGCCATTGTCTTTCGCCTTCTTTTCACGGGCGCCCCAGGTTTTGCTGCCCCATTTGAATTCGAGGACGAGATGGTAGTCGCGGTAGTTTCCCTTCGTGGCGACATAGCCATAGCCGCGACCGGAGATGTTGAAGGTGCCATCCTTGGCGAAGGTCCAGATGTTCTTTGGATCGTCATGAAAATCCATCTTGGGGTTCACATGGTGCTCTACATTGCCGCTACGAATGAGTTCGAGAAGGTCCACTTTTTGAGTGACCGACTGGGCCGACACGACAGATGCGACGGACAGGGTCAAAAGGACGAATGTGGAAAGGCGCATGAGGGGCATACGGGAAATGTGAGAATAGTCTAACGACCTCCGCGGATTCGTTGCCTGTGCGAATGAAGCCGCTGATGGTGTTTTTGTGATCATCTCCCCTCGGCCAACTCCACTCAGGGTATGGCAGAAGTTGAAGGAACTGTTAGTTCAAATAGCGGAATTCAGCGCTAGCGATGAGCGATTGGCAAAAAGCCGACAGCGCGGCGACTTGCGATTGCTCTCGGACGACTTGCGTGCTTTTTCCGCGGGCAAACTGCTGTGGAAATTGGGTCCAAAAACGCTGAATGGCTGACCACTCCTGTTCTGTCGGAGCGCGCGCAAAAGCCAATTCATAGCCATAGGCTAAACGCTCCAACGTCGTTCCCTCATGCTTGGCCAACCTTTGAGCAAAAGCATCTGCAGCAGTCATTACTTGCTGATTGTTCATGAGGAAAAGGCTTTGGCTGGGAACATTCGTCGTGTCACGCTCACCGTTCACTAGGCTGGCATCTGGGAAATCAAAAACCGTTAAAACTTCCGGTAGCTGATCTCGGATAATCGGTAGATACACACTGCGATAAGTCACAGGCTTGGTCATTTCTCGGGCCATCGTCACCATGCCTTCACGCCCTTCACCGGCCCGCGCCACAGAGGATCCATCCAGAGGATACAAATTGAGCACTCCAGCCACAGCAAGCATGCTATCTCGGATCGCTTCCGCATCCAACCGACGCTGACTCATGCGCCAGTGCAGCTTGTTTTCAGGATCTACCGACTCGTTATGGGCCACATAGCTTGAACTCATTTGATAAGAGCGACTGAGCATGATCTCACGAATCATTTGTTTCACTGACCAGCCCTTTTCCATGAAGGTGACAGCTAAGTAGTCCAGCAGTTCTGGGTGTGAGGGTTTCATGCCCATGACGCCAAAATTATCTGGTGTGGCAACGATCCCACTGCCCATCAACTTTAACCACAAGCGATTCACCATCACTCGCGCTGTCAGTGGATTGTCCTTCGAAGCAATGAAATAAGCCAAATCGAGCCGTCCACTACCTTGACTGATATTCAGTGGCTCCCCATGGGCACAAAGTACTTCGACAAGCCCGCGCGGCACCATGTCACTGGGCTGCTTGAGATCACCCCGAACCAGAATAGGACTATTCACCGGGCGCTCATTGTCCAGAACACCCATAGCAAGAGTCCTCGGCGCACCGTCTTTTTCAAAGAGATCTAAATCCGCTTTCACCGACTGCGCGCGATCAAAAGAGCTGCGAATCCGGAGAAAATTCTGGGCGGTTTGCTGACCACGCTGGCTCTCACTCAGATTCCGCACCTCGTTCCGCATGTTTTGCGCAGTGGCATTGGCCTCCTCATACTTTGTTTTTAGACTCGCATATTCCGAACTGGAAATAGGGCCAAGCGCGGCAGGCAAGGCAGCAGCGGGATCCAATTCGATCAGCGTGCTGGTATTAGCGTTTTGTAGCTGGCTATAGGTGCCAAATAAGGTCTCGCTGCTCATGAAAATACCTGCCAATGCGTAATAGTCGCGCTGTGTCACTGGATCAAATTTATGATCATGACAGCGTGCGCAGGCAAGAGTCAGACCTAACATGGATTGAGAAACCGTATCGATCTGCTCATCCACCACATCCATCGTGAACTGACGCTTGTCACGATTGTTATGACCTTTAGGTCCAATGGCTAAGAAGCCTGTCGCCACGATTTTCTCCGCCTGATCACGCTTGTTTTCCGACTTCATGAGGTCACCCGCGATCTGCTCTTTGAGAAACTGATCGTAAGGTTTGTCGCGATTAAAAGCATCGATCACATAGTCGCGATAGCGCCAAGCGTGGGGGTAGAGGATGTTGACTTCTTTACCGCTGCTCTCAGCGTAGCGTGCTACATCTAACCAATGGCGGCCCCACCGCTCACCATACCGAGGAGAATCCAAATATTGATCGATCACGCGTTTTAAAGCGTCTGGGGAACTGTCGACTAAGAAGGTCTTCACTTCATCGGGTGTCGGTGGCAGACCTGTCAGATCAAAAGCGATGCGACGGATCAAGGTGGAACGATCACTATCCCGATTGGGCTTGAGACCTTCCGCCTCCAAGCCAGCTAGGATGAACTCATCCATCTCTGTCTTGGCCCAACCCTCCGTTTTCACAGCTGGTGGAGAAACCTTCACGGGTTTGACGAATGACCAAAACTTGCGCCCCTCGTCCATCTTGATCTCACGTCTGCCACCACTGGCATTGGCTACTTTTTGCTCGCGCGGATCGGGCGCTCCCATATCGATCCATTGCTTAAAAAGGGCCAACACATCCGCCGGCAGCTTGTTTTTTGGCGGCATTTGCATCTCATCATCTGCCCAGGTCATGGCCTGATAGATGGAACTTTCCGCCAAACTACCTGGTGTGACTCCCGGATGCCCTGATTCGCCCCCGAGCATGGCGCCTTCCCTGGTATCAAGCGTCAGTCCACCTTTGATCTTCTCGGATTCTGAAGAGTGGCATTTGTAGCAATGCTCCACCAGCACCGGCCGAATGTTCTTTTCAAAAAAGTTCAGCTGATCAGCAGAAATGCCAGCATGAGCCATCGTCATGGCCTCTTTGTCAGCAGAGAGCGCGGCGAGTGGCAGAAAAAAAAGTACAGTCAATGCCTTCATAGGAATCCGTGTCGGGTTTGCAACCATCCAACTCGGACTAACGAGAAAGGTTTCTCGGAATCCGCAACTCCACCCTTATCACCTGCCGGCTGGAACAAACTTGCAGAGTAGCCATGCCACTGAAAAATAGACCAGAATGAAACACCTCCTCTTATCTCTGCTAGTTGCTTTCTCACTCTTTGCCGAACCTGTGCCAGATAAACTGGTGGTGTTGACGTTTGACGACTCCGTAGCCAGTCAGGCAACCTTTGTGGCTCCATTGCTAAAGCAGCATGGCTTTGGAGCCACGTTCTTCATCACGGAGGGCTTTGAGTTCCTCGTGGACAAGAAGAACTACATGACCTGGGAGCAGATCAAACTATTGCATCAGGATGGGTTCGAGATCGGCAATCACACACGCAAGCATGCAGGCGTGACCAAGCAAAAGCCTGAGCAGTTAGCAGCTGATGTGGAGTTCATCGAACAGCAGTGCATCAAATACGGCATTCCAAAGCCGATTAGCTTTTGCTATCCCGGCTATGCCACAAGCGAGGCAGCCCTTAAGCTACTGGAGGAGCGCGGCTATCTCTTGGCTAGAGCAGGCGGCGAAAAACCTTTCGATCCCACAACGGACAATCCATTGATGTTGCCGCAGGCCTTTGACGGCAAGCCAGAGAGCACGCTGGAGCAGTTCAAAGCTTCTGTGGCACTAGCGAAGGCCGGCAAGATAGCCGTGATGACATTTCACGGCGTGCCCGATCTAAAGCATCCGTGCGTGAACACCAGTCCGGAGAAATTCAAAGCCTACATGCAGCATCTCAAAGATGAAGGCTGCACCGTGATCGCGATGCGGGATCTCGCGAAGTATCTCCATTGATGTGAAAAATTGTGCCGGAAGTGGTCATTCGATCAAGTGCCGGATCAGGGCTTAGAGTAGACTTCCGGTGCAGATGAATACTTGCCATTGCCATAATGGGCTGCACGATTGGGCCAATGAAGTTTTTTCTCGCTATTTTTCTGGCTGCCCTTGTTTCCTTATTTTGGGGCTACATTTCCTGGATGCAGCTAAGCTGGCATCAGGCTGGTATGTTTGAGTTTAAAGATGAAGCCGCCGTGGCTAAAGTGCTCAAAGAAAACGCTGGCAATGGCCGCGGCATGTATGTGCTGCCGTTTCCAAGAGATGCCCTAGACATCGCTTCAGAAGAAGAAAAGTCAGAGCAGCGGGCCAAGATCGATGCGGCCAACGCTGAAGGGCCTTACATGTATGCGATCGTGCGGCCGGGGAAAAGAGATGGTGATATGAAACAGAGCCTGATTCGCAGCTTTATACGCTCTTTGATCGGTTGTCTTCTCATCGGCGCGCTGATGAATCCTCTGATCCTCGCATTTCCCGGGAGAGTCTGTTTCGCTGCTGCTTTTGGTGCTTTTGCTGGATTAGCAGTGGATGCTCAGCAGTGGATCTGGTTTGAGCTCCCCTTGCGTAATCTCATCGTTAATGTAGCTGACCATTTCATCGAATGGACACTTGTCGGACTCGTCCTCGCTCTCTTCCTGGGCAAGGAGCCGAACGTGAATGATACCGACTGATCAGCGGCTCTTCTGGAGCACGAGGACGAATAAAAGCTGACCTTCTCGCCACTTGGGACCACCAATAAAGAGGGGACTGCCTTCTTTCAGAACAGCATCCGTTTTCACAAGCACCTGTTGATCGCGCCAGAATTGCAGGTGCAGGTTCATGCCGCCACCATCAGCAGGTCCCTTAGAGTCCACTTTCAAAAAGAGATCCTTTGTCGGCACGACCCAGGATTCGTATTCACGGAAAACATCCTGCAGGTGTTGGCCTAGAATCTCAAATCGCTGATAAGGAAAGACCTTCCCCAATCTGCTTGGTATATCAGCAAAGTCAGCAGGCACCACCTCCGTGGACCCGGTAAGACCCTTAATGTCATTCGTGGCATACACGAGCGCACCCCAGACTTTACCATCGGTAGCAGGCTTCAGTGGAGACAATGATCCGGTAACAGGAACGACCGGCTGCTGAGCCTTCAGGCAGCCAAGAGCAGCCGTCAAAAAGATCAGGATACAGGTCGATTTCATCCGCGTGGATTGGCTGAGAGCAAGCAGGGTTGATTGCGGGAGTCCTTAACGACGACCGCCACGACTTGACCACTTTCGCCAAACAGCGTGGTGGTCGCCATTTCCTGATCTGTTTCCGTGCGCTTAATATGGAAGCTGACCATTTGACGATCTGAAGGCATGGCCTCCACACCATCAAGGATCAGCACCGTGGCTTGGGCTTCGTCTGAATGGAAGCTGCGAGCCCGAACAGTCGGATTCGGCACATAAATGCTATGAACGATGCTGTTGCTGGCTGGCTGATCGTGGTTTTGCACGATCATGAATCCGCCAATGGCCACCGCTGCAGCAGCAGTGGCCAGAGTCGGAATGCGCAGCCAATCAAACCACCAAGAGCGCGAAACAGGCAAAGTCACCGACTCTTCCTGAGAGATGCGCATCTGAATTTGGCTATTGAAGAAGTCCGCATACGGCACTGGCATCTCCGCAGGCAAATGAGTGCGGAGATCGGCACTCATGCGTTGCATCATGTTGACTTCAGAGTTCAACATCGGGTCCGCTGCCATGCGTACTTCAAAGCTGGCGCGTTCCGTGTCGCTCATTTCACCGTCTAAGTAACGGATCAGGTCATGGTCTTCAGAGGGCGTTTTCATAAGTGTCTTTCAGCATTTCTTGAAGTTTCTTGCGAGCGTAAAAGAGTCGGCTCATCACTGTCCCGAGTGTGCAAGGGATCATCTCGGCAATCTCTTCATAAGCCAAGCCTTCCACTTCACGAAGTAGGATCACCTGCTTGTGCTCAGGGCTAAGTTTAACAATAGCTTCATGGATTCTGACGCCTAATTCAGCATTTTTTAAAGCCGTGTCGGGTGCAGGTTCCTGCCGGGCCACCGCCTCTGCGCCGGCAGCCACGCGATGATCCGTATGGGAATCATCAAACTCGCCATCCCCTTGGATCTTCTTTTTCCGTAGCCAATCGTAGGTCACGTTGTGGGTGATTCGATAGAGCCAAGTGTAGAAGGCTGAATCCAGCTTGAAATTCGGCATGGCGCGCCAGGCTTTAATAAAAGCCTCCTGCGCGAGGTCCCAGGCCTCTGTCTCGTTCTGGATCATGTGGTAAGTCATAGCGTAAACCTTCCCCCGGTAACGATTCACAAGCACGTCGAACGCACGGGTATCGCCCTCCTGGCAACGCTTGACCAAGTCGGAATCCGAGACTTCGCCAGATTCAGGCGCAGTGAAGGCGGGCATGTGATAGGGGATGGCAGAAGGTAGAGACGAGAGCAGAGACCACTGTATTCAAACTATTTCGATCATTTACAACGCTTCCGTCAAAATTTCAAAAAAGAAAAGAGCAGCTAATTTTTGCACGACTGCCGTAAAAAGCTCTACCAAACTCCCATTATCCTCGACAAGATGCTCCCTCCAATGCCAACCGTTCAGACCACCGCCAACGAGCGTAAGTTCCCAAAGTTCGACCTTTATCGTCTCTTGCATACCGTCTTTCAGCCCACCTTCGGCTGTAAGATCTGCATTTTGATCGACCTACCCGACTTAGCTGAGGCCAAGGACTTGGCTTTTCTCCAGAATCCAGACCGTGCGATCCAAGGCCGCGCCTACAAATACTTTTATCAGGGACTCCAAAATGGCGTCTTGGATGAATTAGCCCTCAAGGGCGGCGAGATGTTCGCCTACACTCAGACCACTGGCAGCAATCTGGACATGCCTGATGAATGCGTGGATATGCAGGGGAACAAGCTCAGCTTGGAAGGTGATATCTACACGAATTACGACATCATCCTCTGTATCTCGACCTTCTCGGCCACGGCACCCCTGACAGCATTTGCTAAGAAATATGGCTTCCGTGGGGCAACATTACATGGTGTCAATGAGGTGATTTTGAATAGCGGATTGGCCGTTGATTACGAGGACGTCAGTCGAGATGCCGAAAAGCTCCGTCTGGCCATGACCCGCGCTGACAGCGTGGAGATCGACTTCGCGCTGGAATCTGGCGAAATCCTCACTGCTAAGCTCGAGTTAAGCGCCCAGGAAGCCCAAAAATCCCATGGTCTCTGCCGAGGCACCACACCAGACGTGGCCAACCTGCCAGCTGGAGAGGTTTATTTTGTTCCGACAGGGGCTGAGGGCTTCTTCCCCATGAAGTATGAAGACGGCACGCTTGGAAAACTCACCGTCACTAGCGGCCGCATCATCAAGAGCGAACTGATCGGTGGTGATCAAGCCACCATTGATGCTCATAACGCAAAGCTACTGGACGATCCAATGACGGGCGTTCTGGGTGAACTGGGTTTCGGCACCCAAGTTCTTCCCGTCTCCGGCTCTGACATTCAAGATGAAAAGGTGCTCGGTACCTGCCATTTGGCTACCGGTCGTGACGACCATCTCGGCGGTCACATCACTCCGGCTCAGTTTAAGCGGCACCAAAACGCCACTCACGACGACATCCTCTTTGCTCCACACAAAACGCCTAATTTTGACATCCGTCAGGTTCGCATGAATCGCGGTAGCCAACAGGAGGTCCTTATCGAGCACTTCCAGCCATCGAAGTATCTACTCGACGCCCTAGCTGGCGAATAACTCGGAGTAAATGTTGCCAGTGCGGGAGCTACGGCTCATCATCGAGTCATGTCGCCCGTTGTCAAAACCCTCACAGAGCTAGTCCGCATCAACAGTGTGAACTCGTCTTATGAGGGCGGGCCGGGGGAAGGAGAAGTGGCGACTTATGTCCGGCGCTTTTTCCAGATGCATGGGATCGAGACCTGGGAAGAAGAAGTCTTTCCGGGTCGGCCCAATGTCATGGCACGCCTTCCTGGCCGTCAGCAAGCTCGGCGGCTTTTACTGGAAGCGCATACAGACACCGTTTCCATCAAAGGCATGTCCATCCCGCCATTTGACCCCATCATCAGCGAGGGTAAAGTGTATGGCCGAGGTTCCTGTGATACCAAAGCAGGCTTAGCCACGATGATGCACGCCATGATTTCATTGAAAGAAGCTCGCATCACTCCGCCTTGTGAAGTCGTCTTGGCTGCTGTCGTGGACGAAGAGTTCTCGTATCGTGGAGTGGTGAAGCTTTGCGAAAACCTAAAAGCAGACGCAGCCATCGTGGCTGAGCCAACCGAAATGCGAGCTGTGATCGCAACGAAAGGCGTACTGCGCTGCCGGATAGTGGTGCGTGGAAAATCAGCTCACAGTTCAAAGCCACACCTGGGTGTGAATGCGATCACTCACATGGCGAAGGTCCTTACAGCCATCGAGTCAGATAATGCGCGGATGGCCGTGATCCAACATCCGTTAGTCGGCAGCGGCACCTGCAATGTGGGAGTGATCAACGGTGGCGTGCAGGTGAACTTTGTCCCAGATCACTGTTCTATTGAAATCGACCGTCGCTTGCTTCCTGGCGAGAGTGCGGCCAGCGCTGTGGCAGAGTATCAGCAACTTTTGAATCAACTACCAGGCATCTCAGCAGAGATCGAAGAGCCTCTACTTCTAGTTGATGAAGCGCTAGATACACCCGCTGAATCAGCCGTGGTTCAGACAGCTTCTCAAATCTTACGTGATCTGGGCTTAAATCCTGAACCTTGTGGCGTACCCTTCGGTTGTGACGCCAGTAAGCTGTCCCGTGCAGGCATTCCTAGCATCGTGTTTGGACCGGGCAGCATCGACCGGGCACACACCGCCGATGAATACGTGGAACTAGATCAGGTGGAACAGGCCTTAGAGTTTCAGAGAAGATTCCTGCTCAACTTCGTGTAATACCTTCACACTATGATCAGTCGTCGTCACTTCATCAGCACTGGCGCCAGTGCCGCAATGAGCACTCCGTTAGCCTTCTGTGGCACGACGAAATCTACAGCATTCATCGATGCCCATGTGCATGTCTGGACACCAAACACACAGACCTATCCTCTAGCAGCAGGCTTTGAGAAAAAGCACATGGCCCCGCCGAGCTTCACGCCAGAGCAGCTCTTTGCTCATACCACGCCTGAAGGCGTGAAGCGCATCGTGCTTATCCAGATGAGTTATTACAAAACGGACAACCGCTACATGCTTGACATGATAGCGGAGCATCCCGGCACATTTGTCGGCGTGGCCGTGATGGATGAAATGGCAGCCAATGTGCGTGCACAAATGAAGCTGCTGGCAAAGCAGGGCGTGCGTGGTTTCAGGCTGTCTCCCAGAGGCAAAGACGTAGAGGCCTGGTTAACTTCTCCTGGCATCGAAGAGATGTGGCGCGTGGGCGCCGAGGAACAACTCAACATGTGCCTGCTCATCAATCCTGAGGCACTCGGTCCGGTCGCAAAAATGTGCGCCAAACATCCGCAGACACCCGTGGTGATCGACCACTTTGCAAGGGTCGGCATGGCGGGTCCGGTAACACGCGCGGACTTGGATCAACTGCTGCATTTGTCCAAGTATCCGAAAGTTACCCTGAAGACCTCCGCTTTTTATGCACTGGGTAAAAAAACAGCGCCTTATCTGGATCTCGGCCAGATGATCCGAGAGTGCCGCGACTACTTCGGCGCGGATCGACTCATGTGGGCCAGTGATTGCCCCTTCCAAGTCGATCCAGGACACAACTACCACGACTCGATCGCTCTCATCCGTGATCGCCTAGACTTTCTCACTGCAAGCGATAAAGCCTGGATGCTACGACAGACTGCCGAAAGAGTCTTTTTCCACTAATCCTAGATCCGGGAATGAAAGATCGTTGAGTTGCGCCAGGGCTTGGTTTCACAAGGCTTCTTCGACTCGAAGCGGCTGTGTCTTGGGTGACACCGCCCAAGAGGCGAAAAGCCTTGTGGAATCAATGACGGATGCAAATCGGCGGTCAGCCATTCCTGAATCTAGGCTAAT
>CAMBPS010000096.1 GCA_945869675.1 Prosthecobacter debontii | reverse complement strand
TCGGTTGCAGTTCTTGGGGCTGGGCAAACCTTGACCTGGCATGCTGGCAAATACACAACGGAGTCGTATTGGGGAATCGATTTTCCTGAGGCCAAGGAAGATTCAGATGCAGCAGGGGTGACGAGATTGGCTCTGTTGGACTCTGTCCGTGCCCACTTTGTGAGCGATGTGCCTGTCGGGATTTTTCTGAGCGGTGGGATTGATTCGACGGCGCTTGTTGCCCTAGCTCGTGAAATGGGAATGCAGCAGTTGGCGACTTTTTCTATTGGTGTGGATCACAAGAGTCTGGATGAGAGTTCCGTGGCGCGTCGGACTGCTGAACATTTCGGCACCGATCATCACGAGCTGAGGCTTACGAGTGAAGTTGGCGAAAGCGCTTTTGAGGATTTCCTCAAGCATATGGATCAGCCAAGCATTGATGGATTCAATAGCTTTACCGTCTCTTCCTTTGCACGCAGTCAGGGGATGAAAGTGGTGCTTTCTGGATTAGGTGGCGATGAACTTTTTGGGGGTTATCCAAGCTTTCAGCAAGTGCCCAAGCTTGCCCTATTAAGTCGCTCATTGCATCGTCTGCCAGGCCTGGCTTCCGCTTTAGGCGCTACCATGCAAAGTTGGTCACCGCAGCCTCGGTTGCGGCGGCTTGGCGGCTTTTTACGACAAGAACCAAGCATTCTAGGAGCATGGCAAACCTATCGCGGGATTTTCTCTTCCGTGGAGGCACTTGATATTGCGAATAGGTTCTTGGGGGGAGGTTATATAGAAACGGCAGACTCTTCCCGTAGCATTTTTACCAGAGTTTTGAAGGATACTATCGATCAGTTACCTTCTGAAGTTGATGCGGTCAGTGCTTTGGAGCTTCAGTGTTACATGCGTAATCAGCTGCTCAGGGACAGTGATGTAATGAGCATGGCCCATGGTCTGGAACTTCGAGTTCCCTTTGTGGATCATGTCCTTTTTGAAAAGCTCGCTCGCATCCCTGCTAGCCAAAGAATCCAAGCCGGCAAGAAGTTGCTTCTTGCAGCTATTCCTGAGATTCCTGAATGGGTCGCCAATCAACCCAAACGTGGTTTCACGTTTCCTTTCGAGCAATGGCTTGAAGCTTCTTGGGGCGAGGCTTTTCGTGAAGTGACGCGTCGTTTGCCAAACTCGAATCCGACCTGGTATCAGCGCTGGGCGGTGTTCATGTTGGAGCGCTGGCTAGCGGACTCGAGGTAGTCTTATTCTGGAATTCAGCTTATTGAGTATGCGCGTTCTTCATGTCATTCCTTCCCTGGCCATCGGTCAGGGTGGTCCAACTGTGGCGATGGGGGTAATCGAGCGTGCATTGTTGGCTGAAGGCATCGACGTTGAAACGGTGACGACAGACGACGACGGACGTGGCTTAAGGAATGGAAAAGGGAATGCGTCGCCGGTTCTGGAGAATGGCTGCGTGAGACGGTATTTCCGTAAGAACACCGAATTTTATACGGTTTCAGTTTCCTTGACTCGGTGGCTACTCCAAGAGGTGCGTCATTATGATTTGGTGCATATCCATGCGTTGTTTTCTTTTTCGAGTATCGCAGCAGCCTTTGTGGCAAGGCAGGCTGGGGTGCCTTTTGTTTTTAGGCCCTTCGGTGTTCTGAATCGCTATGGTGTCACGCAGCGGCGACCTTTCCTGAAAAAACTGTCTTTGCAATGGGTCGAGGGGCCGCTTTTGACGGATGCGGCAGCCATTCATTTCACCAGTCAGGATGAGGCCAATCAAGCCGCTATCCTTGGCATTCCTTTTCGTTCGGTTATTCTTCCACTTGGCTTGGAGGCCCTACGCTTGCCGACTCCAGAGGCAGATCACCCACCGACCATTCTTTATTTGTCGCGATTAAATCCCATCAAGAATCTCGAGTCACTGCTGCATGCTTGGGCAATTTTAGCTGCACGCTATCAGGAGTGGCGATTGGTGATAGCTGGCAGTGGTGAGCCTGAGTACCGAGAGCAGTTACGTGCTCTGGCAAGTTCACTGTCTTTAGATCATCAGGTGCAGTGGTTGGATCATGTCAGTGGAGATCAGAAGTCGCAGTTACTCGCTAATGCCTCTATTTTTGTGCTCCCCTCGTTCTCGGAGAACTTTGGTTTAGCTGCAGCAGAGGCCCTGCTTGCAGGCAAAGCATGCCTTTTAACCCCTGGCGTAGCCATTGCCTCAGGCGCAGCTGCGGCTCATGCGGCAATCATTGCAGGTCCTGATGCTGATTCTCTGGCAGCTGCTTTAGAATCTATGATTATGAACCCCGAGTTACGGCAACAGTTGTCGAAACATGCTTTAGACTACTCGAGTCTTGAACTCAGCACGCAACGTTTGGGAAAACGATTGGTTGAACTTTACAAGGGTATCCTAGCCAAACATGACTGATTCTGTTCTTTTGGTCATCCCTTGTTCTCACGAAAGCGCCAGAATTGGAGGGTTTCTGCCAGATCTGTGTCGTGAGATGAGTGTCCTCGGCGGAGTGGCGATCATGGTGGTGGAGGATGGTTCAGATGCAGAGGAAGTCTCGAAAATGCGATTTATCATCGATTCCCTACGTGCCCAATTTACCTGCTTGCGGTCATTAAAAACGCTGTCTAGCAATCTGGGCAAGGGCGGAGCCGTCTATGCTGGATGGGCAGATCATGGTGGGGCTGATTGGCTTGCGTTCGTCGATGCCGACGGAGCCTGTTCTCCCCCCGAGGTTGCGAGATTGATCAAAATGAGGGGCGATGCACGAGCCATCTTTGCTTCGAGAGTCAAGATTTTGGGGCGGCAGGTGACGCGTCTATTCAAGAGACACCTGCTTGGACGCATTTACGCCACCCTAGTCTCAGAGCTTTTGAAGGTTCCTGTTTATGACTCTCAGTGCGGGTTGAAGGTGGTGCCGCGTGCTGCCTTTGAGAAAATCTCGAATCGGCTGCAAGTCACTGGTTTTGCGTTTGATGTGGAATTGATGGTCGCCTTGTTGGATACGGGTTGCTCGATCCAGGAGGTTCCCATTGACTGGCAAGAGATCCCAGGGGGTAAAGTGAATCTCATTCGCGATTCTTGGCGCATGGCACGCGATGTTTGGCAGATTCGTTCTAGACGATTTCGTTCGAAAACTAACCTTTGATTTTTTTAGTCTTCTCTTTGATCTAGTATTCATGAAGATAACCAGATAAGCCTATTCCGATAACGCCCTAAACAACCTTACATGAATAAAGCATTGATCACCGGCATCACCGGACAAGATGGATCGTATTTGGCAAAATTACGGTTGGCCAAAGGCTATGAAGTGCATGAGATCGTCAGCCTTGGATAAGTGCATGAAGTTGTTTATCGCAGGACATAATGGCATGGTGGGCGCTGCATTGGTGCGGCGCTTTCACGCAGAACCGAGTGTGGAAATCATCACGCGCAGTCGGCGTGAACTTGATCTCACGGATCAGCGGGCAGTTTTTGATTTTTATTCGGAGCACCAACCAGATGCGGCGATCATTGCGGCAGGGAAGGTGGGTGGCATTTATGCCAACAACACTTACCCAGCTGAGTTTTTGCATCAAAATTTGGCCATTGCCATGAATTGCATTGATGGGGCTTATCGCTCGGGAGTGAAGCGTTTGCTCTACCTAGGAAGTTCCTGCATTTATCCGAAACATGCCCCCCAGCCGATGCCTGAGTCCTGTTTGTTGACAGGTGAGTTGGAGCCCACCAATGAAGGCTATGCGATTGCCAAAATTGCGGGGATCAAACTGGCACAATACTATCGCCGCCAATACGGAGCACTGTTTTATTCTGCCATGCCGACCAATCTGTATGGACCTGGCGATCAATATCACCCAGAGAATTCCCATGTGCTGCCAGCTTTGATCCGGCGTTTTCACTTGGCCATGGTGGCCAATGATCCGACGGTCACAGCCTGGGGGACGGGTTCCCCGCAACGCGAGTTCATGCATGTGGATGATCTGGCGGATGCCTGCTCTCTGTTGATGGCACAAGATTCGCCCCCAGACTGGATGAATATTGGCAGTGGTTCTGAAGTGACGATCAAAGCATTGGTGGAGTTGGTGGCCGAGGTGGTGGGTTATCGTGGCCAAATTCTTTGGGATACCACGAAGCCTGATGGAACCCCGCGCAAACTCATGGACTCATCCAAACTGGCAGCCCTGGGATGGCGCCCTAGCTATGATTTAAAAACGGGCGTGCGTCACGCTTACGAGTGTTTCTTGGCAGAAGTGGGCGCGCAAACTTTGCGAGAAGGCTAACGGAATCAGCCGATGAAGATCCTCTTGCTCAACCAGTGCTTTTATCCGGATTATGTCGCTACGGCGCAGTATCTGACCGATCTTGGGCTTGGCCTGCGCGAAGCTGGTCATGAGGTGACGGTGTTGGCCTCCTCACGAGGTTATGACAATCCTCAAAACCGCTACTCAGTGAAGGAGACTTGGCAGGGGATTCGGATTCGTCGTATTTGGACCACGAGTCTTGGGAAAAAAGCCAAATGGCGGCGTTTTGTGGATTTTGGTGTTTTTTGGCTTAATGCTTTTTTCACCTTGTTGTGTCTGCCACGCTTTGATGTGACGGTTAGTTTGACCTCGCCGCCGTTAATTTCCACATTAGGAACAGCCATGGCCTGGCTTAAAGGTGGGGCTGTTGTGCCTTGGATCATGGACTTGAATCCTGATGAGGCAGTGGCTGCCGGTTGGCTGAAAGAAGGGGGTATTTCAGAGAGAGTCTTAAGCGCCCTTCAACGCTGGAGTTTTCACCGTGCTGCTCGCATCATTGCGCTGGATCGTTTTATGGCTGAGAGGCTCATGGCAAAAGGTGTTCCAGAGCATGTCATTCACACAGATGCGCCATGGTCACATGATGATGCCCTGCAATGGGATGCTGTGGGGCGTGCTAACTTCAGAGCCAAGCATGGACTGACGGATAAATTTGTGGTGATGTATTCGGGCAATCACAGCCCCTGCCACCCTCTTGATACGGTTTTAGAATCAGCCTTAACTCTGGCAAGGGATGATCGCGTGGCTTTTCTCTTTGTAGGCGGAGGAAGCGAATTTGTTAAAGTGAAGGCCTTTGCGGCAGAACGAGGGCTCACGAACATTACCTGTCTGCCCTATCAGCCCTTGGAAACATTGTCGGCTTCCTTATCCAGTGCCGATCTCCACCTGGTCATCATGGGGCCGCCCTTTGTGGGCATGATCCATCCTTGCAAAGTCTATAACCTATTAGCGCTTGGGTTGCCCTTTCTGGCCATCGGTCCCCAAGAGAGTCACTTGACGGATTTAGCCGCTCGATTGCCAGATCAACGGTATGCGCGTTTGGCCAATTTTGGTGATCAAGAGCAACTCCATCGAATTTTATTGGAAGCCGCAGAGCAGGGACACCTACCGCCTGCTGAAGCTAGCCAACGACTTGCTGCAGACTTTTCCCAAAGGCTCTTACGTCGTCGGTTGATTGACGTGATCACTGCTGTTGGCTCCTAATCGTTTTTTCGTTTGATTCGACCATGCTCTCTCTTCTTAATTTAGAATCATTTATTGGTCCTCCTGTTCCCGGCATGCCGATGCCGCTCGAGATGCTCAGCTATTATGGTCTTGCTCTCTTGGTCAGTTTGATTGGGACAATCATGATCCTGAGAAGCAAAAGCCAAATTGGCTTGGATGCTCCTGATGGTCGACGTAAGCTGCATGATAAACCCATTCCGCGTCTTGGCGGCTTGCCTATTTTCATGGCTCTCCTGCTCGGGATTTGCATAAGCTTGGTCTTAGGGAGGATGCGATTCAATGAGTGGGGCCCATTGTTACTCTGTAATTTATTGATGTTCCTTGTGGGCTTTTTGGACGACCTCAAACCGCAGGGCGCCAAAGTAAAACTGATGGGGCAAATAGGTGTGTCCCTTGTCTTGTTCTCGATGGGTGTTTCTATCGATATCTTGAGTAATCCATTAGGGGCGGGCAGCATCGTGCTCGGATGGTGGAGTCTGCCGTTGACCCTTTTCTGGCTTGTGGCGATCCCTAACATCATCAATTTGATTGATGGCATGGATGGTCTAGCTGGCGGATTTGGACTCTTTTTATCGCTTACCTTGGCCTTCGTCGGATTCGTTTCGCAAAGCCCGGAGGTTATGCTTATTTCCATTGTCATGGCGGGTGCGCTGAGTGGCTTTTTGTTCTTCAATTTTCCACCCGCGAAAATATACTTGGGGGATGGGGGGGCGTATTTGATTGGATTTTTTGTTGCATCGGTCTCACTCAAAAGCTCGAATAAAGGCTCCGTGATTGCGGCACTCTTGGTCGTCATTATTGCCTTGGGAGTGCCTATTTTAGACACAGCCTTCGCCATCCTAAGGCGCAGCATACGCGGTGTACCGATCTTCAGTGCCGATGCTGAGCATATTCATCATCGTCTCATCATGTTAGGGTACAGCAAAGGTCGTGCTCTGGTGGCGATGTATTCAGTTTGTGTGGTGCTCAGTCTTGTCGGCATCAGTATCTTACTAACCAAGGGCATTGCCTTGCCAATTGCAGGCGCAGTTCTTTTTCTTTTTGCGATCGCGGCTGCACGATACCTGGGATACATCCGCAGTTGGTCAAAGCTTCGAGGGCAAATCGATCAAGCCTTGGCGCGCCGGAAGCGTCTGGAACACATCCGCGCTCATGCCCGCGTCTTGGAGTTTGATATCGAAAAATGTGATAGCCTCGATGATTTCTCGAGTGTCTTGCGCCATCGCTTTGATTGGATTGGTTTTAATGTGCAGCGCTCTGAACAGACGCTGCCTGTTTTTTTGTCCCTGAAGTCTGGCCTCCAGTGTGAATTGCACTGTCCAATTGATGACGGTTTACAATCTGATTGGTTTCATCGTGCTGATGTATTTACCTCACTTTTTGAGCGTTGCTTCGAGCGCTGGGGGGCATTGCCTGACTTCATTCGCTCTAAGGGAAACCGGCAAGCGATTGATTCTGGGGTTTATCCACATCCTGAAGAGGAGGTCTTGATTCATTCATGATACCACAATCACCAGAGACATTAAATCGTGACCATACGGACTCGGATGAGGACGAAATAGGCGATCCTAAGTTTGAGGATAGTCTTGATTCTGAGGATGGTGTCCCCTTCATGGGACTCAAGCATTTGAGGGCTTGGCTGTATTCTTTGACAGCGCTAATTGTCCTATTTTTGGGAGCAGGGGGAGAGGTGTGGTCCTGTTCCGTAGCTCTAGTTTTAATGGGGGTGACGCTTTTCTTGGCACCTCCACGTTTTCGTTTGCGTCCCGTTCCGCGCTTTCTTTTGCTTTGGATGGCGATCGTTCCCGCCATTGGCTTGTTGCCTGCCAAATGGTTCGGCCCCATTGAGCCTTGGCGCACTAATTTGATTCAGGAATGGTCAGTGGCCGTATCCAGCAGTCTTTCCCCTGACTTTCAAACGACCTTTGAGACTTGGATTATTTCACTTTTTGGATTGATCTGGTTGTGGTCATGTTTTGGTCAGAATTTTAGTGATTCAGGGCGCCGAATCGCTCTGCGGTCGCTGTCTTTTGGTTGCATGATTATCGGAGTCTTCTTCATGCTTGAAGTTCATCATTTGGTGAATCTTCCTTGGTGGCCTCATTTTGCTGAGGGGGTAGCCCGTCATGATTTTGGGCCGTTTTCGAATCGCAATCACTCTTCAAGCCTGTTTGCTTTAACGAGCGTTTTGTGTGCTGCGGCAAGCTTTGATTCGATCCGGCGCAAATCCAGAAGTTGGATGTTATTCTTTGCCGGAGTTGTCTTGTTTTTCATCTGCATTGTCTCCAACACTTCTCGTGGTGGGTTAATGCTATTTCTGCTAGGATTGTCTGTCTGGGTGGCCGCAGCAGCCATGAAGAAAGGCCGCTTGCGTAAGATTTTAGTCAGTCTTTCGATCATCGGAACAATTCTATCCTTTGTTTTAAGCTCTAAAGGTTTTCTGGGGGAGCGGCTTTCAAGCCGACCCATTGGTGCCTCCATTGTTGAAGATACACGTGCACGATTAGCAGAAGAGACACTGTCGGCTGCAGTCTCCGCACCATGGATAGGTCAAGGGCTAGGCGTTTTTGAATATGTTTTTCCTCAGATCACTCCAACTGCGATGCCTCTCGCGAGAGCAATTCATCCCGAAAGCGATCTGCTGTGGCTGCTTTTTGAAGTAGGTTTACTGGTTCTTATTCCCGCTATATCATTAGCCTTTTGGTTTGTTTCTACAACGGGACCTTGGATCTCAATGAGAAAAAAACAGACTCGTGAAAGTCGTTCCGGAAGACGCATGAGAAAGTCTTTTGCTATTGCGACTTTCATGGCTTTCACTCACAGCGTTTTTGATGTTCCCATGCATGGGTTTGGGTATTTTTTACTCATTGCGTTTGTAGCTTCTCTGGCTGTTCGTCCTCGATACGCAGGATCAAGAATCACTCTCTTGGGCAAGGGTTTTTTTCGTCTGGCCGGTTTGTTGATGATTTCATCGGGAGTTTACGGTCTTTTGATGTTCTCTGGAGCTATTGAACCGATCATTCCATCCATGGCCCGAGTGCTGCATGACCGTGCATTGATCGAATCTGCTCAAGGGAAAAGGGCTGAAGCTCTCGTTTTGATAAATCGTGCGATCGAGCTATCACCTCTCGACTACCGTTTGTACTTTTTACGTGCGGAGCTTCATCTTGTCCTGCGTCAGGATCGTGAGCAGGCTTTACTCGATTTTGGGCGAGCTCGGGCCGTTGAGCCACGTTATGCGGACTTTTGCATGGATGAGGGGAACTTCTGGATGCGATTTGATCCTAGTTCTGCCATCATTCCTTGGAGGGAATGCCTCCGGCGTTATGCAGCCCCTGAGGAGCTATATTTGAATCAATATTGGCAAATGGTCGCTGCCTTTGCTCCTTATTCAGATCAACACTTGGCCATTTGGAGTCTTGCTAATCATTTACCGTTACAATTAATGTGTCTCGTTCAATACACTGCTTCGCCGCATTGGGAGACTCTTCATGCCGAATTTTTAGAGCAGCATCCAGGGTTGGCTGATCTGAACGAAAACCAAACCCATTACTTCTTTTCCGCTTGGCAGCAAAAGAGTGAAAAAGCGATCCTTCTGGACTACATCCAAAAGTATCCCCGACTACAAAAAATTTGTTGGCGCATGATTGTGAGTGACCTAGCTCAATCTGGCCAATTTGAGACTGCCTACAAGCTCGCTGCGTCTCATGTTCCGACTGCTGTTCCTCCGGCCTCGATTTCCTTGGGAGACATTCCACGCTTGGAGCGTGCTCAATTACTCAATCCCTTGGATATGCTGCCGGGGATTGAGTTGTATTATGCCCAGCGTCTGGGCGGGGATCTCAAATCCGCACGGTTAACTCTTGAAAGAGTGATGAACCTTCCCAAATCGCCTGCTTTTCTCAAACGTGAATTAGCTTCTTTGTTAGCAGATTCCGGTGATTTCCGCACTGCTTGGGATCTGATGCGCCAGATGATTGAAGCGACTCCGGTGGAGAGCACACCCTTGGACAAAATAACATCCGATGATGATGAAATTCAACGTCCGGCGGCTCCCGAACCAAGAGATCCTAATTCCGGTTTTCTCTAAATAAGATCTCTTTTCAATCATTCGGCCCGCTGCTGCTTCGAGAAATAAGAACCTCGTTGACGCAGTGGGCCATTTACTTTAGCGTATTTGATAGTCAATTTTGACTCTCACATTCTAACAACTTTATGGCTAAACTGGTAATCATAGACGACGAGGCGGCAATTCTTGAGCTGATGAGCAAGCTTTGTCGTGCAGCAGGGCATACGGTGTTCGGCTATACAACGGGCCTTGAAGGCATGGCAGCAATCCGAACCCAGCAGCCTGACTTGGTGATTGTGGATCTGCGTATCGGGGATGTGAATGGTTTGGATTTGGTCAGTATGTGCCGAGATCAGTTTCCTCATACAGCCGTGATCATGGTCACTGGCCATGGCAGTGTCGAGACGGCTGTCGAGGCCATGCGACTTGGCGCTTTCGATTATTTAACTAAGCCGTTCGACCTTGGCGACTTGATCAAAACGGTCAATCAAGGCCTCGGGCGAGGTGCATCAGGCTCCTTAGAAACCCCCACGGCTTTGCCTTCAAATTCGGTGCGAAGCAGTTCATCCTCAAAACTGATTGGTCATAGCGATGCCATCCAGCACATCTTCGAGATTGTGCGCCGCGTCTCAGATAATGATAGTCCCGTGCTGCTCGAGGGTGAATTTGGCGTGGGTAAACACATGGTTGCCAGGGCTTTGCATGAGGCAAGCCGTCGCAGTTCAGCACCTTACAAGGAAGTGCAATGCAGCGCCATGCCGGAAGATTCTCTGGAATCTGAGCTTTTTGGTCACTCTGGCGGTCAGGGTGGCATTTTCAGTCGCGCTAATGGTGGCACCGTCCATTTAGCTGAAGTGCACGTGCTGCCGCCACGCATTCAAGCACAGCTGAATACGTTCCTGGATGAGGCGCAATCGCGTCGCAGCGCTTGGAACACGGGCGCGGCTGATTTCCGGTTGGTCGCTAGCACCACAATCAGTTTGGAAGAAGCGGCTAAAAAAGGCAGCTTCCGCGAAGATCTGTATTACAAGCTTTCTGTCGTTCCTCTGAAGATTCCGCCGCTGCGTGAGCGTCGTCAGGATATTAAGCCCTTGGTGGACCACTTGTTGAAGGATCTTTCTGAGCGCACCGATTCTAAGATCAAGGCCATGGACACCTATGCGCTGGAGTTCCTAGAAAAGTATCCATGGCCAGGCAACGTCTCTGAATTAAAAAATGCGGTTGAGCGCGCCTGTGCTTTTGCCGAGGGGGACCGTGTGCGCCCTGCGGATCTGCCAGCTAAAGTGAGTCAGCAAATGGAGGTGCCAACGCCTGCTTCCGCCAGTGGAGGGACCACACAGCTACCGATCGGCTCGACTTTATATCATTTCATCAAGGGCCAAGAACGCCTCTTCATTCAAGAGACGCTCAAATACAATAACGGTTCCCGTGAAAAGACAGCCACGATGCTAGGTGTCAGCATTGCGACGCTTTATCGGAAAATGGGTCTCAATGTGGACCGCAAAACCACTGCCTAGGTGGCTTGCAAACAGGTGTCGTGGGAAGTGAGGCTCACTCCTGCGGCAGGAGGACCACATCTTCGGGGTTGGCCATCAGCTTGACCTCTTCAACCGATGGTTGTCGAATGGTCTGTGGGTTCATCTCACAGACTTTGAGGTTCAGGCCGCAGGCCGTCTCCAATTCATATTGGGCCGTTGTTCCTAGATAATGAGTGTCTATGATGTGTCCCAAAAACTGATTGGGTGGCTGGGGAAGTTCGGTGAAAGTCAAAGCCTCAGGCCTGACCGAGATGAGCACCCTCGTTCCAGCCACTGGCTGCCAATCCTTTCGGTTGGTTCGGGCTAGGATGTGACCCAAGGTCGTTCCAACGAGATAAAAGCCTTCCTTGGTCATGGGTTGGAGCACTTGGGCTTCGATTAAATTGGTCTCGCCAATGAACTCGGCCACCATGCGATTGGCCGGATTTCGATAGACTTCTTGCGGGGTGCCGACTTGGGCGATTTGGCCCGCATCCATCACGGCGAGTCTGTCGGCCATGCTCAGGGCCTCGTCACGGTCGTGGGTGACATATAGGCCAGTCAGGCCAAATTCTTTGCAGATGCGGCGGATTTCGGATCGCATCTGATGGCGGAGCTTGGCATCGAGATTGGACAAGGGCTCATCCAATAGCAGGCAGCGCGGTCTAATGACCAAAGCACGGGCTAAGGCTACGCGCTGCTGCTGGCCGCCCGAGAGCTGGGAAATGCGTCGTGCGCCTAAGCCGCCGAGTTTGACCAACTCGAGCGCCTGTTCCACCCGCTTTTCGATCTCAAGCTGGGGTCGATTCCGTTCCTCTAGCCCAAAGGCGACATTTTGTGCCACATTGAGATGTGGCCACAGTGCATAGCTTTGGAACATCATGCCAGTGCCGCGCTTGTGGGCCGGCAGATCCGTGACGTCATCCTCGCCGAAGTAGATGCGTCCAGAATCGGGTTGATAAAAACCGGCGATGTGGCGTAGGAGGGTGGTTTTACCGCAGCCACTGGGGCCGAGGAGAAAAAATAGCTCACCTTCAACAATCTCCAAATTCACGTCATTCAGCACCGGCTGTGCCCCAAAGCTTTTGCTGAGGTTGTGGATCGAGATCGAAGGCATGGCAGGAGGTGGTCGCTGGGTTTACTTGCGCCACAGCCACTTCATGGCTTCTGGAAAAACACTGCCACCGTGGTTGCTGTTATGAGCGCCGTCGCCAAACGTGAAGGTGTAATCATAGTGCATGAACTCCAAAGCTTTGGCCATCTGTTGATTGGCTAAGGGCCAGTTGCCGTAGGGGTTGTCGAGGTCATGGCTTCCATCTTGCAGATAGATGCGCAAAGGCTTGCGATCGGTGAGTCGGATGAGCGATGGATAAACGTGTCCGCCGGCGAGATTGACAAAGCTGCCAATGGTGGAGAAGACCTTGCGAAAACGGTCCGGACGTTCCCAAGCGACCGTGAAAGCGCAGATCGCGCCACTGCTGGCACCTGCCAGTGCCCAGCCTTCGGGATCGTCTGTCAGACGATAATCCTTCTGCACTTGAGGGATGATTTCCTCAAGCAGGAATCGCGCATAGGTGTCGCCAAGTGAGTTGTATTCTTTGCCACGGTTATTGTTTTTCCAAGCACTGGCGGGCTTCGTGTCACCCAGGTGGCCAGGATTGATGAAGATCGCGATGGTTGGGGCCATCTCTCCGCTGGCAATGAGGTTATCAAAGACCACCGGGACACGCCAGGCACCTTTGATGCCGACGTAATCATGACCATCCTGAAAGACCATCAGATTGGCGGGTTTATCCGCCGAGTATTGCGCTGGCACATAGAGCCACCAATCACGTTTCGTGCCCGGAAAGATCTTGGACTCATGGACAGGCATTGGCAGCACCTTTCCTTGAGGCACTCCGGGGGTGATCTGGGAGAGTGGACCAAGGGAGTATTCGCCTAGAGCCAAGGCCGTCAGCGAGAGGGTGGTCAGGAGAGTGAAACAGCAGCGTGTGAGCATGAGGCCGTCATCATGGGGAGATGCCAGCCCAGGGTCAAGAGGGGAAGGGGATTCTCAGGCAAACAGCTCTGGATAGGTGGCCTCGGCCAGGCTTCGGCTTTTGGCCAAGATTTCTGGGGCGCTGCCCATCTGCATGATTTCATCCGCTAGCTTGCGGCAGTCCGTCGCACTGAGTTTTCTGATGGCATGTTTGATCCGTGCCACTTGGCTGGAGGCAACACTCAGCTCGTTCAAGCCCAGACCTACAAGCAGAGGGGTCAGTTCGATGTCAGCCGCCATTTCACCGCAAATGCAGACGCGGATACCCGCCTTTTGGCCAGCCTCGACGGTCCTTTGAATGAGTCTTAGCACCGCGATATGGGTAGGTTGATAAAGATCCGCCACGCGCTCATTCAGGCGGTCCACAGCCAGGGTGTATTGAATTAGATCATTCGTGCCTAGGCTCAGGAAATCGACTTCCGCAGCGATGAGATCTGCAGACATGGCTGCACTAGGGATCTCAATCATGGCACCGATCTCGATATCGTCTGGGATCTTTAAACCTTCAGCTATTAACTCGCTGGCGCACTGATCGAGTAGGGCGCGGGCTGCACGCACTTCTTCGACGCCACAGACCATGGGGAACATGATGCCTGCGCGGCCATGGCAGGCGGCTCGTAGCAAGGCGCGCAACTGTTTGCGGAAGAGATCCTGCCGTCCGAGTGAAACACGGATGCCACGCCAACCTAGGAAGGGATTGGGCTCAGGCTCGCCAGAAGCGTGAGGATCGACCTTATCACCGCCGATATCGAGGGTGCGGAAAATGACCTCACCTGGAGCCATGGCTTTCACCGCTTTGGTGTAGCATTCCGCCAGCCAATCTTCAGAGCCGTCGGGATCTTCCAAGTGTAAAAACTCGGTGCGGAAAAGGCCCACTTGCTCGGCTCCGCTATCGCGAATGGCCTCCATCTCTTCGATGAATTCAGCATTGGCACACACCTCCACTTTGAAGCCATCACTCGTGATGGCAGGCTCATGACGCGTTATTTGCAGGGCGTCCTCGCGCGCGTCCGATTGCTCCTCACGTTTGCGATATTTGGCCAGGGTGGCAGGCGATGGATTCAGGATCAGCAGACCTTCATCCCCATCGAGAAGCACCGGGTCACCTGAGTGCAGTTCATCACAGATATTGTGAAGTCGCACCACCGCAGGTAGCGCCAGCGAGCGCGCAATGATCGCCGCATGGGAGTTTGCGCTGCCAGTTTCTAGCGCAAAGCCCAGCACCTTGCTGCGGTCCAGTTGCACCGTGTCCGAGGGCGTCAGGTCATGAGCAATGATGATGACCGGATCGTCAAACATCGGATGTTGCAGCATCTCGCCGCGCAAATGACGCATCACGCGGTGGGTCACGTCTTTGATGTCCAAAAAACGCTCTCTCAAATAGGAATCCGCCAGTCCGCGCAGGGCATCCATGTGCTTGCACATCAGACGGTAATAGACGGCATCCACGCAGATCAGTTTTTCCCGCACCGTTTTTTCCACCTGTTTGAGGATGGAGTTATCATGGAGGATGAGTAAATGCGCCTCGAAGATGTCGGCTTCAGAGCTGCCCTGCTCATCTTCCATGATCTTCTGCACCGCTTCGATCTCGACGCGGGTTACCTCCAAGGCTGCATGCCAGCGAGCCAGATCGCTTTCCACCTCCTCGGCGGAGATGGGCTCTTCATCGGGCTCATCGAAGTGGTCCTTGAGCACATGCACCACGGCATGGGCCACGCCGGAGGAGACAGCGGTGCCATGCCAGATTTGTTCAGTGCTTTTATCGGCTAAATTCATTCAGGGCTTATGATGGGGAGCAGCCCTACCTTTGGCAATCACGAATCGGGCCAAAGCCCTGACTCTTTCGTCACCCAACCCTTGGGGAAATCTCGGGAACCGTGGACAGTTGCTGAAGGGCCCTGCGCGACGTTGGGGGTGGTTTCCAAACCATGCAAACCATCGCCAGCGACTGCAAACCATCGCCAACGGCCCCGGCGGCCTGGTGCGGTGGTCCTTTGGCCTTCGCCCGCCAATCCAGGCGGGAAGATCGGCCAAGGAGGCTGTGAGTGCTGGCGATACGCTC
>CAMBPS010000095.1 GCA_945869675.1 Prosthecobacter debontii | reverse complement strand
CAGGTTTTTTGCTGCCCACAGCTTCGACGATGTACCTAAAAATCAGCTCCCCCTCACGACCCGCATCGCAGGCATTGATCAGACGATCCACGTCCTTGCGGGCGATCAGTTTCTTTAAAAGCTTGAATCGGTCGGCGCTCGTTTCAATGGGCTTCAGCTCAAACTCTTGAGGCATGATTGGCAGGCTCGTCCAGCCCCAGCCGATCTTTTTACCATTCACCTCAGGCATCGCCAACTCGATCAAATGCCCCACGGCACTGGAAATGACGTGGGTCTCGTTCTCATAATAATCCTTCTCCTTGGTAAAGGCCTTCATGCCGGGAGATTTCGCCAAAGCACGAGCAAGATCGGCGGCAACACTGGGCTTTTCGGCAATAATAAGGGCTTTGGACATGAGAGGCAGTAAGAAGGGAATGGCAGGAGTTGGGCCATCTAGGGCATCCATTCCACCCCTATGTCAATCTTTTCAATGCCGGAATTTCCGCAAGAAGCCGACTGAGGAAGCTTCAACACCTTCATTTCAGGCCTTTTTTCTTGTCTAAGATGAAACTCTCCTCGAAAGCAAGTTCCCCACCCTTTTTGAGCTTTGATCGACTACCCGCCTGACCTTCCCATCACTTCCCGTCGCGATGACATCCTCGCGGCGATCCGTGGCCATCAGGTGGTCATTCTTGCCGGAGAGACGGGCTCGGGAAAAACCACCCAGCTCCCCAAAATGTGCCTCGAGGTCATGGGCGACGCTCCAGGCCAGATCGGTTGCACCCAGCCCCGACGGGTCGCGGCCATGAGTGTCTCCCATCGCGTGGCCGAAGAACTGAATGTGCGCTGGGGCGGCATGGTTGGCTGCAAGATGCGTTTCAGTGACGATACCAGCCGAGAGACCAAAGTGAAGTTCATGACCGACGGGATTTTGCTGGCTGAAATCCAGAGTGATCCATTGTTAAAACAGTACTCCGTGCTCATCCTGGATGAGGCGCATGAGCGGTCGCTCAACATTGACTTCCTGTTAGGTTACCTGAAGACCCTGCTGCCGAGGCGCCCCGAGCTCAAACTCATCGTCACCTCAGCCACCATCGATACCGAGGCCTTCAGCGCCCACTTTGGCGGCGCACCCATCATTGAGGTCTCAGGACGGCTTTACCCCGTTGACATCCGCTATCTGCCCGTCGGTGACAGTGACGAAGATCCCACCCATCTCGATGCCACCGTCAATGCCGTCGAAGACGTCCTCATCGAGACCAGCGAGGGCGACGTGCTCGTCTTCATGCCCACCGAGAGGGACATTCGCGACACGCGGGACATTTTGGAGGGTCGGCTCGGTGCCGGCATTGAAGTGCTGGCCTTGTTTGGCCGCATGGCCTCGGCCGAGCAGCAGCGCGTCTTTTCTCCTGGGGCCAAACGCCGCGTCATCATCGCCACCAACGTTGCAGAGACCTCCATCACACTACCCCGCATCCGCTACGTGGTGGATACCGGCCTCGCCCGCATGAGTCGCTACAATCCCCGCACGCGGACCAAGCGCCTGCCTGTGGAAGCCATTTCCCAAAGCAGCGCCAATCAACGCGCTGGCCGTGCTGGTCGTGTTCAGGATGGTGTCTGCATCCGACTGTATGCGCAGGATGATTTCGATAAACGTCCACGCTTCACCCAGCCGGAGATTCAGCGCTCCAATCTCGCTGAGGTCATCCTTCGCATGAAGGCCTTTCGGTTAGGCGAGATCGAGACCTTCCCCTTCATCAACCCGCCCGTCAGTGCCGCCATCCGCGCGGGCTATGACCTGCTGCATGAACTCGGAGCGCTGAATGAGACCCATGACATGACCGAGCGCGGTCGCGAGCTGGCTGCCCTGCCCTTGGACCCGACCCTGGGCCGCATGCTGCTTCAGGCGCGGGAAGAAGGCTGCCTGGAAGATATGCTCGTCCTAGCCGCCGGCCTGAGCATCCCCGATCCCCGCGAGCGCCCAGAGGAGCGCAAGGAGATGGCCAATGCTGCCCACAAAGCCTTTGCCGCACCGGATTCGGATTTCGTCACGCTTCTTAAAATCTGGTATGCCGCCCCCGATCAGGAGCGTGGGGGGAAGAATGCCTTGCGCAAATTCTGTCGGTCCAACTTTTTATCCTTCACCCGCATGTCCGAGTGGCGGGACGTCTGGATGCAACTGCGCGACACCTTTCGGGACGCCAAACAGCCCTCAGCTCCAGCGAACATGGAGATCGCTCTGCATCGCTGCATCGTCGCCGGGCATCTGGGCGACATCGCCATGCGTCAGGAGCGGAATGCCTACAAGGCTTCAGGAAACCGAGAAGTCACGATCTTCCCCGGCTCCAATCTCTACGAGCGACGCGAAAAGAACGCCAAACCCGGCCAAGAGAAAACCAAACAGCCCCTTTGGATCGTCGCAGGCGAGATCGTCCAGACCAGCCAGCTCTTTGCCAGAACCGTCGCCCGCATTGACCCGCAGTGGGCCGCAGAACTCGGTGCCCATCTATTAGAGAGGCGCTACAGCGAGCCGCATTGGAGCGCCAAAGCTGGGCGCGTGCTGGTCACCGAGCGCCTGCTCCTGCATGGACTGGAGGTAAAGCGTCAACCCATCGACTTTGGGAAGATCGATCCCGTCGGTGCCACGCAGCTCTTCATCCGTGGTGCGCTCTTAGAAGGCACCACTCTCATTCCGCATCGCTTCTTTGGTTACAATCAAAAGCTGCGGGATCGCCTGGAGGCCGCCCTCACTCGTGTGCGCAGCAGTCGCGTCTATGCCATTGAGGAGCACCTCTTTGAGTTTTATCGGGCGCGCATCCATGGCGTCTCCTCCATTCACGACCTGAATAAACTGGTCAACGAGCGCCTGCGCAGTGAGCCCGACTTCCTCTGCGTGGCCGAAGATGACCTCACGGGTGGAGACGACCTCTCCAGCGATCTCGAACAGTTCCCAGATCAGGCCAATCTCGGCAACAACGTCCTGCCCATCAGCTACGCCTACAAACCCGGCCAAGACGATGATGGCGTCACCGTGCAGGTTCCCCTGCCCTTGGCCGAAACCTTGACCAGCGGTCAGGTGCAGTGGCTCGTGCCCGGACTTCGGGAAGAGCTCATCACCACCCTGCTGCGTGCTTTGCCCAAGGTCATCCGCCGCCAACTCATGCCGATTGAGGCCAACGCCAAAAAGATCGCAAAAGAATTCAATCCCGGACGCGCCGACTTCATGGAGGCCTTGGCCAAGCATCTGCGTCAGGTGTATCAGGTGCCGGTGGATGCCAGCGATTGGCCCGCCGACAGCGTGCCCGTGCATCTGAAGCCTCGTGTCGAAGTCATGGCTCAGGGCAATCAATCCATGATCGCCACCCGGGATCTTGAGAGCCTGCGCGCCACCGTCAAAAAGCAAGAGACCCGCTCAGACGCCTGGGAAAAACTGCTGCCACGCGTGGAGAAGTATGCCCTGCCCGGCTGGATCTTTGGCGACTTACCGGAGTCGATCCTCGTCGAAGAAATTCACGGGGTCCCTGTGCACGGCTATCCCGGCCTGCTGCTGCGTGAGAGCGAAGTCGATCTACGCCTCTTCCGCAAGCCGGACGAAGTCGCTGCTGCGTCACCCACTGCTGTGCGTCGACTCGCGGAGTTGGCTTTAGGCAAGGACATCGCCTGGCTGCAAAAGGAACTGCGTAGTTTTGATGCCGGGGCCAAGACCGTCGCACGTCCCCTGAGTGGCCTAGCCCATCTATCGCTGCCCAGCACCGCCGCCGTGCCTGCGGCTGCTGCCGCTGCCCCGCTTTCCCAGCAGGCCCAGGAGCATGTGCTCGCACACGTCCTGCGCTTGCAACCCTTGCTGCCGCTCACGGAAAAACGGTTTCAGAGCCTTTGTGAAACAGCGCGCAAGGAACTGCCTGCCCTGACCCAGAAAGTGCGGGATCTCTTGAAACTCTGCGACGACTGGCGACAAAAAATCCAAGCTTATCCCAAACGTTACCCTGGAATGGATCAGGACCTTCTGCGCCTGCTGCCCCTGAACGTCCTCGCCATCACCCCGCATGCTCAGTTGATTCATCTGCCGCGCTACCTGAAGGCCATCTACATCCGCGCCGAACGGGCCGCCAACAACGCCGCCAAAGATGCCGACAAAGCCCTTGTCATCCAAGATTTTCAAGGTTGGGAAAAAGAAGTGCGCCCCAGCAACCACGAAACCTTCCGCTGGCTCTTCGAAGAATACCGCGTCTCCATCTTCGCCCAGGAACTCGGCACCGCCCAACCCGTCAGCTTAAAACGGCTCGAGGCGCTCTTGGGATGAAAAGAAGAATGAAAAATAGAAGATGGAGGATAGTGGCGAGAGATCAGAGGCTCTGAACTCCGGTCTCTGAGTCCTTCCTTCCGAAACACTTCCACGGCTTGTAACTTGTTTTATGCGTTTCTTGCGACAGGATCTTGGCCACAATGGCCCTTTCTGAAGATCAATACATCAACCGCGAGCTTAGCTGGCTGGCTTTCAACGAACGTGTTCTCAATGAAGCTGCACGCACGGAGTTGCCGGTGCTGGAGAGGCTGAAGTTTCTGGCGATCACGGCTTCCAACTTTGATGAGTTCTTCATGGTGCGCGTGGGCGCACTGCAGTTTATGCGGGAAAAAGGATTACGGGTCAAAGACCCAAGTGGACTGACACCGACCCAGCAGTGGGATCAGATCCATGCGCGGGCCTCGAGCTTCATTTCACGTCAGTATGAGATCCTGCATCAGCAACTGGTGCCGATCCTCCATGAAAAGGGTATCCGCAGGCTGAAGGTGGCCGAACTGACGCTGTCGCAGCGCACACATCTTGAAGAGCATTTTATGGAGCATATCTATCCAGTGCTGTCGCCGATTGCTCTGGATGATGGCCTGGTGGCGACGATTCCGGCCCTGCAAATTTCCCTACTTTGCACCGTTCTTTCGACAGAGGAAGCCAAGCCGCTGAGGCGCTTTGTGCTGTTCACTCTGCCCAACAGTCTGCCACGGCACATCACGGTGCCTGATGCTGAGGGAGCCAGCCATGCTTACCTGAATCTGGAAGATGTCTTGGAGTTGTTCATCACCCATTACTTCCCCTCAGAAAAGGTGACCGCCTGCGCCCGCTTCCGCATCAGCCGGAATTCCGACATCGTGGCAGAAGATCAAGAAGAAGATGATCTGGCGACGGCCATGGAAGGCATCTTAGACCAGCGCCTGAAGAGCCCTGCAATCCGCATCGAGATCGAGGCAGGTGCGCGCCGGGATCTGGTGACGGCGATCCGGCAGATCGGCGTGGCCCAGAACGCGCAGGTCTTTACGATTCCTGGTGAGCTGGATCTAAGTGCGTTTTTTGCCATCGCAGGCTTACCGGGCTTTGATGAACTCAAGGTGGAACCGTGGACGACGCAAAACTCTGCTCAGATCGAGCCAGGTGAAAGTCTGTTTGATGCGATCAAGCGCGGTGACATTCTGATGCATCATCCCTATGAGAGCTTTGAGCCCGTGGTGAAGTTGATCGAGGAAGCGGCGGTGGATCCGGATGTGATCGCGATCAAGCAAATCCTGTATCGCACCGCCAAGAACAGCCGCGTGGTGGCAGCGCTGGTGAAGGCGGCGGAAGCTGGCAAGCATGTGACGGTGTTAGTGGAGTTGAAAGCGCGCTTTGATGAGGCGCGGAATCTAGATCGCGCCAATGACCTGCTGAATGCGGGAGCCCAAATCATCTACGGGGTGCACGGCTTAAAAACCCATGCTAAAGTCTGCCTAATCATGCGCCGCGAGTCAGGGCATCTGGTGCGCTACATGCACTTTGGGACGGGCAACTACAATGAGGCCACGGCCCGCCTTTACACGGACGTGAGCTACCTGACCTGCCGGGCCAATTACGGCAGTGATGCCAGTGCCTTTTTCAACACAGTGACAGGACGCTCCCGCTTTGTGCATTTCCAAAAGATCTCCATGGCCCCGTTTGGTCTGCGTGAGCGACTGCTGGGCATGTTAGAAAATGAATGCGAACGCGCCAAGCAAGGCGAGGCAGCCGAGGTGATGCTGAAGATGAACTCTCTGGAGGATCGCCAAATGATCCAAGCGCTTTATGAGGCGTCTCAGGCTGGCGTGAAAATCAAGCTGAACATCCGTGGCATCTGCTGCCTGCGGCCGGGGGTGAAGGGGCTGAGTGAGAACATCACCGTGGTCAGCATCATCGACCGCTACCTGGAACACGCCCGTATTTACATGTTCCGCCAAGGCGGGCGCCCAGTGGTCTTCATCTCCAGCGCAGACTTCATGAATCGCAATCTCTCCAAGCGTGTGGAACTGCTGATCCCCGTGGAAGATAAGGAGGCAAAGAAGCGCCTGATTCAAATCCTGGAGACGCACTTTACCGATACGGCTAGAGGTCGAATTCTTCGCTCTGATGGAGTCTGGCACGCCCAAACCTCCACCAGCAAGAAAAGCCAGCGCTCTCAGGAAATCTTCGCAAGCCAGGCGGCCAAGCGCAGCAAGCAACGCAATCTGTCCCCAGATGTATTGATACCGCATGTGCCGAAAGCCTGAGAGGCAGAGGTCGGAGGCAGGGTGAAAATAGAAGATGGAGGATAGTGGCGGGAGACCAGACGCTCTGGGAGAGCTGAACCGGGATTGCGGTTAGTTAGCTGGCGCTGTAGGATCCGGCCATGAAATCCATTTTGCTCTGGTTCTTTCTCCTGATGACGCCAGCACCTGTCTTTGCCGAGACGAGCAGCTATGCCGGCAAAGTCGTGATCATCCCAGTCGGCAAAGATGACCTGACTTCCCGCGCACGATTCGAGTTCATGTCCCGAACCTTGGAGCGTTGCAGCCGAGAAGGGGCCGACGGAGTGATCTTTGATTTAGATACGCCTGGCGGCCTGCTCTGGGACACGGTGGAGCTGATGATGACCGACCTGCAAAAGCTCAAACCGCGCAGCTTTGCCTACGTGAATCCGCGCGCCCTATCGGCGGGTGCGATGATCGCCGTGGCCACGGATGGCATCTACATGGCACCGACCAGTAGTGTGGGTGCAGCCTCCCCCGTGTATGGAACTGGCCAAGAAATGGGCGATGCTGAACGTGCGAAGATGAATTCTGCCACCATGGGCATGGCCCGAGCTGTGGCAAAAAGGAAAGGCCACAATCCAGCCGTGATCGAAGCCATGATCGACCAGGGCAAAGAGCTCAAGGTGAAGGGTAAGCTCATCGACTCGAAAACAGAGATCCTCACGCTGGATGCCGAACAAGCGACTGAACTGGTGGATGGAAAACCGTTGTTTGCCAAAGCCATCGTGAAATCGCTTGAGGAGATCAAGACCGCTGAGAAGCTCAGTGGCAGCAGCGTGGTGGCAATGCCGACCTTCTTTGAAAACGTGGCTATCTGGGTGACTGCTTATGCTTCTCTGCTTATTGTGATTGGTGTGGCTGGCGGTTACCTTGAAATGAAGCTGCCTGGCTTTGGATTGCCTGGCTGCCTCTCCGTAGCAGCTTTCTCGCTGTTCTTTTTTGGCCATTACGTGGCTGGCAGTTTGGTGGGTCAGGAAACTGCCGTGGCTGCTGGTATCTTTGTCCTGGGTCTGGTTTTCATTCTTGTCGAGGTCCTGGTCTTTCCCGGCACGCTGATTCCGGGTATCCTTGGATTTATCTGCGTCATGACAGCTCTGGTTTACACCATGTCGGGCTGGGAAATGGCGGCCCCTGCCCTGCCCAGTGGAGGTGAGGCTGTCCCTTTGGACTTTAGCCTGAACACCTATGCGCTAGGACTGCGCAACTTTGCCATTGGCATTGTAGGAGCTGCCGTTGCTGTGCTGGTGGCCGCACGCTACCTGCCAGAGACTTTGCCCTTTCGCCAAATGATGCTGACGACGACCACTGGTGGCAGTCTTGAAAGCACGCCAGCCATGGCCGCCACACGCCAAGTGCAGATCGGTGACACAGGTCGCACCATCAGTGCGATGCGTCCCTACGGCACGGTTCAGTTCGGCGATCATCGGCTCGAATCCATGATTGAAGGCGGTTACCTTCAGAGCGGTAGTGATGTCCGTATCAGGGAGGTCCAGGGCTCACGTATTCTCGTTGAGGAAGTTAAAACCGATTCTGGCGGCGATACTCTCCCGGTGTGATGCCGATGCGTTTGCGGAAGGCTTCCGCCATGAACTGCGGATGCTTAAAACCAGCACGCTCAGCGATGGCATCTAAGGTGAGATCCGTCTGAGCAAGCAAACGTTCTACATGGCCGAAGCGCTGACGGCCAATCTCTTCCCCCGGCGAACGCCCAATCAGCTCTTTCATCCGCCGCTCTAAGGCGCTGCGAGAAAGGGCGACCTGCTTGGCCACGTCTGTGACACTGATATCGGCAATGGCATGTTGGCGAATGAAGTGAAGAGGTTTGGCAATGCGCGGATCTTCCACGGCAACGATGTCGGAGGATTGCCTGACAACGATGTCACCGGGCGGAAGCAGGGTCACCCGGGGAGGCTGGATATTTTGATGTAGCCAATCGTCCAATAGCTTGGCGGCGGTATAACCGACATTTTGTCCACGGAGTTGCACGCTGGAAAGTGGCGGCCAGGCGGTGTCACAGAGTGTCTTATCATTCTCAGCTCCGATCACTGCGACCTGTTCAGGCACGGAAATACCAGCGCGCCGGGCAGCATCCAGCACCCAGAAACCGAGCTGATCGTTAGCGGCAAAGACTGCGCACGGTTTTTCTAGTGAGCTAAGCCAATCAGCCAACTGGCGTTGATGCTGATCCCAGCGCAGCGGTCTGCTTTGAGAGATCCCAGCCTCAAACACGGAGCATTCAAATCCTCGTGACCGCAGGGTGGCGACAAAACTCTGGCAGCGCTGCTGAAAGAAGAGTTCTGAGTTGTCCAAGTAACAAGCAAAGCGCCGGAAACCGCGGTCCATCCAATGATTAGCCACTCGCTGACCCACGATTTGATTGTCCATGCCCACATAGGGAAAGGGATGCTTCAGGACTGTCGTACGCATTTCAATGACGGGCAGCTTGGTGGCCTTCAGTTGGCGCAGAAGCAATGGATCAATCGTGCGCGCCAGGATGCCATCCCCCGGCCATTTCTTTAACCACTCCGGGAAACTGGACTTCAAATCCCGCGACTCTAGGTAAAGAGACCATGGGCCATGCTCAGCGACATAGCGACGGATGCCACGAACAATATCACGCCCGTAAGAGCGGGACGTATCCACGAGCATGGCAACCTGTGGGATCGTTGACATCACTTTTGATTAGACTAGAATGACCTGAGCCATGGCCAACTCACGCGTATGGGTGAGTGAGATGAGGCAGGACGTCACGCCTTGAGCGCTGGCATGATCCTTCGCCGCACGATGAAGAACTAAAGAGGGTTTCCCCGAATCAGCCCGCAATACCTCGAGGTCTTTCCAATCGACGCCCTGAGCCCAAAGGCCCGTTCCAATCGCCTTTGCCGCAGCTTCTTTCGCAGCAAATCGTGCCGCATAGTGCATGGCTGGATCCGCACAGGAGTCACAGTAAGCCATCTCACCCGCGGTGAAGGTGCGCTCTTTAAAACGGTCGCCATGCTTGGTGAGTAGACCGCGGATGCGAGCCACCTCAACCAGATCAATGCCGAGTCCGAGCGGAGTCATGTCAGGCATAGGTATAACCCTTCATGGCTTCCAGCATTTCTTGAATAGCGGCACGCAGGCCGACAAAGACGGAGCGAGCGACGATGCTATGACCAATGTTCAACTCAGACAAATGGGGGACGATAAAAAGCTCGGCGAGATTCTTGGTAGTGAGGCCGTGACCAGCATTGATCTGCAAGCCCAGACTTTGCCCGAGCTCAGCGGCTGCTTTCAAGCGGGCGGCTTCATGGTTGCGTTTTTCACCGAGTTCATTGGCAAAGGTGCCCGTGTGCAGCTCGATCATGCTGGCCCCGATCTCGGCAGATGCACGGACCTGATCCAGATCAGGATCAATGAACATGCTAACCCGCGTGCCATTGGCCTCAAGCTGACTGACGCTAGCACGCAGAACGTCTTTTTGCCCCAGGACATCCAGCCCGCCTTCAGTGGTGACCTCCTCACGATTCTCAGGCACCATGCAGACGAAGTGCGGCTTCACCTTGAGAGCGATGCCGAGGATCTCAGGCGTATTACCCATCTCCAGATTCATCATCGTGCCAATTTCACGACGCAGCAGATAGACATCCTCATCGACGATATGCCGACGATCCGCGCGCAGATGAATGGTGATGGAGTGTGCGCCTGCTGACTCTGCCTCAAGAGCCGCCTGAAGGATGGAAGGCTCCACATTGTGAGCCCCGAGCATGGTACGGTAGCGTGCCTGCCGAAGCGTGGCCACGTGATCGATATTAACGCCGAGATGAAGTGACATGATGGAAAAGAAAGGTTGGGAGAGGCCAGAAAAGCAGCCTCAACACTCAGTAACGACCCTGCCCGCGATCACAATGCAGAAATGCGCGCTTTCTGAAAGGGATGCCGATTACCAAGAAGTGCCGACTTCCGAGCGCGAGATCGGTTTGAGCGCCGTGATCTTCGGCTCTGCGATCTCGATCCCCGCTATTGAAGGGATGCCGAGAGACTTGCCGGAAAAGCGATTCCCCTTCCAAACAATACCATCCAGAGCACAGCGCGCTTCCACGATAGGATGCTTGGGAGATAGAATCTGATTGCCGCTCATCAGGATACCCACCGGAGCCAATGAGGCCAGTTTATCCTCACTCAGACCAATCAACAGGGAGTGCTCACAGCCGACGATGCAGTTGTTTTCGACGCGGGCGTTTTTGACCTGGAAGTAGCGATTGGCAGGCGAGTTCGGGATCCCCATCATGAAACAGATGGCGGAGCGCATGGTATCCCCAGTAAGGTTTTCCAAGTAGTTGTCGCGGACCGTGTGGTCTTCACCAATCAAGCGGATGCCGCCAGTGCCATTGGCTCCTTTACCGATAAAGACGTTGCGCTCGACGGTGCAGCCATTGCCATGACGCAGGGTCAGGGTGCCAGCCACCTCCAGGAAGGTGTTCTCCCGATAGAGATTCCCGCAGGATTTGTTGGAGATGCATTCCGCCTCGCCATTGCATTTTTCAAAGAGGTTATGCTCGACCACACAACCACCTTTGAGCATGGAAGACTTACTATCACCGATGCGAATGGTCTCGCCGCCGTTCTTTCCCAGCCGCTCGCGTGAGCCGAAGTAATTGTGATCGATGTGATGCCGGCCCTCACTGCCATTACCCAACCAAACAACGAAGGTGGTGCCCTTTCCCGACTTTCCCTGAAAGACACAATGATCGACTCGGTTCTCCGATCCATAAAGTCCGAGCCAGCGGCTTTCTTTTCCGGCTGCCGCTCTTACGCTGCTGATCATCGCGCAATCGGTGATCCGACAGTGGCTGGCTAAAAAATCAGATTCTTCGCGAAAGGAGATGATATCACTCACCGTCGGATCAGGGTCTTTAAAAAGCAGGCCTTTGATGACCAAATGCTCACCCGCCACCTTGAGCGTGCTTTTGCCAGTGAAAACAGTCTTCCCATGTTCAGCTGCCTTGAGAGTGATGGGGGAGCTAGCTGTACCTTGGCCGGTAAAGACGAGCTTAGCATCCCGCCACTCCCCTGCTCTTAGAACAAGACTGTCACCTGGCTGAGCCTGCTTGAGCGCAGAGGCAAAAGCGGCTGCATGGGCAACAGGCAGATCTTTGGAGAAAGCAGACAAGCCAATAAACGAAAGCAGGAAAAAGTAGCGCATGAGCAGAGATAACCCAACTCCTCTAGATGGATCTATCCAGAGAAACCAGTGATTTTAGCTTGAATCGTTCTCTGAATCGAAGGTCATGGTTGAACAGTTAAGACTTCTGAGGCATCTCAACCCTCCCCCGCTTGAAACGACTTCCCGTGAACGCTGCTTTCCCCCAGTTCTTGATGATACTGGCAGCGGCGTTTGCTCTCATCTCCGGAGTTTTTGCCCAACAGCCCGCGGCGTCTCAGGACTCGATCGCCGCCAGTGCTGGAGAATTTGTAAACCGAGCTGCCTTTTGGACAGCCGACCAGACGCCCCTCGATTTTTTAGAAATGGCCGGCCAGCATGCCAAAGCACGATGGCGCACGCTTTACCGCCGACAGCCGCCCGTGCCATCGACGGATCGGAACAAGGTGGCTTTTACCCTCGGTAGTTTGATTGGAGAATCGTTTCTGATTTGGGAAGCTCAGGACTCCCAGCAATTCCGCAATAACAGCCAGGAAATGGCCAACTACTGCCGAACTCTGGGCTTGGGTGAAAAGACCAAACCCCGCCTAATGGCTCAAGCCAAGATGGCTGAGATGGGGGACTGGGCAAGCCTGCGACAGGAAATCGTGGATGGACACCAAGAACTACTCCGCCAACTACGTGAACAGCGTGATGAAGATTTAGCTGTGCTTGTGGAAATCGGGGCCTGGATGCGCGCCTTGGAAATCGTCTCAAAACTCGTGGTCGAAATCCCTGAGGTGGATAAACGCCCCCTTTGCATTGGCTCCCCCGCCCTTTTAGCCCAACTAAGACAGAGCTTTGCCTCACTCAGCGAACTCAACCGTCGAGGCGTGCTGTTACAACCTGTGATTTCGGTGTTAACAGAACTGGAAAAAGTCTGGAATGACCGCCATAGCGGGCCACCGACCAAAAGCATGGTGACGAGAACCCATGAACAGCTAAAAAGGGTGATGGAAGAACTCACACTGAAGTGAGCTGCTAGGCCTCCGATCAACAACTCGTCGGCACCCTTTGCGCCAGCTTGACCGAATGCGGAATGGCCCCCAAGACAAAGCTCAGGCAATCCACAGCACCTTGAGGTTTTCCGGGCAAAGCAATCACGAGTGAACGCTGAACAATCGCCGCCAGACAGCGTGATAGAATAGCATTCGGGGTGAGCTCCAAAGAGCGCATGCGCATCAATTCACCAAAGCCGGGAATTTCCAACCGCATGATGCCTCGGATCGCTTCGGGCGTGACATCACGTTCTGCGATGCCCGTGCCACCCGTGGTCAGGATCAAACCGCAACCCTGAGCGGACAAAGATTCAATGGCCTGCTGAATCGCCGCTAAATCATCCGGCACGATCACCTCAGCCTGCACCTGCCAGCCGTAACCCTCAGAGGCAGCGCGCAATGCTGGACCGCCGAGATCCTCATAAACACCTTGGCTAGCGCGATCTGAAATGGTGATGATACCTGTCGTGATCATAGGGTCATTAAACTTTTGTTTTCGAGATCAAACGCACTTCTTGGATGACCATCGATTGATCCACAGCCTTGCACATGTCGTAAATCGTAAGGGCCGCTAAAGAGACAGCAGTCAGGGCTTCCATCTCCACGCCCGTTTGGGCGATTGTTTTAGTCGTTGCGGTGATCTGAATACCGGCGGCTTTCATCTCAAACTCGACCACCACCTTGCTAAGCGGGATTTGGTGACAAAGCGGAATCAGCAACTGCGTCTGCTTCGCGGCCTGAATACCGGCGATGCGGGCTACGGCCAACACATCCCCTTTTTTAAGGCCATTCTGGCGGATCAGGTCCAGCGTGCTGGCCTGAAGAACGATGAACCCCTCTGCCACAGCTTCACGTATCTGCGCGGGTTTACCCGACACGTCCACCATGCTGGCGCGTCCCTGTTCGTCTGTGTGCGTGAGATTCATGGAAAAAGTCACCACCAAAAAAACAGCGCAATCAAGCCTGCCCTTTGGTGGTGATCAGAGGAGACACTTAGTTGAGCTCAGCGCTGTAGAAAGTCTGCCAGTCGTCCAGATTGTTCAGATCCACGGCGCCCGGATTGCAAGAACCGTCGTCAGGAAGACCGACCGCAGCCAGGATGCCTTTCCGCGTGTCATCACCATGACAATAGCCCATGATCGACTGATTGTGGCGATAGATGTCGGCTTGGCTAAGCTTCACGCTGGGATAGCTTTTCACCCAGGCTTCAAGTTGAACGTAGGTTGGCTTAGTGGCGATGAAGGCCAAGAAATCAGCTTCTGCAATGCCCAGTGCACCAAGGGTCATACCATCGTAACCCTTGCCACAGCCTGGATAATCAGCGTGCAGTTTGCCTGCGGCAGCCAAGGAAGCTTTTTGCCAGAGACGTGGCAGATGCAGCACGCCGAGAGGACCGGCAGTGCCGGAGGAGATAAGGGGAACGGTAGAACTCATGGTTGTTTTTATTTCGTGAAAAACTGCTCATCAACAAGCAGGCCCTCAACCTGCTGACTGTGGCATGCTGGTCAAGCGCTGTGCGCTTTTGTTTCTCAACCACGAGCAAACGCCCCAATAAGGCAAGATGAAAGCGGCGGGAAATTCGGCCCAGAGGATCGATCACTCCGTTCATCGTGCGTTTGTTTAAGTGAAAAATTAGCAAGTCTCCATTAAGATGAGTTTTAGTAAAAAAACCATAAGAAAAACCCAGCCAAGTAAGTGCGTTTCTACGGTTGACACCTCCAGCACATCCGCCACGATAGCTACCCCTCTGCTGGTCCAACCAAGTTTGGCAGAGTGCGCTGAACAACCCAACGACCCATTGACCAACCGCATTCTACCCTGCCTTGTTGTATTGTCTGCTATCTCCTTTGCAGGAGAAGTTCCGCTCAATCCAAAAACTGCAGCAGACAACGTCGCTCCAGGATTAGTGATTCAAAGCGTCAGAACCACGGCCTACACGCACTCAGAGGGTGACCATTTAGCATATGGAGCACGAACAGCTGCAGGAACTCATCTTCGGCATGGCCAAGTTCGTAGCGCAGCCGCGGACTGGTCGGTGTATCCTGTCGGCACGATCTTTCAAATCTCTGGCGACAGCAGTCTCTACATTGTGGACGACTACGGCTCGGCTCTTGTGGGCACAGGCACAATCGACCTTTATAAACCCACCGCTAGCTCTATGAAACAGTGGGGAACACGGCGAGTGACGATCACCATTCTCAAATGGGGCAGCTATGCCAAGAGCCTAGCCATCCTGAAACCGAGAGCCTACAAAGCTTCTCACGTTCGTGAGATGGTGTCCCGCCTGACCGCCCGCGCGGCGGCTTGATCAGACTGGATACACCCAAGGTGCCCGATACTCGCGGCTGAGTAGCTTGCTGGCTTCGGGATCACCGATAATTTCTTCTTTTTCGGCGTCCCACTGGATGCTGCGACCGAGTTTCCAGCTCAACATGCCAAGCATGGGCAGACAGCTGGAGCGATGCGCGCTTTCGATGTCCGCGATGGGTTTTCGCCCAGTTTCGATGGCCTGAATGAAATCGGCCCAAAGAAGAGCGATGTTATGCCCATCGGGCTCCT
>CAMBPS010000094.1 GCA_945869675.1 Prosthecobacter debontii | reverse complement strand
GTAAAGGCCACGATGGATGCCAGCTTTAATGAGGCGGGCGAGCTCGTTGTCGCCGCAGATGCCAAAATCAGCGCAGGTGCCTGGAAAGCCACTGCGCCAGATGGAACCTTTGGCACGATCCGTGGACGTGGTCTCAAAGGATTGCCAATCACTGAAGATTTTGAAGGCTACAATCTAAGTGAAGAGTTCCCCGCTGATCCAGCTAACCCAGCTTACAAGTTTGCTTATCCGCCACTTCCTTGGATTGGTGCTCGGTTCAAATTCCAAGTCATGGAAAAAGACGGTAACAAAGTCTTTGGTAAAAGTTTTGACCGCCTGCTGTTTCAGCGTGGCACAGTGTTTGTAGCTCCGTCCACCCTCTCAAATTACACGATGCAGGCAGACGTCATGACGGATGGAAATGCACGCTCCAAGGCTGATCTGGGGCTCATCAATCAGCGCTATCTCATCTGTCTGCGTGGTAATGCCAATAAGATCGAGATTAGCTCTAATCTAGAACGCTTGGCACAGGCGGCTGTCTTTAAAGTCAGTGCGAATACCTGGTATACACTGAAAACACAAGTCGATGTCAATGCTGATGGAAGCGGTGTGGTGAAGGGGAAGGTCTGGGATAAATCCCAGCCAGAGCCTGAAGCTTGGACCGTCGAGGCCAAGGTCGCCAAAGCTCATACTCAGGGCAGCCCGGGTATCTTTGGTTTCACGCCGATGAATCAAAAACGCGTCTTCCTAGACAACCTCAGCATCACCGAGAATAAGTAATTTTACGCTGACACTTTTTTCAAATGAAGCCCAAAACACCCCTCCTCCTTGCGGTTCTTTCTGCCGCTTCTCTTCATGCCGCTGATCTGTCCCAATGGGGCGGCGGCCAAAGCCGTAACATGGTCTCCGCTGAAAAGGGACTGCCGATCGACATTGAGCCCGGCAAGAAATTCGGTCCGAAAGCGGCACCTAAGATTGCAGGCCGCCTGCGTCCTGATGCTGAAGAAGCCAATAAAGGTCCTGGTGCTGAAGATGTGGACATGAGCACCACCAAGAACTGTCTCTGGGTGGCCAAACTCGGCTCCCAGACCTACGGCACGCCCATGATCGCCAGTGGTCAGGTGTATGTCGGCACCAATAACGAATCACCGCGCAATGGCAAGCACATCGGCGACCGCGGGATCGTGATGGTGTTTGATGAATACACAGGCCAGTTCAAATGGCAGATGGTCTCACCGAAGATGGGTTCTGGCAAAGTGAACGACTGGGAATATCTTGGTGTTTGTGCAAGCCCGACCATCGTCGGTGACAAGGCTTACGTTCCTGGGAATCGCTGTCAGATCATCTGTATGGACGTCAATGGTATGTCCAATGGCAATCAAGGAATGCAAGATGAGGCCTCTTTTGTGGCAGCCCCAGACAAGGATGGAAAGCCAGTTCCTGTCGAACCAGGCAAGACGGACGCAGATATCCTTTGGGTCTATGACATGTACAAAGAGCTGGGCGTCTTCCAACACAATGCGACGGCTGGTTATCCACTGATCGTGGATGGCAAACTCTTTGCTCCGACTTGCAATGGTGTAGACTGGACTCACACCAACATCCCAGCGCCCCAGGCTCCTAGCTTCATCATGCTGAATGCCGAAGACGGCACTCTGATGGGAGAAATGGACCACGTGGCCTCAGAGCGCGTTCTGCACTGCTCCTGGTCCAGCCCAACGCTGGCTGACATTGATGGTAAAAAACAGATCATCTTTGGTGCTGGCGACGGCTGGGTTTACTCGATGGACACGGCGACCGAAAAGAAGGACGACTTTGACATCCTCAAAGAGTTCTGGCGCTATGATGCCAACCCACCGGAATATCGCAAGAATCCAGCAGGTGAGCCAATCAAGTATGTTGAATACGACGGTCCAAGCGAAATCATTGGCACCACGGTCTATCATGACGGCCTTGTTTATGTGAATATCGGCCAAGATCCAGAGCATGGTGAAGGCGTGGGCATGTTGAGCTGCATCGATCCAAAACAAACCGGTGATCTCTCGGGCAAAGCGGTCTGGACCTTCAAAGGCATTGAGCGCTCCATCTCCACACCAGCATTGAAAGACGGCCTCGTTTATACGGCTGACTACACCGGTCGCGTCTTCTGCTTGGATGCCAAAACAGGCAAAGAATACTGGAAGTTTGACACCAAGGGCCACATCTGGGCCAGCCCACTCGTGGCTGACGGAAAAGTCTGGATCGGCAATGAAGAAGGTGAGCTTTTCATCCTTGCCGAAGGTAAAGAGCTCAAGGAGATCAAAACCATCGAGTTTCCATCACCTCTGCTAAGCAGCGTGGTTGCCGCCAACGGTTGCATTTACATCACCACTCACACCCATCTCTACTGCTTTAAAGAAGGCGCCAAGCCCGTTAGTCCATAAGTGAGTTGTTCGCTCTATTCCTAGAGTTAGTTTGTGAAATGGGCCGACCTGCACGTCGGCCCATTTTTTATACCTAGTGTCATCAAGATTGGAGCACAGGCATTTCAAGCCCATGAGCACCCCTGAGTGCATCTGTAGCCAAGTGAAGGCTTACTGAGCAGCCGCTGTGCACAAAGTGAAACGCGCAACTTTGAGGGTGGGCTTAGCTTTTCTGATATCAAGAATGCTTTGATAACCAAGCTAGCGAACCATTCTTCTTTATTTTGTTCAATGGCAGCTGGTCTATCTTTTGATCTCAGTTTGATTGGCTGCAATTCACCTCATTTTTTCAAAATCGTCTTAATTTTCAGTATTTACTAATTAATAAATATTAAAAATACTCTTTTTATTATTTTTATAATTGATTGTTTATAAATTTATCAGTAATTTATATAAATTTATAAAAAACATGAGTACTGCATATCCTTCAGTTTGCGTCTTTTCCGCGTTGTTGGCAATTTTCGTGATGAGTTCCTGCAGTCTACCGCTTGATTTTGGGTCAACAAAACGAATGACTCATACAGCCGGAAAGCCATTGCAACCAGGAGTGCAATACGTTGTGCGTAAAGCTTTAGCGGCGGGTGTTCCATTTCGGCCAGAGCAGATGCGGCAATACGCTTTTGTCATGAAAGCCCCTCATCCCCCTATGCTGACGGCCTCTCTAGAGCAAGGGCGCCAAATGGTGGTGCGGACGACAGCTTATTGTCACGATGAAGCTGATCACATTGTGTATGGTTCGAAAAACGCCATTGGGTCAACGCTCAGATTCGGGAACGTTCGTAGTGCTGCGGCGGATTGGTCGCGTTATCCTGTCGGCACTTTGTTCCGCATTACCAGTCAACCCGACGTCACTTATGTCGTTGATGACTATGGCAGCGCTCTTGTTGGCACGGGAACGATTGATATCTATAAACCATCCCGCAAACAGATGAATGATTGGGGGGTGCGCCACGTGAACATTGAAGTGCTGCAATGGGGTTCTTATCAGCGCAGTGTCGCTATCATGAAGGACCGTATGCGTTGGCCGCATGTTCGCCGAATGGTTGAAGATATCCAATCCAACGCAATGCAGACTACCGCAGCAGTCTTCAAGAAGCCTCTGACGGCATCTTTGTAAATTGATGGAAGGCTCAGGTGTCAGTCTTCGTTTGATTGCGCCTGTCCATGCGTTTTCTCATTCTCCTCTTTCTTTCAGCTTCTCTAGGCCTAGCTCAAACCCAGAAGGTGCCAACATTATCTCCCGTGGCACTCAAAGCGGCTCTGGATAAGGTTCCTGATGGTCCAGAAGTCCATGAATTGCATGATCAAGTCTTGCGACTTTTTGGGAAACAAAGCCTGCTTCAAGGAAAGCCGGGCACTCGGATCGAAGGTCAGACCGTAGCTTGGGCAGTGATGGATATGAAGCCAGCTCAAGTTGTTAGAGGTGATGGAACGGCAATTGGCGCCATGACTTCTCTTGGAGATGATGGGTTGCAGGTATTGGTGCAGACTTTCCCTAATTTCACGGACTTTTCCTACCACATTATGGTAGATGGGGCTGCGCGTGTGGCGGGTAGTGTGCATATCGAAAACTACACCTACACCGCTGATAGTGATCCTCAGAAAGGTGTGCCTGTGGGAAAGTTGCTGAAGTTTGAGTGGAGAGAGAGTCGTCTATTTCCAGAGACTGTGCGTGAGGTGACTGTTTATATTCCTGAGCAGTACAAGCCAGGTGCTGAGGCCTGCCTGATGGTGTGGCAGGATGGTAGCAGGCATGTTGATCCCAAGGGGCCGATGCGTGCCAGTGTCGTCTTTGACAATCTCATTCATCAAAAGCAGATGCCTGTCACAATTGGCGTCTTTGTCGATCCCGGACGCAAACTCAAACAAAAGGCTGGTGAGAAAGCGGCTAATCGTAGCTTGGAGTATGATAGTCTTGGGAGCCTCTATGTGACGTTTCTTTTGGAGGAGATCCTTCCTGAAGTGCAGAAGCGCTTTGGGGTTAAATTCCGCCCAGAGCCAGAGTCAAGAGCTATCGCGGGTGGGTCGTCAGGCGGTATTTGTGCCTTTACAGCGGCCTGGGAGCGCCCAGATCAGTTCCACAAAGTGCTCAGCTGGGTCGGCACATTTGTCGACATTCATGGTGGAAATGCCTACCCTTATCTTCTGCGCGTAACGGAACGGAAGCCTATCCGTGTTTACCTTTTGGATGGCGTCAATGATTTGGACAATAAGTTCGGTAATTGGCCTTTGGCTAATCGCATGATGGAGGCCAGTTTTAAGTTCATGAACTATGATTTCCGCATGGATTGGACGCAGTGTTTTCACGGTAGCAAAGGCATGGCGCCAACTCTTCCTGACGCATTGCGGTGGCTGTGGCGTGATGTGAAATGAATTCCGCGCTTGCCCACAGAGCAGGATCATGCGAAAAGAGTTCTCCGCGAACGCGCCCGTAGTTCAACGGATAGAATGGTGGTCTCCGAAGCCGCATATCCAGGTTCGATTCCTGGCGGGCGCACGTTTGTGGTTGGATCAAGGCAGACAAGCTCTCGGGGTGCTGTCTTTATCTTCCCCGTTCATTGCGAATCTATCATGATCGACTTATCGACTGCTGAACTCCAGCGCTACTCCCGCCATTTGGCGATGCCAGAATTTGGACTCAAATCTCAGCAAGCACTCAAATCGGCGCGTGTTCTTTGCATCGGTGTCGGCGGGCTTGGATCTCCAGTCACCATGTATCTTGCAGCAGCTGGGGTTGGTTGTCTGGGGCTGGTAGATGCGGATGTAGTGGAAGTGTCGAACCTGCAGCGTCAGATTCTTTTTTCAGAGGAAGATGTGGGACGCTCAAAGCTTGATGCTGCTAAAGAAAGACTGCTTGGCATCAATCCACATCTAGAAGTGCGTTGTTATGCCGAAAGATTCAGTGCCGTCAATGCCATGAGCTTAGCGGCTGACTACGACGTGATCATTGACGGCACAGATAATTTTCCAACCCGTTACCTTTCTAATGATGTCGCAGTTTGGCTGAAGAAGCCGAATATCTACGGAAGTATTTTGCGATTCGAAGGGCAGGTCTCTGTCTTCGCTCCTCATCTGGGCGGCCCATGCTATCGTTGCATGTCGCCTCAGCCGCCAAAACCGGGTCTGGTTCCAAGCTGTGCTGAAGGTGGTGTGCTGGGGGTTTTACCAGGCCTGATTGGAACCATGCAGGCCCTGGAAGCGATTAAAGTGATCACCGGTATCGGCCAGCCTCTGGTGGGAAAGCTCCTGCATGTAGACACCTTAAGTTTGCGCTTCCGCACCTTTAATCTTCGCCCTGATCCAGATTGTCCAGTTTGTGGCGAGAAACCAAGCCTTCATGAACCTGTCGATTATGAGGGCTTTTGTGGAATCACTCAGGAACCCAAGGTGGCTTCTATCAGTGTTCAGGAACTTCATACAGTCCGTCAGTTAGGTTCTCCGCATTTTCTTCTAGATGTCCGCGAGCCAGAAGAGCGCGCTGTGGCTAGTATCGAGGGGGCCGTTTTGATTCCTCTAGGGGAAGTGAGTGTTCGATTTGCCGAAATCCCTCGGGATGTGCCGGTCTATGTGCATTGTAAGTTAGGCGGGCGTAGTGCTAAGGCTGTGGCGACGCTACAAAATTTGGGTTTCACGAATGTCACGAATGTGAATGGTGGCATCGCCGCATGGTCTGAAAGTGTAGATGCGGGGGTCCCGGTTTACTGATAGGGGGCGTGGCTGAAACAAGCTGGCGCTTTGCTGCGTTTAAAGACTGATGATTTGCTCTCGACGCTCTTTTCTTCAGACTTCGGGTTGTGGCTTCGGTGCTTTAGCCGCCTCAGCCATGGCTAACGGTCAATCTCTGATCGGTCGCCAGCCGCATCATGCAGCGAAGGCTAAGCGAATCATCTTTCTCTTCATGCAGGGTGGGGTCAGTCACGTGGACTCTTTTGATTACAAAGAACGGCTCTTTAAAGACGATCAAAAGATCATTGATGTGGCTGATGCGCGCACTGTCGCCAAGACAGGGAAGGGGGCCCCGCAGCGGTTAATGAAGCCTCTGTGGAATTTCTCTCAGCATGGGGAGTCGGGACGCTGGGCTTCTGATTTGTTTCCTCACATCAACCATCATGTCGATGATCTCTGCTTCCTACACGGCATGCACACCGAAGGAGTGGCCCATGGCCCAGCGACGCTTTTTTTACACACCGGCACGACCAGCTTCATACGCCCCAGCATGGGGTCTTGGGTTCTCCAGGGCTTAGGCACGGAGAATGAAAATCTCCCCGGCTTTGTCACCATCAGTCCCAGCCTTGGAAATGGCGGACCACGTAACTATGGCAATGCCTTTTTACCTGCAATTTATCAAGGCACACCGCTTGGACGAAGTGGTCAGCCCGCAAAAGAATCGACCATTAAAAATCTTGTGAATAAACACTGGCTGCCCGATCAGCAAAAGCAGCAGTTTGATTTGCTCCGTTCGCTAAACGCAGCTCAGGGCCGACTGGGAGATTCGGAGATCGAAGCTGTCATTGAAAGCTACGAGCTCGCATGGCGTATGCAGATAAAGGCCCCTGATGCGCTCGATCTATCCTTAGAATCCGAGTCGACACAAAAGCTGTACGGCATCGGAGAAAAGGTTACGGACAACTTCGGACGTCAGTGTCTCATGGCCCGTCGTCTTGCCGAACAGGGTGTGCGCTATATTCAGGTTAATTATGGTGACAATTCAAACAACCCAGCTTGGGATCAACATAGTAATTTACCCAAGCATGGTGATCATGCGGCGGCCGTGGATCGACCTATCGCTGGGCTTTTAGCCGACCTGAAACAGCGTGGCCTGCTGGAGGACACCATCGTGTGGTGGGGTGGTGAATTTGGGCGAACACCCTATGCTGAAAAGAACGGAACGGGGCGCGACCACAATCCCAATGGATTCACCGTCTGGCTGGCCGGTGGAGGTGTGAGGGCCGGCTTTGCCCACGGTGCCACGGATGAATTGGGGCACATGGCTGTCGATGGAAAAGTCCACATGCATGACCTACATGCCACTTTATTACATCTGCTCGGTCTCGACCATGAAAAACTCACATTTAAGCACGCTGGGCGTGATTTTCGTTTGACCGACGTTCATGGGCACATCGTGAGGGAAATTTTGGCCTAAAAAGAGGCCTCCTCTCTAAGGTGCAAATTTTTAGCCTTCGCCAGTACTTGTCGGCTTGCTTTTTTACGCTAACCACTCTTTCTGCCAGACTAGGCATACATATCGCTTTCAGCATTCTCAAACTTAGCCCCCCAACCCAAAACTCATATGTCAGTTGTATCCAAAGGTCTCGAAGGAATCGTCGCAGCAGAAACGCGTCTCGGAGAAGTGAACGGGGCGGAAGGCATCCTTTTTTACTGCGGTTACGACATCAATGAATTGGCCGGTAAAGTGAGCTACGAAGAAGTGGTTCATTTGCTCTTTTACAATCGTCTGCCAAATCAGGCCGAGCTTGATAAACTAACGATGGCCCTGCGCGCTGAGCGTGAACTGCCGCAAGGAGTGATCGATTTCCTCAAATCAGCTCCCAAAAACGCGCGTCCCATTGATGTGATGCGCACTGCCGTTTCCATGCTTGGTTGCTATGATATGAAGCGTCACGATGTGGAGGTCGGTGAAAATCTTGCGACCGCCATTCGCCTCGTTTCGCAGATCGGAGTTGTGGCTGCCTATTTCCATCGCGCTCGCCAAGGGTTGGAATTGCCAGAGGTTCGGAAAGACCTCAGTGAAGCCGCCCATTTCCTTTATCTGATGTCGGGCGAAGTTCCCTCGAAGGAAGCCGAGCAGACGTTGGATGTGGCTTATGTCCTCCATGCCGAGCACGGTTTCAATGCTTCAACCTTCACTGCCCGTGTCGTTGCCTCAACGTTGAGTGATATGTATTCTGCGATCAGCGCTGGAATTGGTGCACTCAAAGGTCCGCTACATGGTGGCGCTAACGAAGGCGTGATTCACATGCTCCAAGAAATCGGTTCTTTGGAAAATGTGGATGCTTGGGTTGAAGACGCTCTGGCTCAGAAAAAGAAAATCATGGGCATCGGCCACCGTGTCTACAAAGTGCTTGATCCTCGTGCTCCCCATCTTTGTGAAATGGCTATCAAACTCACGAGTCAGTTGGGAGAAGCTAAATGGATTCAAATGTCAGAGCGCATCGCAGAAATCATGCGCGAACGTAAGGGTCTTAATGCCAATGTGGATTTTTATAGTGCCACCGTTTATTACAGCTTGGATATCCCAACGGATCTTTTTACACCTATTTTCGCCATTGCGCGCATGAGCGGTTGGACCGCCCATGTGTTAGAACAATGGAGCGAAAATCGGCTCTTCCGCCCATTGAGTGAATATGTCGGTCGTCCTTATGGGCAAAAGGTTGTTCCTATTGCTAAGCGATGAATAAAAATAGAAGTGTTCATATAAACAACTGCTTGACTATTATGTTCAATTGAACATAAATAGTCTTTCATGAGTTATCCGACCTCCCCATTACCTCGTCTTCTCTCACAGCTCCGTGGTCTCGTCAGTATTGCAGATACTGAGGTCAATAGGCGTGATCTTAACTGTCCGCGGCACAGTGAAGTACAGCTTGAACTTGATTTTCAGCAAAGGAAAAAGACTAATTCGAAATGGACAGCGCGTTTAAATTCGGTCGGTTTTGGGGCCTGAAGAAATTGCATCCCAAGCTTCATCCATCAAAAATGTCACAGCAAAGATATTTTTGTTATGGACAAAACGCGTAACAACGTGCTTCACTTCAAAATTAAGTTGACTCGATTGCTTCAATCTCCCTCTCATTCTTATTTATGTCCTCAAACAACGCGTGGCGCTCAGCCTCTTTCTTTTGTGTTATAGCTCTCTTTCTGGGAATCTTTTCATCGCAAAGCCATGCCCAATATGGTGCGTCTCCTTCTCAGACTGGAATGTTCTTTGATGACTTAAGGGCAAGACAAACTAGTGAGCGCGCTGCCACCAATGCTGCCACCAGAGACGGCGACGTTGCTTATGATTTCGACAACGGAGTTTATCGTGATGCTCTGGGCTCCAGCATGGGACGTCGCAATCAAGATCTTGAGCTAGCTCGCGATGTCAGTCGTCCTAGTGTGCGCAGTGGCAGCAGTGCTTACGCAGCCCGCAGCGTTGGAGACTACACCAACTACTCTGGCCAATACACCACTCCCACGGGTTTCTTTGCTCCGACCTACACTTCTGACCCGTTCCTGAGCGGTAAGCGCAATTTAAAGGTAGGTCCCGTGAATGTAGGTTTCGGCTTTATTCAAGGAGTTGAATACAATGATAACATCACACGTAGCGCCGATGCGACGAGCGACATCATCACCACTTCGATGCTTAGCATCAACGCTAACTACAGAGTGAGTCAAAATAATATGCTTTCGATCAGCACAGCCTTGGGTTTTGATCGTTACTGGGAGAATCCAGACTTGACCCCTTACGGTGGCTCAAGTGGTTTCGTCTTAAACGTGCTTCCTGGAAGCACCATCGCTTTTGATATTAAAGCAGGTCCAGTTTACTTTACCCTCTACAATCGCTTCTCTGTTCGCCCAGCAGCTCAAAATAATTTTGCGCTTTCACAAAACGCAACTTTTGGTGTCTTTCAAAATGATTCAGGTTTGGCTGCGAACTGGCGCATTAATGCTGATTGGTCCCTCGCCCTAAACTACATGCATTCGATTGCTAATTCTCTCTCTCAAGTCTCGAACGATGATAATACGGCAAGCGGAAGACCTACCGCCTTTAACCGCACGACCGATTCTTTGCAGGGTTCGCTTACGTTCAGTCCAAACGGAACTTGGACAACGGGCTTAGAGGGCGGCGTAACAAAGGTAAATTACGAAACTCAGTTCAATAATGATGGAAATTTGTTTAACTTGGGAGCCTTTGTTGTCATGCCAGTAGGAAAAACGACGAATTTGCGTGCTGCTGCTGGTTCTCAAATCTACTCATTTGGTCAAAATGGAAATGGCGTAGATGGTTCGCTTGCTGGTGGTGGTGTGCTTGGCACCTACGGTGGTGACGTGGCCAGAACTGGTGATAAATCAGATCTAAATGGTTTCTACTACAGTGTGACGCTCTCCAATGCCTTAAATTCACGTTTGAGCCAAGCTCTGAGTCTTGGACACGAATCATCACTAAACCTAACCTCGAATTACATCACCTCGGACTACATCAATTATGGACTCTCTCTCGTTGCTTGGAAAGGTAGCAAGATCAGTTTCAGTGGTTATTTCGAAAACGCCGTAGCCTCAGGGGGGATTTATGCGCAAGATGTTACTCAACATGGCTTTGATACATACGTCTCTCACCGCATCAATTCTAGGATTCAAGTTGGAACTGGATACCACTATGGTTACGCAGATCCGGAAGGTGCGGGAAGTGCCGTTCTAACTGCAAGTAACAGTTTCACCCAACATGCGTTCAATCTGGACTTTACTTACTCGCTGTCCGAAAAATCCACTCTTACCTTTGGTTTCCGCCACTTCGTCACTGATGTTAACAATGCTGGCGATCAAAACTTTGATCAGAATCGTTTGATCCTTGGTTACAATTATAATTTCTAATCTATTTCGGTCACCCGGTATTGAGCTTTCAAAAGCAGCCGACTGTTCTGTTTCTCTCCTGCTATGAATGTCACACGTCTATATTTTGCTGCGTTGTTTGCGTCGGCGATCTTATCTCAAGCACAGGACCCTGGGGTGCGCGAATTTCAGGACCGCCGTCCCGAAAATAATGGTGCACCAGTCGCGGCAGGTAATGTCGCTATGTCAGCCGGAGTCATCAACTCCATGGATGTGTTGGATGATACACAACCCATTGAATCTGGCGACTTGATCAGCATCCGCATTGTTGAAGATCGTCGTGAATCTTTACAATTGCGCGTTGGGGCCACAGGAGAAGTCAATGCACCTCACATCGGTCTTGTGAAGGCCTCTGGGCGAACCTGCAAAATCTTGGCTCAGGAAATCAAGCGCCGGTTGGAACTTAATTATTACAATACAGCCACCGTTGTTGTCGCCATAGATTTGAAACGTATTGATAATCCGAATGCAAGGCTTTCGACCTCGGGTTACGACATTGAATTCTTCACTGTTTACGGGCAAGTTCTCCGTCAAGGGAAATACGAACTTCCTCAGGATGAAGATATTACTATCAGCCAAGCGATCCTCCGTGCCGGTGGTTTTGCCCAGTTCGCTTATCCTCAGAAGGTGAAGTTGGTCCGTAAGACTCCGACTGGTAACAAAACTATCTTGGTCAATTTGGATCAAATCATGCGCCGAGGAAATCTTGAGTATGACGTCTACATTCGTAAAAATGATGTGATCATCGTCGATGAGAAGAAGGTGAATTTCTGAATCCCGCATTTATTTACTCGACCACTACTGCGTGCACTTTAAATCAGCCGATAATGAATCGGATTTTTGATGGAGAATGAGTCAGTTCTGAGTCATACTGATTGCCTCAACTGCTGGATTATTAAGGTTGTCTCTACAACTGTTTCGTCCCTTGTTAATCTATTTTCAAAACCCTAGAACGTCATGGAAAATTCACTTTTACTGCCTCCCCAAAACCCAGGGCAGTCGTCCACGCTTAGCCGCATTCACGAAACATCAGCTAAATTCCAACGCTACAAGATCTTGTTGCGCCGCCGTTGGTGGTTTTTACTTTTAACAGCAAGTATTGGTGTCTGTATCATGGCCTTGCGTATCACGAGCAAGCCTGACACATATCAGAGTTTGGCGAAATTAGTGGCTGGTGGGCGCATCGTTGCTCAAGAAGGCAATGTGGGCTGGCAGGAGCAATTGACTGATTTCTATGGGACTATTATTGAGACTCTTGAGAGTGCTGAAATGAAGAAGAGAGCCCTAGCTCGAGTTCATGCATTGCATCCAGACTTGAAGGATACTAACGTCGAAATTCGCGTAGCTCAGACGAAGGGTTCTGCCATTTTTAATGTGTTTGCCGTTGGTTCCGAAAAGACTTTTACGAAGATCTTTCTAGATGCTATGTTGGATGAGTTTGTCGCTTTTCGTCAGCAGATTCGTGAGCAGGGCTTGGAACGTGCGCTCAATACCTTCACTGAGACAGTTGTTAAAAAGAGTAAAGAGCTACAAGAGCGAACAGAGCGTCTGGAAGTGTTTCGTAAAGCCAATGACAAGGTGGTTCTTACAGATGGTCGCAATGAAGCTGCGGCTTTTCTGCTTAATCTGAAGGCTAGGAGGGAAAACCTCAATAGCGAGCTAACAGATATTCAAAATGCTCTCGAAGATGTCGATGCAGCCATGATTGATCGCGAGCGTGGTATTCTTGCTGGAGGCAGTGTTCAGCCGATGCAGTCTGGAGCCACGAGCGCTCCTCAATCTGGTGAAACTAAGCCAAACCTTCCCCAAGCTAATCTTAATAGCACCTCAGTTGCGAGTCTTGGGATGACGTCCGCAGAGCATGATTACTTGGAAGCAAAAAAAGCGATCATGAAGATTCAAAATGAAAAGTTGGCGCTGATCAAATATCTTAAACCAGGTCATCCTGATGTCGTGCGTTTGGAAGAACAGATCGAATCTGAAAAGCTGCTTCAGCAAAACTTTGCAGACGAAATTGTCAAAGAAATGCGCAGTCGAGAAGCGACGCTTAAGCGCCAATTAGGCAGCTTGGACAAGCAGATCGAAGTAAAACAAAAGGAAGCTATTGAGCTTGGTGGAAAGCTTGCGGAGCATGAGCGCCTTGAGGAAGATTTTCACGCCACTAAGCTGGCTCATGATCAGATGTTTGAACGTGTGCAAAAGTTCCAAGACTTTCAAAACGTCCAAACCGACTATGTTGCCATACAAGAGCATGCTTCTCAGGCTTATAAGGAGGTGGCGGACTGGATTAAGCCACTGGTGGGTGGATTGGGGGGCGGAACCCTTTTAGGTATGATCATTCTTGTGCTTTTTGATCGTCTTGATGACCGCATGAATTCGTTTAGTGAGTTTCAGGGCTTGTTCCCGGCGGAGGCCGTCCTCGGACAAATTCCTGAACAACGGCAGCGTGGAGATGTTGCTCTTCTTCGCCCTAACGATGATCGTCATCTTTATGCCGAAGCCTTTAGAAATGTTCGCTCATCCATTCTCTTTAAAAACTGGCAGGGTAAGTCGCCGAAGACGATCTTAGTGACCAGTGCTGTTCCTAACGAAGGAAAGACGACCGTGACGTCGAATCTGGCTGTTACCATGGCCACCTCCGGAGCCCGTGTTCTTCTCGCTGACTGTGACTTGCGCCGTGGCGGTGTGAGTGAGCTTTTCAAACTTCCTGGCGGTCCAGGTCTAAGCGAAGTGCTTTTGGGTAAATTGCATTGGCGTGATGCCGTTCAGGAGACGGGTATTCGAGGTCTGGATCTTTTGGCTCGCGGAGAAGTCTTTGATCAAACGTCAGAGATGTTGCTCTCTAAAACAGCTGAAGAGATGCTTCGTGAAATGGGTGACGAGTACGATTATGTCATCTTTGATAGTGCTCCCGTTCTTGTCGCGGATGACACAGCCAGCTTTGCTCCAAAAATCGATGTGGTCTTGTTTGTTGTGCGCTTATCTTCGACGATGGCCCGCTTATCCGGTAAGGCTTTGGACTTGCTCTATGATCGCCAAGTCAATGTTGGAGGAGTCATTCTCAATCGTTCCACCACGAATCTCAAAGAGTACACTTATTACAATTACGCTAGCTACTACTATGCTCCAAAGAAGACTGATCCCGGAGTATCCGTTACCAAGGCTTAGTTAGAATTCATGATTTGAAGTTCTTCTTTGATCTACAGGTGGACTTAGTTTCACGTTCTAGCTCTTTAATTTTCTAGTGTTCAACGTATCTCTCAGACTTTCGCCAAAGTCTGAGAGATACGTTGGAGCACATTGATGCGTTGGCTTGGGAGACACAGTGTTCTCCATCTCCTATATTCCGACTTCCTTCGAGGCGGCGAACGCCTCCAGTCTGCGTCTCTCCGAGCTAGTTGGGAAAACTCGGTGGTGCTCACTTCAATGCTAACGGCGTGTTTTCCCGCTGAACATTCCCATTCCACGACAAGGTCTGCTGACTATTGAAAATCTTTGGCTGAAATCCAACCTTCGCGGGCGTGACTTTCTCTTTTCAATCTCATCTTATGCTTCCTTTTTCGCCTGCCGATCAACCTCGAATCAAAATCGTGTCCAGCTTTCAGGAGCTGATCAGCACGCCGTTTGTCGCCGAGGTGAATGCGCTTTGTTGGCCGCGCACGCTGTCGGGCGATTTTGGCGAGGTCGTGGCGCAGCTTGGTGCAGGGGAGGGGATCACGATTCTCGATGAGGACTGCCTGAAGTGCCTGTCTCTAAGCGAAGCCGGGCAGCAGGCGGTGGCGATCTTGTTGGAAGACCAGCGGCTGCTGCGTGAGCATGATCTCGATCCTGTCCTCAACTGCATCCATGGGTATCCCCGCGATGAGGAACTTGGGGCGGTGCGGACAGATGTGTTTTCCTTCCATGTCGATAGCGCGCCTCTGCAGGCCGATACCTGGCTCTGTACCTACCACGGACCTGCCAGTGATGGCCTGCCCAATGAGCAGGCTGTGCGCCGAGTCGATGTGCCAGAGACACGCGCTGCACTCCTCAAAGAATACGGCGGTGCCGATGGTGCTGATTTTCTCGATTACCTGAGCGACCACTGCTACGACCTTCACTATGCTCCCACCACCGAGGCCAAACCCTATGGCTTCGGCCTCGGCAATCTTTGGCGCATCGCCGTGGCCTACCCAGACTCCCCAGTGCTGCCCTGCATTCATCGGGCACCCGAAACCTGTCCCGGTGATTCGCCCCGGTTGCTATTGATTAGTTAAGACGAGAAACAGAGTAGAGAGTTCACGGTTGAATTGCGAAGCCCTGAAGAGAATTGAGTGATGGTGATTCAAGGTATTGAGTCTTCTGGGTTGACTCACGCATATTCATTGGACGCATAATCCTTAAAACGTGAATGGCTGACCGCCGATTTGCATCTGTGATTGATTCCACAAGGCTTTTCGCCTCTCGGGCAGTGTCACCCAAGACACAGCCGCTTCGAGTCGAAGAAACCTTGTGAAAGCAAGCCCTGGCGCAACTCAACGATCTTCCATTCCCAGA
>CAMBPS010000093.1 GCA_945869675.1 Prosthecobacter debontii | reverse complement strand
CTTTAAATGTCTTGGCCAAGCGCTCTTTCGACATTTTTGGGAGCCTTGTAGGTATCCTTTTCGGGGCACCGATTGTGGCCATTTTTGGCGCTCTCGTATGGCTGGAGTCTAGAGGACCGATTTTCTACAATCAACGCCGTTGGGGGATGAATGGGGTTCCCTTTGAAATCATCAAAATCCGCTCGATGAAACTCAACGCAGAAACTCAAGGAGCGCAGTGGTGCACTTCAGATGACCCTCGACGGCTAAAAGTCGGTGCGTTTATGAGGCAATGGAACATTGATGAAATTCCTCAATTTTGGAACGTTCTCAAAGGAGACATGAGTCTTGTCGGCCCTCGCCCAGAACGACCTGAACTGATTGCCGACTTCAAACACGAAATCCCCCACTACAATGCACGCCACGGCTCTAAGCCTGGCATGACAGGCTGGGCACAAGTCAAAGGTTTACGTGGTGATACCGATTTATGCGAACGCATTAAATGTGATCTCTGGTATTTGGAAAATTGGAGCCTACTACTAGACGTCCAAATCATGTTTCTGACCTTTGTGAAACGTGAGAATGCTTATTGATGGGCGAACAGTCCGCTGTCTCAGCAGATGCTCAACGCCTTGGCAACGATGACATCAGGAGTCGGAGTCTGAATCGCCTCAAGCGGTGGGCTGTAGATGGCTGGAGCATCAAGACTGTTTACCCGCAGAACCGGAGCATCAAGTTCATCAAAGACCTTGGCTTGGATCGTATAAGCAATCTGAGCACCGACACCACAGAAGGGTTTTCCTTCTTCCACATAAATAGCACGATGCGTCTTGGCGACCGAATTCAGGATGGTTTCCTCATCAAGAGGACGAATGCTGCGGACATCGACTACCTCGGCGCTAATACCGTGCTCCTCTTCGAGGATACGCGCTGCTTCGAGGCAAGTAAGGACCGCTCTACCATGTGCAATCAAGGATATATCAGTGCCGACTTTTTTGATATCAGCTGTTCCAAGGGGAATAAAAAGCTCACCATTGGGCAACTCGTCGTTAGAAGGAACATCCCACTCCATGCCATAAAGAATGGTGCTCTCCATAAACATAACAGGATCATTGTCTCGGATGGCAGCCTTCATGAGACCTTTGGCGTCATACGCATTGCTAGGCACCACACATTTCATGCCAGGCACGCTGGCCATGATGTTTTCAGGAGTGTGGCTATGCGTCGCTCCAACGCTAGTTCCGCCATTGGCCGGACCACGGATCACGATTGGGCAGTTGATCTTTCCGCCAGACATGTAGCGGACCATCGCAGCATTATTGACGATTTGATCCCAAGCGACTGTGTAGAAACTCCAGAACATAAGTTCCATGACAGGACGCACACCGAGCATGGAAGCACCAATGCCCATTCCAATAAATCCAGCCTCACTGATGGGGGTATCGACAAGACGCTTATCGCCCCATTTATCCCAAAGACCTTGCGTTACTTTATAGGCACCATTGTATTGGGCAACTTCTTCACCCATGACAACGACCATTGGATCGCGGGCAATTTCTTCGTCAAGGGCTTCACGGACGGCGTCGCGGTAAGTAATTCGGCGTGGCATTGGCAGCATGTAGGGAAAAAGTGAACATCTTATTTCACGCCGTAGAGGCCAGAGTCAAGAGAAGGAACACCGCTAGCTTGGATTATTCATCAGCTTCATGCTATCAAAGAGGGGACTCATTGTCTGTGACGCTGGAGTTGTTTCAAAAGGCATCAAGCATTCAGGAATATACTTAAAATTCTCCAGAATGAAGCCCTTGTTGAATTCACGGAGTTTCCAACACTTTCACGAAAATATTCACGTTTCATCCAGACAAGTGCTTCAAAGGTGGCAACCCTTTTAGACGAGCCAAGCATGGTTTCTGCAAATAGTAGGGTTGCTGATTGATCGAGACACAACTTCTGCGACATTAAAGGCGTAAGATAGTTCTATGTCTCCTATGGTTTCCAACCCTTCATCCATGTCTCGAAGCCCTTTTGTCTGGCTACGAAACAAGTTCTTCGCAGGATTGGCCATCGCGCTTCCCCTGCTGATCACCTTTTGGATCGTCAACAGCGGCTATCACCTACTGCACGGCTGGAGTGTGCCTGCACTGGACTTCATCGCACGACTGATCAACGACATCGCTGGGGAAACCGTGATTGACCCAGCCAGTGCTAGTTACCGCCACACGGTCACCTTTGTTGGATTTCTCATTCCAGTGCTGGCCTTTGTGGCGCTTGGTGTCATGGCCACTAATGTGCTAGGCGTGAGGGTCGTTACCGCCATGGACAAGTTACTCATGAATGTGCCAATCGTCTCATTCATTTACAAATCACTCAAGCAAGTGATCGATGGATTCAAGGGACTTGGAGGAAAGCAAAACTTCAAACGCGTCGTTTATGTCGATTATCCTTCAGGGGATATGAAAATGCTAGGCTTTGTCACCGGACAATACCTTGATCCTCAGCAAAATAAGATCCTTGCAGCGGTCTTCATCCCCGGCGCACTTAGCCCTATGACAGGCCTGCTACTGGTCGTCCCCATTGAGCAAGTCACCGATGCCCCACTCACCGTAGAAGACGCCATGAAACTCATCTTTTCAGGGGGTCTTATTGTTCCAACAAGACTCACGTCACCCGCATCGCGCCCTGACATTGATCCAGTAGAGTTGCCAAAGATTCTTGAAAAAACCATGATCGAACCGCCGCTGCCAATCGGATTACCACGGGCCGAAGATTTCGACTCAGGTGATCCGGATCTCATGTCCACAAGCGAACGCGAAGGCACCCAACTCCTGACCGCACGCTCGCCCGCGCGCCGACTCTTGCAAGCAATGCCCTGGAAGCGATAAACTGCACACCCTGGGTTCGTTTCCTTGAAATCCAAACGAGTTACTGGCATCCAATCATTAGCCATTGAGGCATGAATGAGAATTCCATGAAAGCATTGACTTTGCGCTAGTTTTTCATTCAAGCCTAAGATTGGATTCTAGATCATCAGAAAAATTTCTTCTCAAATTTAACCTGGTTTTCTTCATTGCCGCATTCGCTGCACCTGTCGCAAATGTGGCAGAAACACTTTCGGTTGTCCCAAATTCAGCCAATGGCCCAGGAATCGCAGGCGGAAGATTCGCCAAGCTAAGCTAGTTTCGACTGTGCGCGTTTCACCAGCTGATGTTTTAGAAATCAAATCCACAGCTTTGTTAATCAATGCTACCATTTGAAATGGACTTGTAGTCCTATCCTTGGAGTGCTGCCCTAATCCTAGATCCGGGAATGGAAGATCGTTGAGTTGCGCCAGGGCTTGGTTTCACAAGGATTCTTCGACTCGAAGCGGCTTTGTCTTGGGTGACACTGCCCGAGAGGCGAAAAGCCTTATGGAATGAATGACGTATGCAAATCGGCAGTCAGCCATTCCTGAATCTAGGCTAATAGGATCTGCCAATAATCGCCATGTTTTGAGCTTGGTTATCGGCGGGAAACATAAGAACCGTGAAGTTAACCTTACCTATGGCTTTGTTGACGGCCCAGCGTACGTTTTCAGCAGAGTAGCTTAACCAGCGTTTAATAAAAATTATACTTATTTTTAATTTTTAAACTTAAGCTTAAATCAGACTTTTTAGTTACTTGATATTGAAATGAACATTAAATTTCAAAACAACTCCTGAATAAAGTTGCTAAATCTCATAAAAAAGAGCTAACCTCCCAAGAGTAAGCCCTTTTATTATGGAGCAAAGCGATAACTCAACGCCAGTCATTACCACGACCCGTGAGCGTTTAAGTTTTATTGTCTGTCGAAATAGCCAAGGCGCTGAAGTTACGGGAACTCTACATCTTCTGACGCCCTATCTTGGAGTTTTTGAGCTATCTAATCCTTACGGTATTGTTCAACTTTCGGAAGTTTTATACGACTTCCGAATCATGACGAATGAGCGCGCCATTTATTCTAGAAGGGCCATCATCAGCAACCTCGTAAATACAGGTATTATGCTTATGTATGAAGCATCGCTGTCAGAAGAGTGCTGGATTGACACGATCACATTTTCAGCAAATCAAAACAAAGATCGTCTATTATCCGACTTTAGGAACTTTCTGAAAGAGGCCGAGAAAAACTATCGAGTTTTGCCAGACTTCAAACTGATTGTAGCAGACATGCATCCATTGCTGTCAGATCTGGGAGTTTGGGTGGCAGAAGTAACTCTAGGTGTGTGCTCCATGTCGTTAGGAGGGAACCCAGCGCCTGAACGAATCATCGCAGAGCATAACCGACGTATTTCTTTTAAAAGTAAACTTGGCCTATTCACTGATTTTACCTCAGTCAAAAATACAACCTCAACCCAAGCCTAATCCTAGAAGGAGATGCCCAAATGCAAAACCAATACGACTTTAAAAAGTATGCGATCCTTTATGTAGACGGTGAAGAAATGGCCTTAAAATACTTTGGAAAAAGCTATGCTAACGAATTCCGATTTTACACTGCCACCAATGCAGCTGATGGCCTCAAAATTTTAGAAGAACACGGTGATGAGATTGCCATCTTCATTTCCGACCAAAGAATGCCAGGTGAAAAAGGTGTTAAGCTTCTCGAGCGCGCCCGAATCATGTGCCCACGCATGATTCGCATACTCATCACTGGCTACGCAGATTTTAGTGTTACATCGGATGCCGTAAATTTAGGGAGTATCTTCCGTTATCTATCCAAGCCTATTCAGGTCGAAGATGTGCGAACCACACTGCACCGTGCGATGGAGTTTTTCATTCTGCAGCAAGAGCGTGATCATTTACTCCAAGAAAAGCTCTCCACATTGCAGAACTTATTGATCACCGACCGCATCATGTCTCTTGCCGTGGTCTCTGCTGGCATGAGCCAATCACTAAACAATGCGTTACCAGCGTTGGCTTCCTTCCTCAACCTGACTCCTGGGCGACTACAACAGCAACATTTGGATCTCACCAAACTTAGTAACCCAGCTTTCTGGCGTGACGTCCATGGACAAGTGGTCGAGCAATCAGGAAATATCGCTGAACTGATCGGTAGTCTGACTCTTTCACAAAAGGACGAGGAAGAGTTCGCGGCCGAGCCAGCTTTACAAAATGCTATTGAATCAAACCAGTCACAATTTGTAGAACAAAATGTAGCTTTAAAATTTGATATCACGGGTCCTCTGCCAAGTCTTCACAGCAGTGCTGAAGGTTTCAATCAAATGATGAGTCTTTTGTTGAAAGCAGAGTCGGCTCTCACTCCTGCAGGTGATTCTGTCTCTGTGATAGCTAAAGCTAATAATGAAGGCCTTCAATTGACCTTCACAGCTACAGGCTCGGCCCTCACTCCTGAATTATTAAGCACGGTCTTTGATCCTTTCATGAGGTCGACGGATTCATCCAAGACTGGAGTGCTACCCCTGATGGGGGCTTTTTTCTTAGCTTATCATCTTGGCGGAAGAATAACCACTCAGCAGGGCGCTGACAGGCAGGTTATTGAGCTTAATCTACCAGCTCAAAATTCCAGCCACACCAGTGGCCCAGAAAGCGGCCGTGAGTTCATTACCAAGGTTCTCATGAATGACATGCTCTGGGAGCGTCTCTTGCCAAACGGATAAAATCCACACGAGCCCAAATATCTTCGCCATGATTGCCTGTCGCTAGGATTGTAGGAATCGTGAGTCCGCGCTGAAGAACCAAGCTATGTTTTTTACAGCGGTGCCAAAAAAGGTTTGTTATTTGTTCATCATTACACATACGAACAGCTCTACAATATCCCCAGTCGTCCCTCCATTCGAAGTCTGGGAAATAGGTAAATTGTCAGTCAACTGATACATGACCTCAATTCCCGCAGCGGAAGCAACTTTGTCCCGAGGAAGGACCACGACCCAGCCATCTTGGCCTAAGCGCCATGTGCGCGATAACTGACCTCGGCATGATCAGCGGACACCGGCAGATGCAGCGACAATGGCAGGGCTATGACAGCGCATGCAGAAAATTTTTGGGCATATCGGCCACCATCTACAAATGTTCAATCCGAGAGTGGTGACACTCTCCAACCGTGATTGGAAGAACCGACAGGAAGTTCTCATCCGAGAGACAAGAGGAGGTGGACGAAACTGAATTCCACCGCTAACACTCATCGCTCAATTTTCACCTCCTCCACCCATGCTCACAGGACATCATCTCATCGCCGGCCGTGAAGTTCGCGCCGATCACAGCCCTTTTCAGGCTTTAAACCCAGCTACCAGTCTAAAACTGGATACCACTTTTGGAGAAGGAACCTCCGAATTAGCCGACGAGGCACTTCAGGCCGCCGATAGCGCCTTTGACGCTTTACGCACAGCCCCAGCTGAGACCCGCGCTGCCTTGTTAGATCATTTAGCCGATGAAATTATGGCACTAGGTGACGCACTTTTAGAGCGTGCCCATGAGGAAACCGCTCTACCCATGGCCCGCCTCACTGGCGAACGCGGCAGAGCCATCGGACAATGCAAGATGTTTGCCGCCTTACTTCGAGAGGGCTCGTGGGCACAAATGAGCATCGATACACCTCTGCCGGAGCGCGTCCCAGCGCCAAAGCCTGATGTCCGTCGCATCCTTCAGCCCATCGGCCCCGTCGTGGTCTTTGGAGCTAGTAATTTCCCTTTTGCCATCGGCGTGGTCGGCACAGATACCGTTTGCGCATTGGCCGCAGGCTGCCCAGTGGTCGTGAAGGCGCACCCTGCCCATCCTGGAACCTGTGAAATGCTTTCCCGTGCCGTTTTCAATGCCCTGCGCAAGACAGGTCTGCCCGACGCCTGCTTTTCGATGATCCATGGCCGTAGTTATGAAATCGGCATCGAACTGGTCAAACACCCACTTACTGAAGCAGTCGCCTTCACCGGCTCACTGAAAGGGGGGCGCGCTCTGATGGACGTGGCTGCTGCGCGTCCGCACCCGATTCCATTTTACGGTGAAATGGGCAGCATCAATCCCGTCTTCATCCTCCCCGGTGCCCTCAAAGAACGCGCCGCCAAATTGGCCGAAGCCTACATCGGCTCCGTCACCATGGGTGTTGGTCAATTCTGCACGAATCCGGCCATGGTTCTAGGCCTCCAAGGCGCAGAACTAAGCGAGTTTGTCACCGCGGCTGGACAACAAGCAGAAAAAGTGCCCCCACAAACCATGCTGCATCGTGGCATTTGCGAAACTTACGAAGCCGGCACCGCTGTTTGGAGCACCATCTCAGGCTTAAAGTTGGCTGGGCAATCAGCCGTCGAGGCCAATAGCGACGCAACTCAGGCCGCCTGCCGCATCTTCAGCACCACTCTCGACGTTCTGGAGGCAAATAAAGAACTGCGCCGAGAAGTCTTTGGCCCCTGCTCAATTATCACCGAGTGCACCACTCTAGAGGATATGCTTCGTTTTGCCCGCAGTCTCGAGGGGCAACTCACCGCCGCCGTTCACGGTACAGCCGACGATCTCAGGCAGTATGCCGCTCTAATCCGCGTCTTGGAGCGGAAGGTCGGACGCATCATTTTCAACGGCTTTGGCACTGGCATCGAGCCATGTCCCTCAATGCATCACGGCGGCCCCTACCCTGCTGCTAGCCACAGCTTTTTTACCAGCATCGGCACCGGCAGCATTTATCGCTTTGTACGCCCAGTTTGCTACCAGGGCTTCCCAGACGATTGCTTGCCGAATGCCTTGCAAAACGCCAATCCTGCTGGTGCCATGCGACTGGTGGACGGCACCCTAACCCGCAACGGACTGTAAGCCGCCGCGGATTCTGCCTTGCCACGTCTCACCGTCCCTGCTAAATCCATCTACGCTATGACAAAAATCCAATTCACCACCCCTGAAGGTCTCTCTGGCGAAGTCGAACTCACCGCAGAGCGTATGTCCCTAGGCCGCGCCGCCGACAACGCCCTCATCATTGATCACGACTCCGTATCCAGCCATCATGGCGAAGTTTACGTCGATAACAATGCTTGGGTCCTCACCGACCTCGGCTCAACAAATGGCACCAAGATCAGTGGAGAGCGTGTGGAAACCTTTGAGCTTACTCACGGAGGCACCTTTACCCTCGGCCATGTCGAGTGCGTCTTCGTCGGTGATTACGCCGAAGAAGAAGAAACCCCAGCTTATCATGCAGCCCCCACGCACACCGTTTCCAGCTCAGGCTATGCAGCGACCCCAATTAATAAAAGCAGCCGCAGCGGCTTTGGCGCAGCGACGAAGCCACCGAGCCATGGTTATGCCCCCCTGTATGTCCTAGGATTGATCGGCCTCGGTGCTTGCGCCTATGCCATCTTCACCTTCATGAATCTGTCCGCCTAATCTCAGTCACAGAATCACCTGTGTTCTGCAAGTCAGCAGCATAAGCTGACGGTCACTTTTATTTGTCTCAACTCAACCAGCGGCGATGCGCCGCGCGAAAAACTCAGAAATGTCCAATACCATAGTTGTCGGTGCCCAATGGGGCGATGAAGGAAAAGGTAAAATCATCGATTTCATCACAGAAAAAGCAGACCTCGTCGTTCGTGCCGCAGGAGGCAGCAATGCCGGTCATACCGTCATCAACAACGGCCAAAAATACGTCCTCCACCTGATCCCCAGCGGCATCCTTTGGGAAGACAAACTCTGCGTTATCGGCAACGGCGTTGTCTTGGACCCCTTCGGCCTACTGGAAGAAATGGCCAAATTGCGCGGACAGGGAGTTAAAATCACCCCTGAAAACCTGCGGATCAGCGATTGCGCGCATTTAGTCATGCCTTACCACAAAAGCCTCGACCGCGCCCGCGAGGCCAAACTTGGCGACAAAAAAATCGGCACCACCGGTCGCGGTATCGGACCAGCCTATGCTGATAAAGTCAATCGCAGTGGCCTGCGCACCATTCTGCTCACCCAACCGGAAATCTTAGCTCACGAGCTGCGTGACCGTATCCTCATGCACAACGAGACACTACTCGCCGCAGGCGTGGAAGAAGTACCGATCGAAGAAACCATCGCCAAAGTCATCGAAGCAGCTGCCATCCTGGCACCGCACATCACCAATACCGCCGTCGTCTGCCATGAGGCCATCAAAGCCGGCAAAAGCCTACTCTTTGAAGGCGCTCAAGGTACTTACTTGGATATCGACCACGGAACCTATCCCTTTGTCACCAGTTCCAGCACCACCTCAGGCGGTGCCTGCACCGGCTCTGGCGTCGCCCCGCGCATGATTGATAAAGTCGTCGCCGTCTGCAAAGCCTACACCACCCGTGTCGGAAGCGGTCCCTTCATCACCGAAAATGAAGACATCGGTGACATGCTGCATAACATGGGCCGTGAATTTGGCGCCACCACAGGTCGTGCACGCCGCTGCGGCTGGCTAGATGCTGTGCTGGTTCGCTATGCGGTCATGATCAATGGTGCTGACGAGCTTGCCATCACTAATCTCGACGGTCTGGATGGTCTAGATGAAATCAAGATCTGCACCGCCTACAAACTCCGCGGTCAGGTCATTCACTATCCACCGAGCACCGTCGCCGATACGGAAGCCTGCGAGCCCATCTACGAATCCCACAAAGGCTGGAAACAAGACCTTAGCCAGATGAAAAACTTTGCCGATCTACCCGATCTAGCCAAAGCCTACCTCAAGCGTGTCGAAGAACTCACCGGAGCCCGTATCAGCCTTCTGGGCATCGGCCCATCGCGTGACCAGACCCTTGTTGTCTGAGCCACGGCTCTAGCACCCATCAAACACTCAGAGGCAGACCCACGTCTGCCTCTTTGCTTTTACCGCTTGCCTTCTCCGCATGAGGACGTTTGAAAAACTCATCCTATCCTCAGATCCGCCAAGGCCTCGGACGTCTTTAGCCTTGAAACGGGAATGGAAGGTCGTTGAGTTGCGCTAGGGCTTGGTTTCACAAGGATTCTTCGACTCGAAGCGGCTGTGTCTTGGATGACACTGCCCGAGAGGCGAAAAGCCTTGTGGAATCAATGACAGATGCAAATCGGCGGTCAGCCATTCACGTTTTAAGGTTTAGACCTTCAGTCGCTGTGAGACGGGCTTAAATGGCTCTGTCAAAGCCTGCTCAAATTCAAAGCCACCGGCAAAGTCTTCAATACTGTCGCCGTCATTTTTACCGAAGTAACCGACACCGATCAGATTGTACACGATATTGCCAATATCTTCTCCACAGTTCAGTCCCCATTCGGCGAGAATGGTGAAGGACATCGGGCCGTACTCAGCCAGTGCATGTGAGCGTACACCTTCCAGCACCTGCTGACCGGTGACATGCCGATCTTCCTTGCCGTCGCAGAACAACTTGGCGGCCACATTCAGCGCATCACGGACAAACTCATAAGCATGAGGATGGTAGCGTGGATCATTGTCCACAGACTGTTGGATAGCGAGGTGAAAAGGCAGATCAGTCATCAGAGAGAGATACGGATGGCAAAGGGCGGCGAATGTGTCCATCTCAGACCTCAAATCAATCACCGATGACAAAGAAAAACCCTGCTGGTTAATTTTCCAGCAGGGTTTCTCAGGATTCAGCGATTCAGTGTCGCCTCAAGACTTACCAACCGTGAGCGGTGCGCACCTTGATCATGGCTTCCAGAATGTGGTTCCAGGTATCAGGTGTTTCCAGCACAGCATTCGGGAACATGCAACCATCCCAGCAGATGTGCTGAATACCACGGGAAGCCGCGTCTTTCAGCCAGTAACCTGAGGCCTTGGTGATATCCAGTTTACCATTCACGTCATCTGCGCGGCAGTGCTTACCGGTCTTATCATGCGCACCAGCACCATGAACAGTGCCGTCGTTTTGAGCCACATGGAAGTCGATGGTCCATGGACGCAGAGCGTCCGTCATCTTCTCATAAGCTGCCCAGAATTCAGCCTCGCTATAACCTTCCTGAAGCAGAGCATACTCAGGGGCATTGTAGCCTAAAGTGTAGAGATAGGTATGCGCCAAGTCGGCCTGGAATCCAAAGGACTCTGGCATTCCAACACCTTCTAGCACGTCCAGCATATCCTTCCATGAATGCATGCCCGCCCAGCAGATCTCTCCCTCAGCAGCTAGACGCTCACCATGATCCGCTGCAATCTTTGCCGCCTTTTTGAAGGTGTCCACGATACGCGCCGTGTTCGCCTTCGGATTTTCACGCCATTTAGCAATGCCAAACTCAGCTGAATCCACACGAATCGCTCCATATTGACGCACACCATGCTTGTTGAATACCCCGGCAATCCGGCAGGCCATCTTCACCGCATCGAGAAACTTTGCCTGAGCCACATCGTCACCCATCGCCGAATCACCCACTGTGCCAGGCCAAACCGGAGCCACTAAGGAACCCACAGAGAAACCTTTGCTCGCAATCAGATCGGCAATGCCCATGAGCTCACTTTCGCTAGCCTCAGGATTCGTGTGAGGCAGGAACAAAAAGTAGTCGATACCCTCGAACTTCTGACCACCGACATTCGCGGCTGCAGTCAGATCGAGCATACGCTCTAGGCTAATGGCAGGCTCTTGTCCTTCGCCGTCGCCTTTACCGACGAGACCTGGCCACATGGCATTGTGTAATTTGGGGGATGAACTCATGATAAGATAAAATGCTTTGGTTTATTCTAGAAAAGCGGAGTGATGATAATCAAGCGCCTAAAGAACGCACGGAAAAAGTCGTTTCAGCCTGCATTTTGAGATATATTTCTAGCCACATCCATGAAACATCCGTTTTCTAGGACTCATGTGTGGCCGTCTGAACCAATTCGCTAAAATCCCAGCTCTCTCCATTGCTGGAAAGGCCCTGCACATCGAAAGAAGAAAACCCAATGCCCAGGAAGATCAAAAGGCAGAAGCAATGATCCTCCATAACATTTGTCCTAGCGATTATGCAGACGTGCTGACCCTGGAAGGCACAGAAATCGGCCTTTTAAGGATGCGCTTTGGCCTTGTGCCAAGCTGGGCTAAAGGCAGCAAAGCAGAAGCAGCTAAAAAATTCGTTCACACCTTCAACGCGCGCTGCGAGTCCATCTTCGATCTAGCCTCCTTTCGCAGGCCCATCCTCAAACGCCGCTGCCTTATTCCAGTTCGTGGCTGGCATGAGTGGCCAGATAGCCATACGCCTTACTTCATCCACCGTTCTGATCACGAAGCCGTACTCCTCGCTGGGATCTGGGATGAATGGCAGAGCTACGACCCCGCAGACTCAGCTAGCGGACCCATCATCACCTCCATGAGCGTCATCACCACGCCACCTGGGCACTACATGGCCAAATTCCATGATCGCAGCCCACTCATCCTCGAAGGTGAATCCGCCCTCACTTGGCTACAACCCAACCTCGATGCAAACCGCTTGCGCTTACTTTTCAAACCCTACGAAAGCCAACAGCTAGAGGCCTACCGCGTCTCTACCGCCGCCAATCAATCCCGTAACAAAACCGAAGAAGTCCTTCACCCCATCGCACCGCCCGTTCCTCAAGAAGGCGATAAGCCCGTAAAAACTGAAATAAACGACACACCAAGCTTGAATTTGTTCAATTGAACAGTATTTGTTGAGACATGCTCTCACACCGCCAAAAACAGCTGCTACAACTTCTCTGGCTCTCTCAAACACGCTCTTGGCTTCGACATCAGATCCCATTGCTCGGTAGCATCATCGCTGGGAAGCCGGAGACAGGAGAAAGCCGCATGGATGGCTGCATCGACATCGATCCCACCACCCTACGCCTGCCAAAGAATGCTCGCACCTTTGCTCTCAAAGTGCGTGGCGACTCGATGCGCAATGCGGCGATCCTAGAGGGCGACATTGTCATCATGGAGTTCCGCGAAGCCAGGCATGGCGACATCGTGGCAGCGCTGATCGACGGCGAGACAACTCTAAAACGCTTTGTTTTACAAAACGGCGCGCCCTACCTACGCGCCTCAAACCCGAAGTATCCCGACCTCATCCCAGCTCGCGAATTGGTCATTCAGGGCGTGCTCATCGCCTTGCTACGGCTTTCAGAAAGGTGATGTGCCATGATTCTACATTTCGATGCGGATGCGTTCTTTGCCTCCGTCGAACAAGCGGCTGACCCCAAGCTGCGTGGAAGGCCCATCGCCGTCGGCGGTGAGCGGCGCGGCATCATCGCCTCTGCCAGCTATGAGGCACGAAAAATGGGCATCTACACGCCCATGCCGACCGCTCGAGCACGCAAGCTTTGTCCCAGCCTGATCGTGCTACCGTGCGACTTCGATAAGTACGAGCGCTTCTCGCACCTCATGTTCTCGTATGCCTATGACTTCACGCCAATCGTCGAGCTCGCCTCCATTGATGAATGCTACCTTGATCTCCATGGCACACGGCAGACCAAGGCCAGCGAGGCAGCAGCAACGATGCAAAAAGCCATCGCACAAAGCCTCAAGCTCTCCGTTTCCGTCGGCGTCGGCGCCAACAAACTCATCTCCCAAATCGCCAGTAAACTGCGCAAACCACACTGTTTCATCGAAGTGGCTCCAGGGCATGAGCAGGGCTTCTTATGGCCTTTGGAAAACAAATGGCTGCCCCTCGTCGGACCGCAACTCGCAGCAAGACTGAACACGGCTGGCCTGCGAAACGTCGAGCACATCGCCCGCACACCAGTGGATGAGCTTTCGTTGCTGATCGGCAGTGGAGCGGCCAAGCTCCACGAATACGCCTTGGGTAACGACCTGCGGCCCGTCATTTGTGATGCCCCCGCGGCGAAGAGTTATGGCGAACAGGAGACCTTCGCCCAAGACACGACCGATACTGTCTTCATCATCGCCCGACTCCGCGCCATGGCTGATGCGCTCATGCGCCGCGTGCGTGAAGATGGGAAAAGCATCCGCACCATCACCCTGCGTCTGCGTTACAACGATATGGACGAAGTCACGCGCACCAGTAGCCTCGATGAACCGACTGATCTAGAGCACGATCTCTATCCACTGCTGCAAGCCATGCTCAGCCGCGCTTGGGAGCGCCGTGTGAGCCTTCGCCTCATCGGTCTGTGCTTCACGAAGATCTACGATACTGGCTTCAGCAGCGTCCTGCAGTTAGAACAGTCCGACGTGAAACGCGAGCGCCTGCACACACTGTCTCTTGTCATTGACGATCTGCGTAGCTCACAGCGCAGCATCATGCGCGGCCATGACCTCTGGCTTTCTCAGCGGAAAAATACACCACGCCAAACGCTGCCCAAGCCAGAACTCATCACCGATTCTACCCCCAGCGTGACCAACCGCGTACTACGAGAACGATCTGGCGAATCGCAGATCCTCATACGTCGAAGCCTCTCCAAAGCCGCACCTGGACTCAATGTGAAGAGCTGCTACAGTTTTCTCGATTCCACGCTAACTATCGCCAACATCATTAAAGGCGCCGTGGAATACGACATGCCAGCCGTAGCGCTCATGGACCCTAACCTACACGCCGCAGTGCCGTTTTTCCAAGCCGCCACCGCCGCTGGCATCCAGCCCATCATCGGCGCCGAGCTAAGCTGTGATCAAAAATCGCTACTGGCCTACGTGCAGAATCAAACCGGCTACACGAACCTTTGCCATCTACTTTCCGCGGCTAAAATCACGCCACAGATGCTCCACGAGCACCAAAGCGGCCTCATCATTACCCCCGCCTCATCACAGCCAGAAATCCGTTATCACAAGCCGCAGGACAAAGTCTTCTTCGACATCCTGCAAAGCATGAAAACCCTCACGCTGCTGCATGAAAAGCATCCACAGAAACGCAGCGGCGATTTTTCTTTCAAACCAGGCTCACCTGCGGCCAACATTACCGAGAGCTGCGAGTTCGCTTTCGACTTCAAAACCCTGCGTTTCCCGCGCTACACGCCAGCAGATGGCACCACACCTGCCGCCATGCTTTATCGACTCGCTCATGCGGGACTGCGAAATCGCTATGGAGCCAAAGCCAAACGGCATGAGCCACAGTTGCGTGAGGAACTCAGCATCATCGCCGAAGTCGGTTATGAAGAGTACTTTCTCACCGTCTGGCATTTACTGCAGGAGTGCGCTGCAATCGGTATTAGCTGGATCACCCGTGGTAGCGCCGCTGACTCGCTCGTATGCTACGCTCTTGGCATCAGCAACGTCTGTCCCATCCGATTCGAGCTGTATTTTAAGCGCTTCCTCAATCGCGATCGCATGGCACTGCAAAAGCTGCCGGATATCGACATCGACTTTGCTCATGACCGCAAAGACGACGTGGTGCGACTCCTTCTCAATCGCTACGGCCCCGATCACGCCGCCATTGTCGGCGGCTTCCATACTTTCCAGGCCCGCAGCGCATTCGGTGATGTCGCCAAAGTGCTCGGCGTCGCCGAAAACGAAATCCGCCGCCTCACTGAACATATGCCTTGGACCGATGCGCGCCACGCTGCCGACGCCGTGGCCACGTCACGCGAGTGCGACCACAGCGCCTGGCAGGAAGAGCCACTGCGTACCGCTTTACTCATGGCCGGCATGCTCGACGACTTCCCCCGCTACGCCAAGATGCACCCCTGCGGCGTCGTGCTCTCACGCGATCCCATCCGCAGCCTGACGCCCACCTTTATCAGCGGCAAAGGCTGGCCCACCACGCACTTCGATATGGATTCCGTCGAAGCCGTCGGCCTCATTAAGTTGGACATCCTCGCGCAGGGCGGACTCGCGGTGCTGCGAGACACAAGGGCTGTTGTCCCCTCTTTAAATTTGCATTCCCTCGAAGTCGGCCTGCTCGGCGGCACGGAGAATCCACCGCGTGAAGGCATCATCGATCCCTGGAGTGATTCTAGCGTCTGGAACATGATCGCGACAGGCAATGCGCGCGGCGTTCATCACATCGAAAGCCCCGCCATGACCAGCCTCGCCTGCATGGCCGATGTGCGGGACATCGACCGTCTTGTCGCTATCGTCTCCGTCATTCGCCCAGGAGCCGCCAATAACCTCAAGAAGACTCAATTCGCCCGCAGAGCCCAAGGACTCGAAAAGGTCGAGTACATCCACGAAAGCCTCGCAGCCTTACTGCGCAGCACC
>CAMBPS010000092.1 GCA_945869675.1 Prosthecobacter debontii | reverse complement strand
CATATGCTAGGCACGGTCGGACTCAGTCTGCTTTTTCTGACCTGCCGTTCCATTTTCAGTAATCAACTCAACACCCTTAGCTCAGAGGTGAGAATCATCTTAGAAGGCTTTGAATTGTTCATGCTTGGTTCTTTAGTGCTAGTCATTGTCTCCGCCATTTCATTCACACCAAGACTCTATAACTGGGGTGAAAAACAGTGGCCTCGAATGCTGGGTTATGCGCCTTTAAAAAAATTCACCACTGCATGCGATGCACTGCGCAGAGATTGGTTTGGTTCGATCTTAGCCACGCTTTTATCCATTGTGCTGTATATATTTCATTTCCTTTCCTTTTATTGCGCCATCTACGCTGTAGGTGGCACAGCGCCAGTGATGGAGGTTCTCGCTGCTATGCCCATTGTGGACGCAGTGGCTGGATTACCCTTCTCCGTTTCCGGGTTAGGTGTCCGGGAAAAGACTTTTGAGACACTGATTCATTCTTTGACTGGCCTTCCGCAATCCATGGCCATTTCAGCCTCTCTGGTAGGCTGGTTAATGGGCGTTGTCTGGGGCCTCATCGGTGGATTGATCTTTGTAAGCGAAGTCCGGCCTGTGATTGTTGATCTGGAAAAGGTAACACCGCCATGAGCAAACCACGCCTTGCTATTACATTAGGAGCTTCCTTTCTGGGCTATGCCACGCAACCTGGGTTTCTCGCACGTCTTCATGAGCTTAGAATTCGCCCCACAAGCGTCGATGGTTCCTCATCAGGAGCCATTGCCGCTGGATTGTATGCCGCTGGCCTCAAACAAGAAAAGATTCGTGAAGTGGTCACCTCCTGGAGTTTTCAACAATCGTTCATTAGCCGCACGCCATAGTTTAGGCAATTTACCGCGACTACCCTTCGTTCTTCCCACCCTGCTCCGTTTAAATCCACAGCAGCGGTGGATTACCTAGAGGCCTTGTTTGGTGATCTTCAAATGGAGGCTCTGCATGATCCCAGTTTCTGGTAAGCAACTTCTGCAATACCAACTCAGACTCGCAGCCATGCATGGCAAAAAAGTCCTCATTACCGAGACCGAGCATGATCGCCCGGCTTTATTTTCAGGAAAGCAAATGCCCGATTTCTATGACGTAGGTCAGGAGCAGGCACAGCGGTTTTACGATACGGTTCTCAAATCATTGATTCAGGCTTAAGGCCATTCCAAAGCCGGACAGACAGCCGAGCTACAAGCTAGACTTTGCTCGCTCGGCGATCAAATCCGTGAAGGCCCGACTTGAATTCGCATACTCGGGATAACGCTTGTCACGCTCAGCAGTCGGTAGGTAGCGCCAGTGTTTATACATCCACAGCCAGCATTCGGGATTCTTGCGAATGGCTTTCTCAAAATGATCCCAAACACGTTGGGTCAACTGCGTAACATCCTCATCTGGCTGCGGCTGGTAGGCCTCGTAAATGTGAGCCTCATAACGGCCACCGTCCAGTGGCTGACAGACGCCGGTGATGATGGAAAGGCCCAGTCGTCGGGCTAGCTCGACATGCAGCGTCGGAACGCAGGTCTTCATACCAAAGCATTCGATGACTGTGGCAGATTTTCCCGGCTTAATGTTAAGGTCTGTGAGCAATCCAGCATGACCTTGGCGTTTCAAGGCCTTCATGAGTTTCAGCATGGCATTCTCTTGGGAGATCACAGTGTGACCAGAGCTCTGACGGAGACGTTTAAATATGCCTGTAAGAGCCGGGTTTTTGAAATCCTGCGTCACCATGGTGAAGTGCACGCCGCGAAAACCCCAGACAAGACTGACAAATTCAAAATTGCCAAAATGAGGTGTCACCCAGACAGCACCTGTCTCACGTGCTTTCGCCTCGGCCTCCGGATCGTCCATGACAATCCCGACGTGATTTTGCCAGTTTTCCGGCGTGAGTGCCGGACTCCAAAAGAGATCGAGAAAGGTGCGGGCGAAGTTTTGATAGGAGCCTACCGTGATGCGGCGAATTTCATTCTCACTTAGATCGCTACCCAGAGCTGCACGCAAGTTTTGACGGGCGGTTCGCCGCCCGCGGGAATCTAACTGGCAAGCCAACCATCCAAGCCTGCGAGCCAGACTCATGATAAAAGAACGCGGCAGTAGAGGCATGATCCAGGCCGCCCCAGAGACTAGGGCGGTTTCAAAGAAAAATCGGAGGTTCTTCACGTTGGCAGTTGGTAGTTGTTAAAAAGTCGATACGTTGCGTGCATGGCAGTGCCCAACCTCACGAACATTCTCAAGCGTATATTGAAACAGCCAACGGCTCCGTTCCACGAATATCATGTTCGTAACGAAATTCTGGCTCTTCTCAAAGATTGTCCCCATGTGAAAATCAAGCAGGACAAGTTTGGCAATCTTTTAGCGACTTATAAAAACGGCAAAAATAAAAGTGAGCCGACCTGGGTTTTAGGAGCCCACATGGACCACCCCGGCTTTGTCCGTAATCCTGAAGCCAAAAACGATTGGACCTTCCTTGGTGGCGTCGCAAAGCCTGAAGTCGAGGCTGGCATCAAAAAAGGCCTGCGCGGCAAACCTGTTGGCGACATCGCAACATGGAAGTTTCCCGTGAAGATCGACTTTGAAAAGATCGAAGCCAATGCCTGTGACGACCTCGTCGGTTGCGCGATCATCATCGCCACCTTCTGGGAGTTGGCCACACTGAATCTAAGCACAACTTTCCACGCCACCTTTACACGCGCTGAAGAGGTAGGCTTCCTGGGTGCCTGGCAGGTGGCTCAAAAATGGCCTTTTGGAAAAGACGCCGTCTTCCTATCCATCGAGACCAGTCGCCCTGTGAATGGCGCAGTCATGGGCGGTGGCCCTATCGTGCGTGTCGGAGATCGTCTTTCTATTTTTGACAATGAAGGCACGGCCATTCTAATGACCACAGCTAAGGAACAGGGCATCCGCGTTCAGCGTTGCCTGCTCGATGCCGGCGCCTGTGAAGCCACAGCGATGCAGGCCGCAGGCATCCGCTCGGCTGGCGTCTCCGTCCCACTCGGCCATTACCACAATTTGGACGAGAAAAAGAACATCGTGCCTGAGTATGTCATGATGAGTGATACTCGCGCTCTGATCGACCTGCTCAAAGCCCTCGTGGCCACCAAGCATGAAGGAATCGGCGAGCGCAGCATCCGTGAGCGCGTCGAAATGCGCATGGAAGAATACGCCCCGTTCATTAAGGCCAGCAAAAAACACTTCAAGTGAGCGCCGGTTTTACTGCCGCTCAAAGAACAGCGTAAATTCATGGCGATTGTAGGTCAGGTGGGTCTGTGCAAACAACCTCAGACCTGCCCCTGACGCCACCTTAACGATCTTCCGAAACAGCGCACAAGGACCATCTACTGACTCAATCTTTGGCACCTTGAGGGTAAAAACCACCAATCCCTTGGACCGCAGATTGGGCGTCAGCCGCATAACATGAGCAATTGATTCCTCTGGTGGGCCATTCAGATCAGAAAGGATCGCATCAAAAGTGATTCCTTTGTCTGGCGCAAATGTCGCCACATCTGCGTGGATGAACTTCAGCCCAGGTCTCCCATCTAACCGACGATCCAAGGGAGCACGGTCAATCGCTGTCACGCGCTGATCACGCGCCAATAATTCAGAAGTCATACCACCTGGGCAGGCGCCGAGCTCTACCCAGTGACTGCCTTTTGCTAAAGCTGGTCGATGTAGCAAAAGATAATGCAGAGCCTCTGCAATCTTAGCCCCAGCTCGGCTAATCGTATCTGGCGAATCCTGATCAATGTATTTACTGCCACCTGCGTAGAGTCCATTTGAAGCACGAGGAGTCTGCATCCCAGCGAACAATCCCTCCTTACCCACCAGACAAAACAGCGTCTCATCCAAAGGATCTTGTTCTTCAACAGTCGCCACTCTTAACTTTGGGAAGACTTGAAGCGCGCGTCCGCGCAGGTTGGAAGCCAGACTCTTGTAATATTTGTCAGGCGATGTCGCATTCAGTTGACCGATGAAAATGGCCTGTGGTTTCCGATCCCCAAATTTCTTCAAGAGCGTCTGCGCAGACTTCTCAATAAAGCCGTCCATCCTCTGCGGATTGCAGGGCCAGCTATGCTCTATCGGCAGATTCCATCGCGCAAACTTGGCCACCTCCGACTCCTGAATGCTTGCAGCTATACCCTTTTTAATCAAATAATAGTCCTGCCCAAGTCGTGTATGAGACTCAGCACCCATTTGCCCCAAAATATCCACCGCCACTCCTTCGAAAATCTCAGGAACGCGCACAAGCCAGGGGCCGAACGATTGGGGAAATATAGGAGCAGACATGTCCTTGCCTCTCGCCCGAGGTTGCTCCGACTGCAAGGACCGGAAAGATTTTGGGGACTTGATCTGGATTGAGGATTCAAACCCTCTTTCCCATTGAACCTTTAGCTTTATTGTTCGTCTGTCAGACATTGAGTGAATAGGCTTTTCTTACCACTCTCCATGCACGGGCTCCATGTCTTGCGTGTCATCAAACCCTCGAATCTAAGCCGTTTCCTAATCGTCTAACCTCTCATGGCCAAAATTGTTCTATTCCTCTGCCTTGTCAGCCTCCTCGCTTGGGTAGGCTTTTGGTTCCTGCGCAGTAGCTCCACAGGCTGTGCTGACTGCATAGCCCTGCCCGACCTCAACTCATACACTGCCAAGATGACACCACTTTCACTCCCCTACCCCACACCACCCGACCCGAGCGCTTGGAAAAAACTACCCAACGAGGATCGCCTAACAGACCTCAACCAGCGTGTGCAACCTGCCCTTCAGAAAGAGCTTCAAAAAGATGGCCTGGAACTAGGGGCGCACGCCTATCTTCGAGCCTTCAAAGAAAGCCACGAACTTGAACTTTGGTTGCAATCTTCCGATCACAGTTGGCGACTCTTCCGCAACTACCCCATCGCCGCTGCCTCGGGTCAGCTAGGACCAAAGTTAATGGAAGGTGACCGTCAGGTCCCCGAAGGTTTTTATTCAATTACCCCCCAGCAGCTCAATCCTGCCAGCAATTATCATTTGGCCATGAACATCGGCTATCCTAATGCCTACGACCTCCATCATGGCAGCAGCGGAAGTTATATCATGATTCATGGTAGCGATGTCAGCATCGGCTGCCTAGCCATGACTGACCCCTGCATCGAAGAAATCTACCTCATCATCCAAGCCGCGCTTGCACAGGGCCAAGCCCAAGTCCCCACCCATGTGTTCCCATTCCGCCTTACACCCGAGAGACTGGAGTCCGCCGAAGAAGATACCCATCACGCCTTCTGGAAAATGCTCCAACCCGCCTACCTCAAGTTTGAAGAACAACAGCAACCACCCAAGGTAAAGATCATGGGTGGTCTTTATGAGTTCGATTGAGAGTTGGCCGTAGGTTGCTGCCTAAAACTTTCCAGTCAGATTACCTCACTTCCAGGAACTGGACAGCGTCGATGATGACGTGGCCATCAGTGTTGTTGTTACTCATCTCGACCCAGTTGCTTGTGCCAGCGCTGAAGGTGAAGGTGCCTAACCAATGAAGGTTGTTTTGCCCCTTTGGCTTTTGCTTTTGATCGACGATAACTTGGCTATCGCCTTCGGCATGATGGATAGTGACCGGAACATTGCTAGCACGGTTTGCTAAAGCACTGTAGGCAATGGAGACTTGATAACGGCCTTTTACAGGTAGTGCCAGAATGAACCGGGCTTTTTGCTGGCCATCACCAACGCCGCCATCATGCCGATAGCCACTGCCAATGAAGCCTGGGGTTGTGTGGCCTTGAGAGTCGAAGCCGGTAAGTTGAGCCTCACTGTCATCGACGATGATACCAGGCAGGTCGGCTTTCTGAATGGAGCGGACGGCCGGTGCAGGAGGTGATTCGAAGTCGAGCATTTGGTGATCTACCAATAGACGGGCTTTGAGCTTAGCGGAGTCGATAGACTGAAGGCTGACATTTTGCTCAATAGCCTGCACGGCGGCCGTGGCAGCACTTTGGCCTAGGACCATGAACACAGGTTCCATGCGAATGCTCCCATAGGCAATGTGGCTGGCGCTCAGGCAGATGGGCACGAGGAGATTGCTGCATTCTGACTCTCGCGGACGGATGCTGCGGTAGCTGATAGGATAAGGACGGCTGCCAATCTGGACATCTCCCTCGTTGCGAACGTAGCCCTCTGCTGTGACGTAGCGCTGGATGTTGTGAGAATCCATATTGTAAGCCCCCATGCCGACACTGTCGGGGACGATTTCGAGACGGCGGCAATTCTTTTCCGTCATGACATAATCGGAGACCATGCGGCGGGCTTCGCGGACATAAAGCTGGCGTGGCCAGTGGCCATTATCCATGAATTCATCCTTGGCCAAACCAAATTTTCGGAAAGCGTTGCGGATTTTTTCTGGAACTCGAGGATGATTGGCATAGGTCCACATGAGGCCTTTTTGCCAGTCTTCATGCGCCTGCCAAATGCGGGCACGGGTGGCATAATCGGCGTCTGGGTAGTCCCAATTCTGACCAATGAAGTCGGTGCTGATGGCAAAATTATTATTGGTGTCTGTCTTGCGGTTTGGCATGGGACTGGGTGCCCAAGAGATGCGCAAGTCGCCTGCTTCGACATTGCGCAGAGCGAGTTCGAACCAGCGCTCTTCATAGTTAGCGGGCTTGACCCAGTCGAGTCTGTTTTCAGGCACATCGGTAGTGCACATGCGAAAGTTATAAGCCTGCACTTTGCGATCGCCCGCGGCCTCGTCACCAGGGCTTTTTTCAATACCAGGAAGAAGACCACTGCTGGGATCGCCTGACTTAACGTAGGGGTCCACTTTTTGAGTGAATTGGTGGCTGACACTGCGCATGGCCTGAACACCATTGATTTGCTCGCCATACATGGCATTGGCCTCACGTCCCACGGTGTAGCTGACACCAGCTTTAGCCATGAGATCGCCCTCATAGGTAGCATCGATAAACATAGGGCCGCTGAAGCTGCGACCACTTTCCATGCGAATCTGGGTGATGCAATGGCCCTCTTTAACGACACCTTTGTTGAGATCCAGGCGCTCACTGAAAACGACGGTCACCTTCTCTGCCACTTCCTTCAACATGGCATCATAAATCTCGGTGGCAGCATGAGGCTCAAAAGTCCACATGGTGTCTTCGCTCCCAGTATTACCGTGCGGTTTGGCCGCAAAATAGGCATCTCGAGTTTGCCGCGTCCACTTGCTAGGGTCACGGTAATATTGAAACACCTTGGCGTAGAACTCACGGGATAGGCCACTGATGGCTTTTTTATTGCCTATATCGGTGGCACCAAGACCACCTGTGGTGAGGCCACCAAGGAACTTTGTGGGCTCAATCAAGATAGCCGTCTTTCCCATGCGTGCAGTCTGGATGGCTGCCGTAATACCGCCTGAGGTGCCGCCGTAAATAATGACGTCCGCAAAGTCTGCGGCTAAGGCTAGAGAACTGAGAGAAAGGGCAAGAACGAAGCTGTTGATGATAGCACGCATGGAGCCTAATAGCCGTCTGCCCATGGTGGATTCTTTCAGATGTTCTAACTCAAGCACAAAGCCGAGATTCCAAAACCCAATGCAGGGCAGGCTCTCAGTGAGCTTTCTTTGTAGACACTTTTTTGGCGGAAGCCTTTTTTGCAGCTGCTTTTTTAACAAGCGTTTTTTTAGCAGCCGCTTTTGGGGTCGCCTTAGAAGTAGCAGTTTTAGATGAGGTTGGTTGAGGTGATGCTTTCTTAGCAGGAGTCATCTGCGTGGGTTGGTAGGTGAAGGGTGGAGTCCAGTCAGAGATGTTAATCCAGTCCTCTTTACCCTGAACACGCAAGTAGTCGGTCTCACTGAGTAGACCACGCTGAATGAAGCTTTGGATTTCATTGGCCTCAAAAGGGCCAAATTCAACAAAGAGACGACTTATGTAGAGGAGCATAATAAGGAGGGCTAAGTGGATCCGCTAACCCGAACAGAAAAGTCCGGCAGAAGTAAATCTAGCATCTAACACGCTACTAGGCCACCAAAAGAAGGCGAATCAATGAGACTAAGCATACAACAAATGCCTTTGGCGTGAACGACGGAAGGAGTTGGTAAAGTCACTCCAGCCAGCGACGATGCGACTTGCAGACACACCACGGCGAAGGTTGGAGTAGAGAGACTCACTGCCATAAACTTTGTGGAACAGATTCAATTTGTCCCCACTCATTTTACCGAGAACTCGACCGTTGCTGAGTCGATTCAGTGAATCTAACATCATCACGTCTAGTGCGGTTAGATCGACCTGTGCCCGAGGATGAATGCTGAGTCGAACACCACCGAAACCCCTTTTGGAATAAGGTGTGAAGCTCACACCACTCATGCCGAAACTGTGACAAGCCTGGGACATGGCCTGTGGATCTACACCAAGCGCACCCGCGTAGCCAAAAGGATTTTCTGTGCCGATACCGATGTCCACCAAAGCGGCACCGCCGAGAATGCCTGACGCGACATAATACAGCGGTGATGTAGCATGCGGGATATTTGGTGAGGTGCGATACCAGCGCAGACCTGTATCCTGCCAGGTCATGCTCCGTGACCAACCCTGCATTTTGGCCACATTCAGTTGAGGCACCGAAGAGATCCAGCCGCTGCTAGCGGTCATCAAGGCCAGCTCACCAGCCGTCATACCATGAACATAAGGCACTGGGATTTGACCCACAAAGGACTTCCAGCGCGACTCTAGCGGCGGGCCTTCGATTCGCGATCCGCCCATGGGATTAGGACGATCTAAGACGACAAAGCCTTTACCGTTCTCAGCAGCTGCTTCCATAGCGACGGCCATGGTGCTGATATAGGTATAACTGCGACAGCCAATGTCCTGAAGATCAAACACAAGAACATCAATCGGAGCCAGCATCTGTGGGGTCGGTTTCCTTGTCGGACCATAGAGAGAATAAACCGTCAGGCCCGTAACAGAATCACGCCGAGTGCTGACATGAATGCCTGCACCAACACTGCCGTCGATTCCGTGCTCAGGCGCATAAAGGGCTTTCAGCATGGGTCCTAGAGCACGTTGCATTGCCACTCGAGTGAACTCACCGCGACCGGTCACACTCGTATGATTGGTGATCAATCCCACACGTTTTCCCCGCAAAAGATCGAAGTTGCGAGAGGCCAAAACATCAATCCCAAGCATGAAAGGCCCGCCGGGGGCGCCGGGCATGATTGGGGGCGTAGGAGCCAACTGGCATCCCGTCAAAAAAGCGGCACCGGAGGTGATGAAGGAGCGGCGTGAGGACATGGATGAAATGCTAGAGCCGAGGTAACAAAAGTCGAATGCGGAATCACTTCTTCTCTGGTTCTACCCGCACGATGTAGGCAAGGTCTTTGCTGAGGTAGGTTTTGGCGACTCGCCGGATATCCTTGTCTGAGATGGCGGCCATTCGATCGGGAAGCTTTTGAAGATAGTCGTGGCCTTGGCCATTGATCTCATTCCACCCATACGCATCAGCGAGACCCCCATTGCCCTGCTGAGATCGAAGCCAAGAGGATTTCCAAGCGACCTTAGCCCGTTGTAATTCAGCAGTGGTAAGACCATTTTTAGCAAGATCCTGAATCTGAGTGAGCATCTCTTGAAGAGCTAAATCGATCTTTTTAGGATCGGTTCCAACATAGAAATAAAAGGCACCTGCCCCAAGTGCAGCGAACTGCTGCGCTCCAACATAGTAGGCTAGGCCCAGTTCTTCGCGGATACGATTAAACAGACGGCTACCCATGTCGCTACAAGCTTCATCAATCAAGGCCAGTGCTAGGCTACCAGGATCATGAAGTCCCACGGAGCGGAAGCCAATCACGAGGACGGCCTGCTCTTTTTCCATTTTCAGAGCATGACTGACAGGTTTGCGCTTCTTGTTGGCCGGGAAGTGAGCAATCTGCCGCCTTTGACCCCGAGCCATCTTGCCAAAACTAGCCTCAACACATTGAAGCACATCACTAGATTTGACATCACCGACGACTGAAATAATGCCATTTTGGGCTACCAGTGACTCTTTGAGCATCCTGCGGCAATCAGCGACTTGAATCGCTTTGATGGAGGTCTCTGTACCAAGAGCCGTCCGAGCAAAAGACTCACCAGTAAAGATCTCTCGGCGTGCACAACGCATAGCGACCGTGAGTGGATCTTCTTTTTCTTCTTGCAGAGTGGCCAGTTGGCGTTTCTTCACCTCGACCAATTGAGCTGCAGGTAGGCTAGGTTGTAAGATGAGATCAGCGATCAAATGAAAGGCCTGGGGCTCATCGCCACGCACGACATCGGCACCGAGAACATAGCGATGGGCATCTGAATGGCATTGCAGAGAACCCCCACGATTCTCTAACTCACCAGCAATCTGTGCCGAAGTGCGGGACTTGGTCCCTTTGAGCAAAAGAGCTGCCGAGATCTGCGTCACACCCGCATTGCCTTCTGTCTCTGCCGTGACTCCGGCGAGGAAGCTGCTGCGGATAGAAACTAAAGGCAACCGCTTATTTTCCTGCACTAGGAGGGTCAGTCCATTTTTCAACATGAACCGCTGAGTGGGCTCTTGCTGCGTTCCTGCCGCCGTCGCCTTGACACTGACCGTCTGAGGCGGGCCGACCGAAACGATGCTACAGGCTTCCTGCAGGAGATATTTTTGGGCAACCAAACGAATATCATTCGGTGTAAGAGCTCGGATCTTTGCCAGATAATGCTGGGAATAGTCCAGACTTCCCGTGGCCAACCAACCATGTCCTAGCGATGCTGCCTGGCCTTTCGTGCTAGAAAGGGTACGCAGTTGACCACTAAGCGTGGCACGAACAGCTTTGGACACTTCGTTTTTGGTCGGACCTTTGATCTGCAAGGCTTTCACCACAGCTAGCATGGACTGATGACATGCTTCTGCATTCGCGGGATCACACTCCACTTCAGTATTGAAAACTCCACATTCCTGAGCACCCCAGGCTCCAGCCCAGGTCGAATAGGCAATGCTGCGGCGCTCGCGCAGTTCTTGATTCAAGCGCGAACTGCGTCCCGCACCCAGCAGGAAAGCCAACACATCAAGAGCTGGCTTGTCCTCATGTCCATCACCTGGAATCTGCCAACCAAGCGCTAGATGCGTGAGTTCTGTAGCAAAGTTTTTATGTGTCACTCGGGTGCCTACTTGCTTAGGCTCTAGAGGAAGCAGAATAGGTTCAAAAGACCGACGCTGCCAATCGCCCAATAGCCGCTCCACTGATGCAAAAGTGGCCTCAGAATCAACAGCGCCAGCAATCACAATGAAGCAATTGTTTGGCACATATTGACGCTGCACAAAGCTGAAGACATCGTCCCGAGAGACCTGATCAAATACAGCTCGATGACCAATGATCGGATGCCGGAGCGGATGGAGGCGGAAGCTAGTGGACTGCACCAGATGCTGGAGAGCACCACTTGGATCATCATTGCCCATGGCCATCTCGCGGCGGATGACTTCCTGCTCCTTCTCTAATTCAGCGGCATCAAAACGCGAATTCCGCACCATGTCAGCGAGGATATCCAGATAACCCTCCGTATGCTCAGCCAGACCATCGATCCAATAAACGGTGCGGTTAAAGGTGGTGTAAGCATTGACATAACCGCCAAGGTTTTGAATCCCTTGCGAAATGTCTGAAGGTGAGCGCTTCCAGGTCCCCTTAAAAAGCATGTGCTCCACGCAATGCGCCAGACCAGCTCCCGTCCACTTTTCCTCATGGATGCTACCTGCTTTCACCCAAATCTGAACACTGACTAGAGGATGCTGATGATCCTCCCGAATGATCACCTCTAGACCGTTGTCCAGAGTGCGCACCTGCGCATTGCTTGGCGGAATTTCGATAGATGAACTCGTTTTGGAAGAGGTAACGCGCTTGGAAGAAGGTCGGACAGGCATGAGATAGCGTCATGATTGGCGCTGAAACTGAGTGTGGGCAACTCAATCCCTTCAGAGATCAAGTGGCAGGGCTGGCCCAAAAACGGGATGATAGCATGCTGATTGACTGCTGTCGCTGCTGGCACCGGTCTTACTGAGCTCTAACGGAGCTTAACCCAAGTCATGCGCCTCGTGCGAAAGAGACTGTTTCACGAAAAGCCCTGGCTCAAGGCAGCAGGCTTTCCTTTTCACTTCTAGAATCAAGCGGCTTCACTCAGCGTTGGCAGGAGGAATTGATTTTTCAAAAACCTTGTGACGAGCTAGCCAGGCTTGGCACTTCTCCTCTCCCATGTATTTTGCCAGAAGTTTGGGATCGGTCTCGGTCAGGTCAACGAGAATGAGGCCATCGATGACGGAGGAGAATTGCTTGTCCACATTGAAGCTTAAAATGGTGCCATTCAGGCGCAGGTAATGCTTCAACAAAACAGGGAAGCCTTTGCGGTCAGTTTCGACACTAGAAATCAACGCAGAGCAGTCATCGACATCCTGAAGATCGGCGCTGATGAATTCGCGCATCAACCTGCGGCCCCGAAGATAACGGAAAGGATTGCGCGGTTTCACAAAGCTGGCTAAGTCTTCATGCAGACAGTTTTCCTGAAGAAACTCAACCATCATTTTACGACTCAACTTGTCGTAATCTTTGCTAATGCTCACGGGTCCAAAAAGCTTCTTGTAACCTGGATTCCGCACCATCCAATGGGCGATGCCTTTCCAAAGCAAAGGAAGAGCTGCAAGGCTTCTTTGATATTCTTTGGTGATGAAGCTTCGACCCATCTCAACAGCTGACTCTAGATTGGCCAAGAAAGGCTTCTCAAACATGAACAGTGTGTTCGTGTACAAACCTTTCGGACCGTACTCGCGCAGAATGATGTCAGCACGCCCCAGACGGTAGGCACCTGCAATACGCTGATTCTTTTCGTCCCACAGAAACAAATGTTCGTAATAGCGATCAAAGGAATCCAAATCGATCTCTTCGCCAGTTCCCTCTCCGACTTCGCGAAAGGTGATTTCCCGCAGACGACCAATCTCTTGCAGTGTGTCGGGGATTTCATGGGAGTGCGCCGAGTAAACAGAGAGCTCACCCTGAGTTACGAGACCGCAACCACGTTCTCGTAAAGCATTAACCTCACTGAGAATGCGACTGTGATGAGAGGCTGCACGGTGGGCAATGATTTCACTATCCTCAGGAGCAAGCGTGGGCTCCTCCAGCTTAGCTCCTAGTTTCCGGCGATTATCTAGGACGAGTGTGTGAATGCGCAGGAACTTGGTGAGAGCCTCATCATCATCAAATTTGCGCAGCTTTCCATAACTGATTGGCAGGCCAACACGCATCTCGATAGATGAACCGCGCTGCTGACAAAATTCACGCAGGATCATGCCAGTGCGCAGACGCGGATGAATCAAACCCGCCGCATGAAAAAGATTACTGTTACGACCTGGGAAATAGACAGGCAGAACTGTGGCCTGAGTGCGGCGAACGAGTGAGCCTAAGTGACTGGTCCAAGGAGCCTCTTCCACACCTTTACCGAGATGGTAAGCAGACACTTCACCCGATGGAAAGATCAGCATGGAGCCCCCTGCCTTGAGGTGCTTCAGGGCCATTTTCATGCCTGCAATATTGCTCTTTGCTGCCTCATCCCCCCCAAAGGGATTGACCAAAATGCCATGTTCCTTAAGCTCGGGCATGACCGAGAGCATCGAGTTGGTCATGACCTTCAAATCTCGCCTATACTTTCCAGCATAGCTTGCCAGCAAACAAGGATCGACAAGGCCATAAGGATGATTGGCGACGATGATGAGGGACCCACTCTTGGGAAACTCAAAATCTGCAGGCTCATCCAGATCACAGCTAGCATTGACGGACTGAACGACCCCGTCAAAAAAGGCGCCACAGGTGCGATCCTCAGGCGGTAAACTTTCGTAATAGCGATGACCACCTTGATAAATATCGTCAAAACCGCGCAACCCCAAGGTCTTTTCCAACCAAGCTCCTGCATAGCGAAACACACCACGTTGAAGTGGCGTCTGAAAGTGATCGGCAATTTCGATGATCATGAGTGGCTGGCTGGAGGTGCTGCAGACTCCCTAGAAATAAGCTGAAAGCAAGCTACTAAACGCAGCGAAAGAGTCACAATCAGCTCAAAGCAGCAATTACTTCTTGGGCTGCACGAGTGTAGGCGCCGCCCTCACCGAGGGTGGCCACAATGGAAGCCAGATCTTTTTCCAAGGATTGCCTCTTCTCGGTATGAGTAAGTAGGCTGACCATCTCTAGCGCTAATGAATGAGCATTCAACTCTGATTGAACCAGTTCTCGCACGACATCACGCTGAGCCAGTACATTGATGATACCGATTTTCTTAATCCGCACGACCAGCTTGGCCACCACAAAAGTCACAGCATTAACCCGATAAATAAGTACATAAGGCAGCCCGAAAAAGGCAGCTTCAAGTGTGGCAGTTCCGCTTGCCACGGCACCGGCTTGGCAGCGTTGAAAAAGATCATAGACGGTTCCCACCTCGACCCAGCGCTTGGCTTCAGGCATGCCAGCTGCATCCGCCATGTGACGCATTTCATTGGCCAGATTTTCATTCGCAGCAGAGACGGCAAAGCGAACATTCGGCACCCGCGACAGAATGTCTTTGGAGGCCTTCAACATGATGGGAAAGAGACGATTTACCTCATTCATGCGACTGCCTGGAAACCAACCCACAAGGTTGCTTTCACGAGACCAGTTACGCTTCAGCGTCTTGACACGGTCAACCATGGGATGCCCGCTGAACACGGTCCTCAAACCACTTTTTTGATAAAAGTCTTTTTCGAAGGGAAAAATGCAGATCATGAGATCCAAAACCTTAGCCATGGTTTTGACGCGACCTTTTTTCCAAGCCCATACCTGAGGGCTGATGTAGTAGAGAAGTTTGCCAGTATAACCGCCAGCGCGCAACCTTTTGGCTACTCGCAGATTAAAACCGGGGTAATCCACAAAGATAACGGCTGCAGGCTGCTCGGTCAGAACTTGAGTCACTGTGGCCTTCAGTTTCTTTTTGAAGTAGGAGTACATTTTTAGCACCTCCCAAAGACCGACAACGCCTGCTGTCTCCACCCAATCAAAAATGCCCTGACCACCTGCCAAGACCATTTTCGGACCACCATAACCAGTAAATTTCGTATCTGTAGTCGTCTGACGTTTCAGCTCAAGGATAAGACCGGCGGCATGGGTATCCCCACTAATTTCGCCAGCGATGATGTGAAAGTGCATGATGGGATTGGGAGCCGTTTGCGGTTGTTTACGATGGTTGACGATTGATTACAGTAGTTTGCGAAGGGTAGGCGTCTCGCCTTTTTCACTGAAGTTACGAAGGCTATTCTTGGTGGTTAGACAATCCATTCTCAACAGCAGTCAACCACTGTAAACTCCAGCCTCCCCAACCTAGCCTGCCATGGCAGCGTTCTTTTCGATCTGGTCGGTGATTTCAAGCGCAATGCGCACGGCCTCCGCGCCTTCCTGCCCGCTGACAACGGGTCGCTTACCCTGACGGGCGCACTCGACAAAAGCGGCGATTTCCAACTTCAATGGCTCATCTTTTTCGACTTCAACTTCTTCGCGAATGATCTGCATGCCGTCTTTGCGATAAATCCAGCCGCTTTGCTCCTGGTAATCCAAACTTAGATAGCTCTCGGATTGAAAGACCCGGATTTTACGCATCTTTTCCGGACTAATCCGGCTGGCGGTGATGTTTGCGATGCAACCGTTGGCAAACTTCAATCGGGCATTGGCGATGTCTTCGCGTTTGGTTAAAACCGGAATACCAACGGCATCAATTTGGATCAAGGGCGACTTCACTAGGTGCAAAACAATCTCAATGTCGTGAATCATCACATCCAGCACGACACCAATGTCCATGCTACGATTCGGGAAAGGTGACAGGCGATGCGCCTCAATGAAACGCGGCTGATTCATGCGCGCCTCGAGTTGACGTAAGACAGGATTAAATCGCTCGATATGGCCCACTTGCAGGATCACATTTTTTGCCTGAGCCAGCGCGATCATGGCCTGAGCTTCGCTGTAACTTTCCGAGATGGGTTTTTCCACCAGAACGTGAATCCCACGTTCCATCAATGGCTCAGCCACTGGACGATGGTAGATGGTTGGCACTGCAATCGTAGCCGCATCGACACGACTAGCAAAGTCGGCTAAATCTGTGGCTGCCTGTGTGCCATACTGAGCGGCAAACTCAAC
>CAMBPS010000091.1 GCA_945869675.1 Prosthecobacter debontii | reverse complement strand
GGATCCTTCAATGGTAAAGTGGATGTCCTGAACTCAAGGAAAGAATTGATTCGTAACCTGACTTACCAAGGTGTTATGGCAGAAATCTCCCCAAATGAATGGAAAGCAGCCGGCTTTGTTCTGGTGCCGCAGCTCCCTCAGCCTGGTCAAACAATCAAAACTTCTACCGTGCTGAGCGGCCAGGTCGTTTTAGAACCGAATCCTTGATGGATTCAAGGTAAGTTCTCCCTTGATTGAACCACTCGCTCGCATGGAAGAGATGCAGCGAGTGGTTTCTTATTGTTGGGACGGTTGATAGAGTGAAATCGCGCAAACGATGCACAGAATAAAAAAGAATGACTTTTTGATTTCCAGCCTTGCAAAAACTAGATCGAATTCTATTCTGAAGCCTGCTTGTGAAAAATTTCACAAGCCCTGAAACTGACACATTATGGGTAACTTCTTTCCGCGCTGGACCAATTGGCTGCCTTTGAAGCTAGCCGTTGCGGCTGGGTTCATCGTTTTCGGCGCCAGCTTGGCGGTGCCGTATTATTTCACGCCTAAATACACACGGGTTGGCTATGAACCAACTCAGCCTGTGCCATTCTCACACAAAGTGCATGCTGGCCAGCTCGGTCTCGACTGCCGCTACTGCCACTCGTTTGTCGAGAACTCTAGCCATGCGAACGTGCCGACCAATCAAACCTGCTATAATTGTCATGGACCAGGTAAAGGTAATATCAAGTCTGCCAGCCCAAAACTGGAGAAGGTGATCAAGGCCAATGAGACTGGTAAGCCCATCGAATGGGTGAAAGTTCACAAAGCGCCTGACTACGTTTATTTCAATCATAGTGCACACTTAAATCGTGGTATCTCCTGCCAAAATTGCCATGGTCAGATCAATGAAATGGAAGTGGTGAAGCACGCTGAGCCTCAGTCCATGGGCTGGTGTCTTGATTGCCATCGTAATCCAGAGAAGAATCTGCGCCCATTGGATCAAGTGACCAATCTGAATTACAAGCCAGAGCAGCTTGATCGCAGTGCTTTTTACCAGAGTCTGCTGGGTAAAGGTGTGAAAGCCGATGAGATCGCAAGCGTCATCGGTGAGGGAAAAACTGCGAATGGCCTCGAAGATTTACTCGCATTAGCTGATACCACTTTTGGCAAGAAGGTGACCCAACTCGAAGTGGGTACGCAGCTCAAGAAACACTGGCAGGTGCAGCCGCCTGATTCCTGCACAGCCTGCCATCGCTAAAACCTGAGCCCTTTTATAAATCTGACATGAAACGCATTTGGCAGCACCCTGAGGAGACCCAAACCGGCAAACGCTACTGGCGCAGCGCTGATGAATTGGAGAGCCGCTCAGAATTTCTCAATAAACTCGGTGTGGAGTTTCCCGCGGGTGACACCCTAAATGAGGAAGAGCGCGCGAACTCGCGTCGTGACTTCCTGAAGCTCATGGGCGCTTCAACTGCGATGATGGGTCTCGCTGCCTGCCGTCGTCCCTTGACGAACATTCTGCCTTACACGCAGCATGTTGAGTGGATTATTCCAGGGAAACCGCTGCTCTATGCAACGGCTATGCCGACCGCAACTGGTGCTGTGCCAATGGTCGTCACGACGCATGAAGGCCGTCCAACTCATTTGGCAGGTAATCCATTGCATCCTCTTGCCGGTGGTTTGGACAGTTTTGCTCAGGCATCGGTTCTCAATCTGTACGATCCCGAGCGCTCTCAGCATCCACTCATTGATGGTAAAAAATCGACTTGGGGAGGTGCCAACAAAGCTCTGGAAGCAGTTACAGCCGACGCCAAAAAGGACTCAGGCGCCTCATTGGCTGTCGTGGTAGGTCACACATCTTCACCGACGCTTCATCGCCTTCTGGGTGAATTGAAGGTGACCTACCCTCAGGTACAGCTCTTTGGCTACGAAGCGACTGGCAATGAAGGTCAACAAAGTGCGAATCAAGAAGTCTTGGGCGCTGGGGTGAAAACTTTTGTGCGTTTCAGCAAAGCCTTGCGAATTCTCAGTTTGGATTGCGATTTCTTGGGCCTTGATCCAGTTGCGGGTGAGGCAATCAAACACTTCACCAATCAACGTGGGATCGATACCCCCGGTGGAGAAATGAACCGTCTCTACTCCTTGGAAAATCGTTACACGGTCACAGGTGGTATGGCGGATCATCGCAAGCCGCTTGCCGCTAGCTTGATTGCCTCGGCTGCCGCTGTCGTCGCTGATCTTTTGAACATCAAAGAAGCAAAAGCTCTGGCAGATGCCGCTCCTGCCACTTTAAGGGAGTGGTTAGCTCCGGCTGTCCGTGACCTTGTCGATCATAAAGGAAAATCAGTCGTTCTGGCCGGCTCACGTTATGGCGCTGAAGTTCATGCCTTGGTCGCTGCGATCAATAATGCCCTTGGTGCTTACGGTACGGCTATAGAACTTCTTCAAGGTGGTGCTGAGGCTGTCCTCGGTTCTTCTGCTGAGTTAGAGGCAGCTCTTTCCTCTGGATCAGTCAAGACGCTTGTCTCACTGACTGGGTCAAGTCTCCTTTACGATGCTCCGGCGAGCGTTGCCACAGCCATTAAGAGCAAAGGCGTCAAAGTAGTGCATCTCGGAATGCTACCTAACACGACGGCTAAAGCTGCGATGTTACATATCCCAGCTGCTAATTACCTCGAATCTTGGGGCGACGTGCGTGCCGCTGATGGTTGCTTTTCCATCGTCCAGCCGATGATCCAACCGCTTTATAACGGAGCCAGCGAAAACGAAGTTCTTTTGGCTTTGCTGGGTCGCAAGAAATTGGGTCCTGCTGAAATGACCAAGTCAGATGCAGTTGCGGCGACGCCTGAAGATCCTTCTTATCAGGCTGTCCGTGACACTTTTGCAATCATCGCAGGGGGTCTGGACGAAGTGAAATGGAACTTCACTGTTCGGGATGGTTTCCTGAAAGGCTCCAGTTATCTCAAAGCTACGGGCGTGATCAATACGGGCGCTGTAGCGGCTATGGTTGCTAAAGCCAAAGTGGCTGCTCCTCTGACGGATAGTTCCTTGGAAGTGGTGCTGACTCCAGATGCAGGTGTATTTGATGGGCGATTCACCAACAATGCTTGGCTTCAGGAAGCCCCAGACCCAATCACCAAACTCACTTGGGATAACGCCGCTTGGATCGGCAGTGTCACCTTTCGCCGATTGGGCCTGAAGATTGGCCAACTCGTCAAAGTGAAGGTCAACGGCTCTGAGCTTATCCTTCCTGCCATTGAGGCGCCTGGCCATGTCTCAAACTCCATTACCATTCCTCTTGGCTACGGTCAGCCTGGCCTTGGATTTGTCGGTTCGGGTGAAGATAACAAAGGACGTGGTTTTGATGCCTACAAGCTGCGTCAGAGCGCCACTGAGTTTGTGTTGCCTGGTGCCACGATTGAAGTTCTTTCTGAGACATATCAGTTAGCGATCACTCAGGATCATAACACCATGGAAGGTCGCGCGCTTTACCGTGAGGCCACTCTTGAGACTTTCGCTAAGACCCCGGATTTTGTGGTGAAAACCGGGATGGACAGCCATATCCCACAGAATATATCGCTCTACAAAGGGCAGGTCGGCAAGTTCGACGAAAAAACCAATCCAGATGGCTTCAACTACGAGAAACTCCATCAGTGGGGTATGTCGATCGACCTTAGCAAATGCATGGGCTGCACGGCCTGTGTCATTGCTTGCCAGAGTGAGAATAACATCCCGATTGTCGGCAAAGATCAGGTCGTCAAAGGTCGTTTGATGCAATGGATCCGTATGGACCGCTACTTTGCTACCAACGAATGGGGTGAAGGTAAAGCCAAGGCAGATGACGTCGATATTAGCGCCACGCCCGAGCAGCTTGAAAATGCGGAAATGGTGCAGCAACCCGTCGCTTGTCAGCAATGTGAGTCCGCTCCTTGTGAAACAGTCTGCCCTGTGAACGCCACTGTTCATACGAATGAAGGTCTGAATGCAATGGCTTACAATCGCTGCATTGGAACGCGCTACTGCGCCAACAACTGCCCTTACACGGCTCGTCGTTTCAACTGGTTCGATTACAACAAGCGCCCACTGGACGAGCTTTATCTCGGACCTCTTTCGACGCCAGAAAAAACGGGTGTCCGTGAGTCCCTGCAACTTCAAAAGAATCCTAACGTCACTGTTCGAATGCGCGGCGTGATCGAGAAGTGCACCTATTGTGTGCAGCGCCTCGAAGCTGGCAAGATCCTTCAAAAGCAGAAGCAGCGTGATTCTAAAAACTTCCGTGTCCCCACGGATAGCATCAAAACCGCCTGCCAGCAGGCTTGTCCTGCAGAAGCCATCGTGTTTGGTGACATCGCAGACCCTCAAAGTAGCGTGGTCAAGGCCAAGGCTTCTCCTCGTAATTACGAACTCCTCAAATACATCGGCACACGCCCCCGCACGAGCTATCTAGCCCGCCTGCGCAACCCTAATTCTGCTATGCCCGGCGCTGAGAAGATCGCTGCCTGGAGTGCTCACCAAATCTAAGCCGGACTCATGGAAGCCACGACCATCGCTCCTCATTCAGACACTCACACTGGTGCTCCTCGCATCTTGGATCGTGAGCCACTTGTCCTGAACAATCGTTCCTACTCATGGATCACGAACCGCGTTTGCGGCATCGTAGAAAATAAGCAGCCCTTGCTCTGGTGGATGCTCATGGTGCCATCTGTCATTCTGACCGGCGTGATGGTGTTCTGCTTTGCTTACCTCATCAGCACCGGTGTCGGTGTTTGGGGTCAAAAGCAACCGGTGGCTTGGGCTTGGGATATCACGAACTTCGTGTTCTGGATCGGTATCGGTCACGCTGGCACCTTGATTTCGGCCATCCTGTTCCTGACCCGACAAAAATGGCGCACCTCTGTCAACCGTGCCGCAGAGGCCATGACGATTTTTGCTGTGATGTGCGCCGGACTTTTCCCGGCCTTCCACGTCGGTCGTGTCTGGATGGTTTGGTTCTTGGCTCCGATTCCAAACGCGAATGCAATTTGGCAAAACTTCAAATCGCCCCTTCTCTGGGACGTCTTCGCCGTGTCCACTTACTTCTCAGTCTCGGCAGTCTTTTGGTTCCTTGGTTTAGTGCCTGACCTCGCGACCTTGCGCGATCGTTGCAAGCCTGGTCTGCGTAAAACCATGTATGGAATTTTCTCTCTCGGCTGGCGCGGAGCCAACCGTCATTGGAGCCATTATGAAACGGCCTACATGCTCTTGGCGGCTCTTTCCACACCCCTTGTTCTTTCGGTTCACTCCGTCGTGTCCTTCGACTTCGCGACCTCTGTTGTTCCCGGTTGGCATACAACCATCTTCCCGCCTTACTTCGTTGCAGGTGCTATCTTTGGTGGTTTCGCCATGGTGCTCACGCTAATGATTCCTGTCAGTAAGATCTACGGTTTGGGTGATCTGATCACTCCGAAGCACATCGACAACATGGCCAAGATCATTCTTCTTACAGGAACGATCGTTGGATATGCTTACTGCATGGAGTTCTTCATGGCCTACTACAGTGCCAACAAGTATGAACTTCAGACCTTTCAGTTACGTGGTCTCTATGGTCCTTCCGTATGGGCTTACTACTTCATGTTTGGTTTCAACGTGTTCGCTCCACAATTGTTCTGGTATCGTCCCTTCCGTCATAATCTTTGGGTCGTGATGTTTGTTTGCATGTGCGTGAATGCGGGGATGTGGTTTGAACGCTATGTGATCATCGGCACCACCCTTGAACGTCTCTTGGTGCCAGGTTCATGGCGCACTTATGAGGCTACCTGGGTCGATAAAGTCACCTTCCTTGGCACCTTCGGTTTCTTCATGATGTTGTTCCTCTTGTTCCTTCGTTTCCTTCCAGTCATCGCGATTGGTGAAGTGAAGGGGGTCTTGCCGCAATCAAATCCCCACCATGACGATCATGGCAAAGACGGCATTCAGGAAGAAGACCTCATGAATTATCCTGACCGTCACGTCCCCAAGGTCCTCGCTTAACTCTTTATCCCACGCTATTTTTGTGAGCACTACCCTCAAACGCGTTCATGGTTTCCTAGCTGAATTTGACAGCGTGGCTGACCTCTATCATGCCGCTGAACATGTCCGCGATGCGGGCTACCAACGCTGGGATGTCCATTCCCCCTTTGCCATTCACGGTATGGATCATGCCATGGGGGTGAAGCGCTCTAAGTTGCCCTACTTGGTCTTTTGTGGCGGCATTACTGGCACCACCATTGCCTTCACCCTCCAGACAATCACACAGACCAATTTTTGGTCCAGTATTGGACTAGGGTTCCTTCAGACTCTGGCAGAAACCTACCCGACGGTGGTTCAGGCTAAGCCGACCGATATCTGGACGCTCCCAGCATTCTTCCCAGTGATGTTTGAGCTGACGATTCTCTTCTCGGCCTTCACAACACTTTTTGGTTTGTTGGCCTTGATGGGACTGCCACGTCTGAATCATCCATTGTTTGCGGCAAAGACCTTTCCTAAGTTCTCCGACGACGGTTTTTTTGTTTGCATTGAAGCTCGCGATCCCAAGTTCTCTCAAGAAGGCACCAAGTCATTCCTTGAAAAGATCGGCGGTAAAAACGTTGAGCTGGTCGAAGACGACATCTAGCCTGAATGGCCGAATACAGTTTGTAAGCGCCCGCAGGATCTGCGGGCGTTTTGGGTATGACCCAAAGACTCGGACATTAGATTCACCTGCTTTCAAGCGCAGCCAGCCTTTTTTCGAGTTCTTTGATGCGGGCAAGCATGTGAGGGATCTTGGCGGGTGCGGCAGCAATGCGCTGACCTTCCATCGCGGGTTTGGCGGGGAAGCCTAGATAGGAACCAGGCTCGGTGATGTTTTTGGTGACACCTGCTCTGGCGAGTAAGGTGACCTTACTGGCGATTTCCAGGTGGCCAGCGACACCGACCTGACCTGCAATGGTCACATAGTCCCCAAATCGCGTGCTACCAGCGAGGGCGACAAGGGCGACGATAATGCAATGCTTCCCTAGGACGACGTTGTGACCAATTTGAACAAGATTATCGATCTTACAGCCCTCACCAATCCAAGTGCGGCCAAAGCGCGCTCGATCAATGGTGGTGCAGGAGCCGATTTCGACATCGTCGTCGATCTGGACAATGCCAACCTGTTCAATCTTGAGATGCCGTCCTTGAGAGAACTCGTAGCCAAAGCCATCTGTGCCTATCGCGCTGCTGCTGTGAATGATGACGCGATTTCCGAGTCGGCAGCGGTCTTTGATAGAGGCGTTGGTATGAACGACGCAGTCGTTTCCTATCACGGCTGAATGTCCGATGAAAGCACCGGCGTGGATGATGGTTCCATCTCCGATGGTGACATGGTCTTCGATGACAACGTTGGGGCCAATGGAGACTTTTTCAGGCGCAAACACAGCCAAGGGAGAGACAACCGCAGAAGGGTGGACTCCTGGAATGAAGGCGCGTGGTGTAGGTCGGAAGTGCTGAATGACACTCGAAAAGGCCAGCGTTGGGTTGGCGACTCGAATGAGGGCCACGTTTTCTAGGGACTCGGTAAACTCTGGACCGACAAGGACGGCTGTTGCCTGGGTGGTTCTGAGGGCTGTAAGGTATCTGGGATTGCCCAGAAAGGTGATTTCTCCAGCGACTGCTTCACTGATGGAGTTCATGCCAGTGATGACTCCTTCGGGGTCCCCCTGAAGGAGTTGGCCTTCCAATAGTTCGGTGAGGCGTGCATGGCTGATGGTGGCGCTCATGATGTGCGAAAACGAAGAGGCACGCCTGATAGGATCGGCGTGCCTCAAATGGATCGGGGAAAGGAGATTAAGGTTTCTTTTCTTCTTGAGTCGCGGCAGCCGGTGTTGATGCAGAGGCAGCTGGAGCGTTTTTATTGAGCTCAACGATGATGAGGTCAGTGACATCGACAGCGTCTTTGTAATAGATAAGCACAGGCACGGTGGAAAGGCTCATGCCAGATTTGTCGAAGATGAAATCATAGCCATCCTTTTTAGCTTTTTCTTTAACGACGACGAGAATTTCGTCGTAGATGCCTTTGCGGATGCTCATGTCTTCTTGTTTGAGCTGGCTGTTACGGCGGTTTTGGGCTTCACCGATTTCTTGTTCCAAAGAGCGGAGTTCTTTGCCTTTTTCTTCAAATTCCATGCCTTTTTTAGCACGGGCATCTTGGGTCATGATGGGATCGCTGGCTTCTTTTTTCAGCTTCTGCATGTCCGTCATTAGATTTTTATAAACGGACCAGCGGTCATTCATTTCCTTTTGAGCTTTGTCCAGATTGACCTTGAATTTCTCGGCAGCTTCCTTGGTTTTGTGGAAGTCAGAGAAAGCTTTGGACATGTCCACGACACCAAATTTGAGGTCGGCAGCGCTGGCCGAAACAGCCATGATGGAGAGGAGGGTGAGGGCGAATTGACGAATCATAGGGGAATGCTGAGAGTAGGGTTGGGGTGAATGTGTTCGATCTAAAGACTAGAATTTGTAGCCCATGTTGAATTGAAAGCGCGGACTGTCACCGACGAACTTGTCCTTCACCATCGGGAAGCCAAGGTCGAGGCGAATAGGGCCAATCGGCAGGAACATGCGGACGCCAAAGCCAACGTTGGAGTAGATCTCACCGTCACCGATGATGGGGCCACCGTTTTTCACAGTCTTGCCTTTAACCGTTGTTGTCTTTTCGTCTGCTTGCACATCCGAAGAAATCATACCGACATCCCAGAAGATAGCGCCACGCACTTTTTCGAAGACCGGGAAGGTGTATTCGACACTGCCAAAGAGTGACATATTGCCGCCGATACCCTCTCCCGTCGAGTCCTTTGGACCCACGTCACGGTAATCATAACCACGGAGATTGTTGGCACCGCCCAAAAAGAGACGTTCAAAGATCGGGACGCCACCGTTATCGACACCGGAACCGGAAGCACCATTATTATCGGTGCTGCCCTGAACCAAGCGGGCCATTCCTTCGAAGCTCAGGATGGTATCGCCTGGGAGGTGGAAGAACTGCTGACCGCCGATGTTCCCGCCATAAACATTGACGTCGCCGCCGAGTCCTGAAAGCAGGGCGCCAATTTCAAACTTATGACCCTTGCGTGTGATGAAGATGCTGTCACGAGTGTCATGCACATAGGTCAGATCCAGTTTGCTTTGGATGTAGTCGCCATCCTCGTTCCTCAGCAACATCGTTGAGTCATCACTGCTGCCTTGATCGACGTCCAAAGCAATCTGTTGGAGGGTGTAGGTGGCTTCGAGATATGAGTTCTGACCGATGGGTTTACGAAGTCCGGCAGAGGCTCCCACATTGATTTGTTGGAAACGGTTGGAGAGGTAATTGAGGTTTTGGTAAAACAGATGGGTTGTGAGGGCAAGTTTTTGACCCAGGAACCACGGCTCTGTCCAGTTCATGTCAAAGGTGGAGGTGCGTGTGCCGTAGCGGAGATTCATATTGAAGCGCTGACCAGCACCGCGGAAGTCTCCCCAGTCGGAGATGTCGAAGTTCGTCTGCGTCACGGTGACAAAACCGACGAGGCTATCAATCGAACTGAAGCCTGCACCGAAGTTCACCGAACCTGTGGGTTTTTCAGTGACGTTTACCTCGACGTCTTTAAAGCCGATCACTTCTGTCGGAACAGGGCGAATGGTCAGCGGGTTGGCATCAGTTTTACCTTCGAAGTAATTCAAGTTATCGAGAGTTGTCTGCGCTGTTTCCAGTTTCACGGTGTTGAGTTCATCCCCAGGTGAGAAAGGCAACTCACGGCGAATGACTTCGTCTTGGGTCTTGATGTTTCCGCTGATGTTGACTTTGCGGATGAAGGATTTGCTGCCTTCCGTGACGACGAAGGCGACGTGTAGCTTGCCTGGGCCTGCATCACTGAGTTGGGTGTCGATTCTAGCATCGGCGTAGCCGCGTGAGCCATAGTAATCTTGGATCATTTTTTCATCACCGCGCACGTCTGAGCCGGAATAGGAAAATCCGGGTTCGGTGCGGATGGCTGGGGTGAGTTCGTCTTTGGTAAAGACGGTGATGCCTTGGAGATCGACAGAGGCGACGTCAAATTTACCACCTTCATAAACTTCAAAAATGAGAGCGATTTTTTTGTCGCTGACCGGCTCGCGGCGGTAGCTGACTTTCACGTAAACATAGCCTTCATCCTGGAAAGCCTGCTCGATGGTCTTGACGTCCTCTTGGACGGTTTGATTGTCGAGCTTACCAGCCTTGCCAAAGAGACGGTAGAAGGTCTTTTCCTTGGTCTTGAGTTTGGATTTCAGCTTGCGTGCGCTGATGGCATTATTGCCTTCAAAACGAATGTCATCAATGATGCCTCGACCACCTTCATCAATTTTGAAGAGAACATTGGTAAAGCCTTCTTTGGAAGAGGGGGTGACATCATAGGTGACGGCAACGTCGGAAAAGCCTTTCTTTTCGTAGACCTCACGGATTTTTTGCTGGGCTGTGGTCAGCTTTGCGTCATCCACTGGATCACCCACTTTCACTTCGATGTCTTTACGGAGCTTGTCGTTATCGAAGGCAGCATTGCCCAGAAAGCTGATTTCGCCGATACCGCCGCGACCAGAGATGGTGACAATGACACGAACGTTATTGCCAACATCAACCTGCTGAATGTCGACATTTTCGACGGCCCCCGTTGCGTAGAGTGTGCGGATATCTTTTTCGACCGCTTCTTCAGAATACGGCTCGCCGACACGAGTGGACATTTGAGCGCGGATCCGGTTTGGATCCATGGTTGCGGTGCCCTTGAAATTGATATCTACCTGATTGACAATCTTGCGGCCTGCAGTTGGGAGATTCAGCGAAAGCTGGGCATGGGAGCTGAGGATCGGCATCGTCAGGAGGGCGATGGACAGCACGATATTTTTCGGGAGAGAGACTCTGATCATAGAGATAGGGGAATGAAGTCATGGACAGTCGTTGGACTGCGGACGTAGGCGGGCAGTAATGCTTGTCTAGAGAGTGGGCGTCAAGGCTTAAAACCGTCTTTTGGCCTTGAACACTGAGGGAGCAAAAAGCCCGCCAAGGGGGTATCCTTTATTGGCGGGCTGATTTTCTTTGGCTGAAACTCAATTTCTGCGAAAGAGTTCGCGGAAGAAACCTTTGGTTTCGGTGCGCGCTTTGTCGGTCCAGTTCCAGGCTTTGCGGGCAGCGCGTTTGACGTTTTTTGCGGCTCGTTCACCTTCACTTTCTGCCAAAGATGGGGCCGAGGCAAAGCGCGGAGTCCAGTCCTGGAAAACCAGTGCGCCAGTAGCCGCCGAAACGACACAGAAACCGACTTCGTGACCTGTCTCATCTTTCAGGGCCAGTCCCCATTCGGGTGAGCCGGTGTCTTCATTGGAGGCCAATTGATAATCGACGGTCGCAAAGGTTGTTTGGGCTAGAGCCGCTGCTTTGGCAGCCACAACACGGGCATCCGCACTACGCTGACGCACTTGCGAGAAGTCGAGCTTGCGGGATGGAGCCGGGGAAAGGACTTTGGATCCGGCACCAGAAGCTGCCGCCTTCCACATGCTGCCTTCCATTTTCACAGAAATGCGAAGGATCTCCTCAGGCCGAAAGGCATCTCGAGAAAAGGCCACCCAATCTGAGGGTTCCCCTGTCGTGGCGGTTCCTTTGATCAAAAGAATGCCACTTGCCACAGCCTCACCAAAGCTTTGAGCGACTGAGCGTGGGATTTCAGGGTTGGCGCGCAGTTCAAGACTGGCGGCAGAGATCAGCAGTAGGGTCAGGAGGCAGGTCTTCATAGATCAACCAGAATAGGATCAGGTCGTGGCGAATCAAGACTCCATTTTCATCAGTCTCCCTTTGGATTATTCCGTCATTCTTATCCAGCATTCCAACAAACAGCCTTAAATGCCGTATGAATGCAATGAACAGGCTTGCAGGCGCGATGACAGTTTGATTGAATCAAGCTTTCAAGTCGAACCACGCACCTGCCAACAACACGAACCCCCATTAGGAAAATCCATTCACCGTGAAATTTAAGTGCCCTACTTGTGAAATGCCGTTGAAGCTCGAGCCCGAGATGGCTGGGAAAATGGTCCGTTGTCCTGGTTGCAATGGCAAGATTTCTGTGCCCTTGGATTTGGAGCCGGACCTGCCTCCGCCTAGTGGCGTTCCAGCAGCAGACGCTTGGGGAAGAGATGGCGACATCGCAGGCATCGATCAACCGATTCAGCCCACGTTTGCCCCGTCGGCAGAACCCGCGCAGGGAGCCTCTCGAGGCGGATGGGAAGAGAAAGACCCAACAAATCCAAATCCGCTCCACAGTTTCGGCATCGGGTTTGTGATCTTCCTCGTGGTGATTGGTTTCCTGTTTCCCTTCAAGGCGGGGCCTGAGGTGGCAGCGGCAAATTTCACGGCCATGCAGTGGATCGCGTCCCTGTTCTTTAAGCACATGCTGGTGAGCTTTACGAATACGCTCTTCTTCACGTGGGCCGTGGCGATCCTTTACTTGAAGTATCAAAAACTTCGCCATCAGCGCAAAGCACTGCTGCTTGACGTATTGCCCTGGGAGATGGGCGCGGAGATCAATGCGGAAAATGTGGGGACCTTTATCGATAATCTCTACAAGCTGCCAGTGAGTCTGCGTGATAGCATGATGGTGAATCGCATTCGGAAAGCCCTCGAGCTCTTTGAAGTGAAACAAAATGTCGGTGATGTGACGAACATGCTTTCCAGTCAGTCGGACATCGACAGCATGAGGATCGGCGGCAGTTACGCCCTACTGAAAGCCTTCCTTTGGGCCATTCCCATTCTCGGATTCATCGGCACGGTGATCGGCCTTTCTCACGCCATCAGTGGCATGAATTTCGCTGGCATGGCCGACTTGAAGGAAATCACGGCCACCCTTGGCAACGTGACTGGGGGTCTGGGCACGGCCTTTGATGCGACCTTGCTCGGGCTCGTCTTTGCGCTTGCTCTGAATTTCCCGCTCAACGGGATGATGAAGTCCGAGGATGATTGCTTGAATGACATCGACTCCTTTTGCAATGAAGTCCTCCTGCCTCGCCTCAACGATGGCGGCAGCCTCGCTGGCGGTGATACCAACGGCATCATGGAAGTGTTGGTCAAAGCCGTCGCTAACTCGCAAAAAGAGTTTCTCGTGGATCTCAATGCCCTCTCCGCCAAAATCAAAGAGCAGGCCGAGAATCTCGACAAGCGGGCGGCGGCTCATCAGGAGCGTGTGGATGCAGAGTTTGCTCGGGCCGTGAATCGCATGCGTGAGGATTTCACCCAATCCGTAGCAGACGCCATCAAACAGAGCAGCGAATATAATCGCGCTCTGGCCAGTGGTATTCAGAGTTTGAATAACGTGCTCAAGGAGCTCGGGAGTCAGCAAATTCTGATTCATCAGGTGAAGAAAAAAAGCTGGTTCAGCCGCGATTAGGGCGCGTTTTCAACCCCTTCCATTCACCCACGCTGATCCTTCATGGCTAAGAGACGTCACGGCGCTAAGGACGAGATTCTCCTCGTTCCGTTCTTGGATATCCTCTGTTCACTGATCGGGGTGCTTGTCTTGATCATCGTGGTGCTGTGTGTTTCTCAGACTCAGCAGACAGAGGGGCGCACTCCCGAAGAAATTCAGATGGCTCAGGAGCACAAGCGCATGAAGCAGGAGCTGATCGATCGCGAAAAACTGGACGCGCTCCTCAAAGAAAAACTGGCTGAACTCAATAAGATCCAGGAGGAGATGACGGACAAAGAGCAGCGTTACCTTCGATTCCGAAAATTGCTGGATTCCAGCAAGGAGCTCAAGGAGCAGAACCAACAGATTGCCACCAAATTGAAAAAGGAACTCGATGATCTGCTGACTGAAATCGATGGCTTAAAGAAACAGCAGGACGACAGCAAAAAGAACATCGCCGAGCTGGCTGAGGAGATCAAAAAACGTCAGATCCCAGCGGATAAAAGAGTGCCGCCAGTCATTGTTCAGCCCTCCGGCTCAGGGATGCCGGACAGCACCAAGGTCTATTTTGTGGAATGCGCGACAGGCGCTCTCAAAATCCTCGGAGCCTGGGGGACAGAAGACTATCGGCTTAGCGCTACTGCTGAAGTGGTCGTTGCAGACGCCGCCTACAATCACTTTCTCAGCGAAGTGGCCAAGGACAAGAATGCCATGATCCTCTATTTGATTCGAGACGACGGCCAAGCTGCTTTTAACAATGGCGCTGGTCGCGCCGAAGGGGACTACAAGGTGCGTGTCGGGAAGCTGCCCATTCCTGGTAGGGGAGCTTTAGACCTGGCACTTTTTCAAAAATACCGTGGCAAAATTCCCCCGCCGCCAGCCTCTGCGGCCGCCGCCAAACCCGCAGCCTAATCCACGTCACCACACCTCATGGCCAAGCGCAAACCACATGAAGAGCAGGAGCTACCCTTTGTTGCTCTGATGGACACCATGACGAATGTCGTCGGGGTGCTGATCATCGTGCTCGTCATGGTGGGCATCAGCATCGCCAGTGCCGTCAAAAAGATTCTCTCGGATCTTCCTCCCGTCACGGTGGAGGAGTATCAAAAAATGGTGCAAGTGGTGAAGGAACTGCCTCCGCCGCCAGCCGATCCAAAGCAGATTGAAGAGGATAAGAAGATCGCCGAACAAAAACTCAAGAAGGCGATCGAAGATCTAAAAACCATTGATACGACTAGCCTTGAGTCACAGATGAAATTCATGGATCTGGAAAGCTTTCACAAGCAATTGGCCGAAGCCAAAAAGCTGCGTGCAACCCAGAAAGTCGAAGTGGATAAGCTCATCGCCGAGGTCGAGCGCCTCAAGGCTCTGTTAGATCAAACACCCATCTACAAGCCTGAACCACCCACTTACATTCGCCTGCCAAATCCGCGACCGTTTCCCGCGAAACCCAATGAAACCCGGGTTCTTGTCGCCAAGCAAGGTGTCTTGTATCTCAATGAAAAGACCTTTATCCAACCCATTCTCGAAGGGCTGGATAAGGTGAAGAGTCAGTTTGAATACAAAGACGTCAAGATTGACCCCTTTGCCAAAATGCTGACGGAAATTCTAGGCAGTCCACAGGCGGCCCAGCAGGCCTGGCCGGAGATGGCTGGTCTGGTGAATACGTTTCAGATGGATCAGGTTGCTACGGCTTATCAAACGCTGGCCGTGGCAAAAGTGCCTGCCACCAAGCAAGTTCTCGCTGCCATGGGAGATCTCTCCATCGTCACTCGCAGTTCCTTGCCAGTCGTGGCCGAAGCCATCGTCGCTGCGGTGCAGGGGAATCTTTCCAAATGGTCAGCTTTAGATCCATCCGCCGATCCCGCAAAGCCTGTGATTACGGCGACATCGTCCGGATCGAAGATTACCTTTGCCTGGGGGGCCAAGGTCGTGTCAGTCAAGGCAGCGCCGCGTGATATTTTGGACTATTTTGTCAAAGACCTCGCCGAAATGCCCAACATCAAGGATCGCAGTCAGGCCAAGGTGATTTACGATGCCTTCAAGCTCCAAGCCCTCCTGGAGCGCGCTGCTGTCAGCCCGATGATGAGCGGCAGTTCGTATTCCTTTAAATCCAGTGTTAAACCTGGCATCTCTTTTGTCCAACTCGCGCTGACACCCAAGGCCGGCGGTGGGGAGACCCTGGAACAAATGCGCAGCGAGACTTCCAATTATCAGAGGCTCATGCGTGCTGCGAAGTCCGATGAAAATGGCGTCGCTGTCTTTCAAGTCATGGCAGATGCCTTCCAGACCTATCATGAAGCACGTCAGATCGCTGATCAGATCGGCGTGGCCGCCACTTGGGAGTTTCTGCCTAAACTGGATCTGCTCGTCAATGTCACGGGTTACGAGGTTCAGCGTTTTACGCTGCCTGCTGTGGCCAAGACCGGAACCGGGAATGCGGTGCGTATTGCTGCTCCCAAGCGCAGCTTGGATTGACTTGGGCGCCATGCGGGGTTCGATCCACGTTAAGGCAGAGCTAATCCTAGATTCAGGAATGGCTGACCGCCGATTTGCATCCGTCATTGATTCCACAAGGCTTTTCGCCTCTCGGGCGGTGTCACCCAAGACACAGCCGCTTCGAGTCGAACAAGCCTTGTGAAACCAAGCCCTGGCGCAACTCAACGATCTTCCATTCCCGGATCTAGGCTAATCGCGTCTGCCTGTTGCAATTTCTGACATTCCGTGGACTCTAGGCCCCCATGTCCACCCCCGACGACACGCGCGAAGTCATTTTGGAAGCCCGTGAACTCACTCGTGAGTTCGACGGGGTGAAAGCGCTCGACAAATTTTCCTTTCAGCTCCGCCGCGGAGAAGTCCTCGGCCTGCTCGGTG